>DAHWKF010000144.1 GCA_027343785.1 Leptospirillum sp. | reverse complement strand
GGCCCCTATGAATCCTGCAACCTCGGTTCGATCAATCTGGAACGGCATGTCAAGCTTGTTCCGACCGGCAAGCCGGAGGTCGACTGGGAAAAGCTGGCTCGCTCCGTCTATCTGGCCGTCCGCTTTCTGGACAATGTTGTGGACGCGAACCGTTTTCCGATACCGGAACTGGCTGCCGTCAACCAGGGTGCCCGGAGAATCGGGCTGGGCATCATGGGTTTCGCCCGTCTGCTGATGCTTCTTGAAATCCCTTATGATTCGGAAGAAGGTCTGGAAATGGCGGAAAAACTGATGTCCTTCATCCGTGACGAAGCGGAGAGAACATCCCAGGATCTGGCCAATGTCCATGGGCCGTTCCCGTACTTCGAAGGAATCGGTACCCGAAAGCGCAACAGCCACCTCCTGACGATTGCTCCGACCGGAACGATCAGCATGATTGCCGACACTTCGTCCGGATGCGAGCCGGAGTTTTCCATCATCTGGTACAAGAACGTCATGGACGGAACCCATCTCCCCTATACGCTCGAGATGTTTGAGTCTGTCGCCCGCAGGGAAGGGTTCTGGTCGGATGCCCTTCCGGAAAAAATTGTCGCCAATCACGGTTCCTGCAGGGGAATCGCGGAAGTTCCGGAAAAATGGCAGAAGGTATTTGCGACGGCCCATGACATCGCTCCGGAGTGGCATGTCCGGATGCAGGCCGCTTTCCAGAAGTACATCGACGCCGCGGTATCCAAGACGATCAACCTTCCCCAGGAAGCCACGGTCGAGGATGTCGAAAAAGCCTACCTTCTCTCCTACGATCTCGGTTGCAAGGGAATTACGGTATACAGGGACGGCAGCCGGCACAACCAGGTCCTGAACCTGGGAACCAACGCCCAGGAAAAGAAAGCTTCCCGAGAACTCGATTGGGGAGAACGGCGTGTTCCGCTCGACATCAGCAGGGGCGTCCGGGCGAAGATCAAGGGTAAATCCGGAAAGTCCTATGTCCATCTTTATTTTGACGAGGAGAACCGTCCAGCGGAAATTTTTGTGACGCCGGCCGCGGATCATCGGGAGCGGGAAAGCGCGATCCTTTTTGGCCGTCTGGGGTCCATGGCCCTTCAGTTCGGTGCGCCGATCGAAGAGGTTATCGGACAGTTCATCAAGTCCCATGAAGAGGCCGGTACCCTTGGATCCGACCCCTATTCGATTGCCAAGGCGATCGGGATGATTCTTTCGAAAGAGGAAGGGGTCGATGCGGGAAAGGGGCTTTCGATCGAAATCGGTTGTCCGACCTGCTCCGGACGGGTTGCTTTTCTCGAAGGTTGCCTGAAATGCGTCGGCGGGGAAAAAGGCGGTCCTTGCGGCTGGAGCCAATGCTAGAGACCTGAGCCACGATCTTTCCAGATACGTGCGACGAGGCCGGTCCTCCGAACCAGGGAGAGCCGGCCTCTTTTTGTGTCATTGACGTCCGACGATGGCCGGATGGACGATGTCCAACATGCTTGTTGAGGCAGAACTCATGAATGGTAACTCACCTCTTGAGAAAAAAGGCCCCCATCTTCGTCCCCTGCTCAAATGGGCCGGAGGAAAACACCAGTTGCTTGGAGAGCTTCTTCCCCGGATTCCGGAGAAGTACGGACGTTACATCGAGCCCTTTTTTGGAGGAGGGGCCCTTTTCTTTGCCGTAGCACCCGAAAGGGGTGTGATCTCGGACAGCAATCCGGAACTCGTGAACCTTTATCGATGTATCGCCGATGATGTCGAAGGGGTTATCGGTTGCCTTCAAAACTTTGAAAATACCGAAGAGGATTTCTACGCTGTCCGGGGGATGGACTGGAAAGCGATTCCGCCTTCTTTGGCGGCGGCCAGGACCCTTTACCTGAACCGCACCTGTTATAACGGATTGTTCCGGGTCAATGGGTCCGGACATTTCAATGTCCCTTTCGGACATTACAAAAAGGCAAAAATCCTGGATGAAGCTTCTCTCAGGGCTTCGTCCGCCCTTCTTCGAAATACCCTGATCTTGTGCGGGGATTATCGGGGCATTCTCAAGGAGTATGCCGAACCCGGCGATTTTGTTTTTCTGGATCCTCCTTACCTGCCGGTGTCGGAATACGCGGATTTCAGGCGTTATACCAAAGAACAGTTTTATGAAGAGGATCACAGGGATCTGGCAAGGGAGGTGGATCGTCTGCAATCTCTGGGATGCCATGTCATCCTGACCAATTCGGATCATCCCCTGGTCCATGATCTATACCGCAAATACCGGATAGACATCGTTTCTTCCAGACGGCTGATCTCCTGCAAAGGGAACGGCCGTTCAGGCCGCGACGTGATCGTTGCGGCGTCGCCCGCTCCATCCGTTTCAACTCCCCTGAGAGCGGACATATTGCCGGTTCAGCTGAAACAATATCCTGCAACCCGTTTCATGGGATCCAAAAACAAGCTTCTCGGCGAAATATGGTCTGTCGCATCCCAGTTTCGTTTCGAGAGGGTCGTCGACCTGTTTTCGGGGTCGGGAGTCGTCGGATATCTTTTCAAAGCGCAGGGCAAGACGGTCATGAGCAACGACCATATGGCCATGTCCGCCACATTTGCCCGTGCGATGATTGAAAACAACGACGCTCTCCTTCCGGAAGAGGAGGCCTTGATGCTTCTGGAGCCCATCCGGCCGGTTGACCGGTTTGTGGAGAGAACCTTTGGCGATCTTTATTTCAGTGATGAGGACAACCGCCTGATAGATATCTTACGGGCTAACATCAAGGCTATCCGGGAACCACTGAAGCGGGCGATCGCCCGGTCTGCACTGATCCGCGCCTGTCTGAAAAAAAGGCCGCGAGGGGTTTTTACTTACGTGGGGCAACGTTACGACGATGGTCGCAAGGATCTTTCGATACCTTTTGACAGACATTTTATAGAAGCCGTCCGAAGCGTGAACGGGGCGGTGTTCAATAACGGCAGGAGGAACTGTTCCCGTCACGGGGATGCGATGACGCTGGAAGGTTATGATGCGGATCTTGTCTATATCGATCCTCCGTATTATACGCCCTTGTCGGACAACGCCTATGTCCGCCGCTACCATTTCGTGGAAGGTCTGGCGCTGGACTGGGTAGGCGTTCAAATCCAGGAAGAGACGGTCACCCGCAAGTTCAGGTCATACCCTACGCCCTTTTCCAGCCGGAACGGTGCACAAAGTGCGTTTGAACAATTGTTCGGAAAATTCCGGGAAAGCGTCCTTCTTGTATCCTACTCCTCCAACGGTTACCCGACGCTCCCGGAAATGGTGCGGATGATGCGCAAACATAAAAAACATGTTGAAGTTGTGCCGGTGAACTACCGGTATTCATTCGGAAATCGTAACCGCAAGGGCAAAGAGAATAAAAACGCTGTGCGGGAATATCTGTTTGTGGGGTTCTAGGAACGGAGCCCCTGAATCTCTTGGGCGAGGTCAGGAAGGTTGGTATTCCGGGCTCACGTGACCCGGAAGCCGGAAATACGGGATATGCTCAAATCAGAGAAGGGCAACACCGTTACGGTGTTGCCCTTCTCTGTGCAGCCCGTTCTTGAAAAGAACGCGAATTTACTGAAGGTTCTTGAGGGCCTGGGTGAAACGTCCCGCATGGGATTTTTCTGCCTTGGCCAGGGTTTCGAACCATTCGGAGATTTCACTGAAGCCTTCTTCCCTCGCAATCTTGGCAAAACCCGGATACATCTGCGTATATTCGTAGGTTTCTCCGGCAACGGCCGATTTCAGATTGGTAGTGGTATCCCCCACAGGTTCTCCGGTCGCGGGATCGCCCACTTCCTTAAGAAAATCGAAGTGTCCGAAAGCATGTCCGGTTTCTCCCTCGGCCGTATCCCGGAAAACGCCTGCGATATCGGGGTAGCCTTCAACGTCCGCCTTGCGTGCAAAATACAGGTATCGCCTGTTCGCCTGAGATTCGCCAGCGAACGCATCTTTGAGATTCTTTTCGGTCTTGCTTCCTTTTAATGCCGGCATATGATCCTCCTGCCATTGATGATGGTTGTTTTGAAAACCCCAAACAGATTTTATTCCGGGGGCCAGAAGGGGAAAAATGCATCAGGATGTTGCTTATTTGAGTCCAGGGCCGTACCGACTGGTGTTTTTTCCGGCTGGCAAGTGCGGCTTTTTTCTCGAAGCCTTCGTTCCCACATCCTCCGTCCATTCTAGATGGGGATTCCATCGGGTTGCAACCGGGTTTGAGTATTTCATGACTTGCTTTCCCGGAGGCTGCGAAGATGCAGCTCTTCGGACAGACGGGACAATATCGGATGGCCTGGATCGTAAGGGATTGTCCGGTGACTTGCCCGGATCGACCCGATAGGCAGTATCCCGACATAACTGTTGGTCAGGAACGCCGACTTCGCCATGGGAAGGGAGCTTGCCGTAAGGGACCCCCACCGGAAAGAGAGGTTTTTTTCGCCGATGATTTCCAGAACGACGGCTCGGACGACTCCCGGAAGAACGCCCCATGATTCGGGGGGCGTCATGATTTGCCCATCTTCCATAATCCAGAAAAGATTGCAAATGGTTCCCTCCAGTAGAAGACCGCGGGAATTCCGGAAGAGGGATTCGAACAGGTCTTTATCCATTTTCTGCCGGATCCAGCGTTGCAAAAGAATGTTCCCTGTTTTGTGGACCGAGCGCGGGTCAGCGGAACCTGGAGAAATGACCGGGCCAACTTCGGCAGAAACGCCGGATTTGTATAGGTGATCCGGAAGGGGGCTTCGGAATACAGGCAGGACCATCCATGTGCAGGGTCCTTCTTTCAAACCGTCCAGTCGATACCCTGAAAGGGTGCCGGGTGAAATCGTGACCCGCAAAAGAGCCGGAGGGGAAGGCAGCTCTTCCAGGAGGAGATGGATGGATTCCGAGACGGAACTTTTTTCCGGAAGCCCCTTCAAACCCATTTTTTGGGCTGTCGTCATCAGCCTGTCCATATGACGGGGGAGAAAACGGGGCAAATGGTCGATCACAGCGATGGTCGTGAAGACGGATTCTCCATAGAGAAAGCCGGGATCGAAAACGGATACGCACGCTGTGTCGGCCGGGAGGATCTTGCCGTTGAAAACAACCGGATTGTTCATATGCGGGCTCCCATTCTTTCCATGATCGTCATGGCCTTCGCGCGGATTTCACGGTACTCTTTGTCGGCGATAGAGTCGGAGACGATTCCTGAACCGACAGGAAGGGATAAAGACGTTCCTTGCCGGATGACCGTCCGGATCAGGATATTGAAGTCGGCGAATCCCGCCGGGTCCCAGATCCCGATGGCCCCGCAATAATAACCGCGGGGAAGTTTTTCCAGTCTGGCAATGTCTTTTCGCACGGCGATCTTGGGCGCGCCTGTAACCGACCCTCCCGGAAACATGGCACATAAAATGTCCCACATCGACGTACCGATCTTCAGGGTTCCCCGGATGTCGGAAACAAGATGGAGGAGGTGGGCGTAGCGTTCGACAGCGAGAAGCCTGGGAACATCGATGGACCCGGAGCGGGAAATCCGCCCGACGTCGTTGCGAAGTAGATCGACAGTCATGATGTGTTCCGCTCTTTCCTTCGGGTCGGAACCGAAGTCTTTTTCGGACAGGTCCCGGTTGGAAAGCAAGGGCAGGGTCCCTGCGATCGGTGTTGTGGTCAGCCGATTCCCCTCGATGGTCAAAAGTCTTTCGGGGGAGTTGGAGACGATGGTTGTTCCCTTCCGGGAGAAGAACCCCATGCCGGGTGAAGGGTTTGCCCGGGAAAGATTCAGGTAGAGGCCGAGCAAGTCCGGGAGGTTCTCCGGGGCGGCCTCAAATCGCATGGCAAAATTGAGCTGGAAATACTTTCCCCGGCCAATCGCATCCTGAATACAGGCTATCTTTTCCCGGTATTCGGCCAATGACATGGAGGGCAGGAGGGCGGCAGGAAGGGTGGGGAAAGAGGAGAGCCGCCGATCGTTTTCCGGCCGGGAGTTCGGGATATATGGGCAGGAAGCGGGCAAAAATAAGGTCCGGGTCTCATGGTGATAGGCGACGACTTCGAGGCATTCAATGATCGTGACCGGAAACCGGGGTTCCGGTAAAAAAGTTCCCGCCGGTTCGAAAATTTCGCCAGCTTCGTAAGGGAGAAGAAGGAGATATCCGCTCTGAAAGGGAGGTTCCCGGAGAGAAGTGTAACAATCGGGGAAAACCATCTCTTCCAGAAGGCTCCGGCATCGATCCCATGAGCTGGGAGCCTCCGATCCTGAAGGCAAGGGAAAGTCCCATTGTTTCCCGGTTCTCCATGGAATGAAACTCCACCCCGACAGCATCCTCCGGTCGATAATGATCTCCGGTTCCTGAAAAGCCCTTTCGGGAGAACAAAGAATGGAGGCGGGATCCCAGGGGACATCAGTCCGGACGGTCAACTTTGATCGGGTCATCACTGCCAGTCCTGTTGCGGCCCGACTTTCTCTTGCGATGCCGGGGGAAGTTGATTTAGAATGATCTGCGCCGCGTCCTATCGCGTTTCGTTCCGTATGCTGACATGGTGAGTGTAGCTCAAGGGCAGAGCACTGGACTGTGGCTCCAGGGGTTGGGGGTTCGAAACCCCTCACTCACCCCACATTGACGCTTGGTCTTCGCTTTTTTGGCTTTTCCGGACTCTTCCTGTCAACAGATTATCTGTCTGAAATTCCAGAATATTTTTAAGAAAAACACCCTTTCATGGTGTCACTTTTCTTTTCACAGGTGTCATCTTATTTTCCATATTTCCTGTCGTGAATCCCTGTTTCGATGATGTGCGGGGAATCCCGACGAAGACGGGATTTTATCTTAGCAGAATCCGGGAGCCGTTCATGACCCTTGAAGCCTGCTGGAATAAAACTGCGTTTTGTTCGGTTGGATACCGCCCATTCTCCCGGGATGGCGAGTTCTCCGTTCTAACCTGGTTTAAGGTGATATTTGATGGATTTTGGGTTTTGATCTTCTGAAGAGATAGAGGGCCTGATGGTTTCCAGCCTCTGGCCCCGATCAGCAATGACCTGTTTTTTGATTGGCCCTTTTTTTGCAAGGCAGCCCTGTCGGGTTCAAAAGAAAGCTGCTGCACCGTTTTGAGCGAGGCCGGTACCACCGGAGGATCTCGAAGACCGCGGATTGCCGGTCGCGGAAGGTCGATCGGGGAAGGGCTAAGGGGGCAGGTGTGCCAAAGGAATGACGCGATCAGGCGGCAAAAATTGCAGGATTGTTCACGGATCGGGAAGGGTTCCATTGTTCGGTAATTTCCGGCTATTCCGGGTCTGAATCCGTTCAGGGTTCATTCCGGCCAAAGCGTCCATGGATTGAGAAATCCGATTGAAGTTCCCGATGGAGGAAAAAGGGTTGAACAAGTATCTGACCATTTCAGTTGATGATCTGAAAGTGGGATACTATGTTGTCGGAATTGATAAAAGCTGGCTTGATACCCCTTTTCTCTCCCACCGGTTCCTGATCAAATCAGAAAGCGACATCGAACGGATGAAATCCCACGGTATCCGGCTTGTTATGGTGGATCCCAAACGATCCGACAGCGATATCGTTGTGCTTCAGGTCCCGGAGGAATCCGGCTCTCAGTCGGCCGGGCCGGAAGCCGTTCCGTTGCTGATGGAAGACGTTCCTTTATCGTCCTACCGGATTTCGGAGATGATGACCGGTCTGCACGGATATCTGGTCAGGAAATTCCAGGCCCTGTTCCAGGAGATCCGGGAAAAAGAAAATTCGGGCTATGTTCTGGACGTGGCCCCGATCCTCCGGGCGGCGGAGGATGTGGAGAAGCTGGGGAGGCACTACCCTGAGGCCTATTTGTTCCTGGCGCATCTTCAGGCAACGGATGACGAGTTGTTCATTCATTCCACCAATGTCATGTTCCTTTCTCTCTATCTGGCGAATTTCCAGAAGCTTTCTCCGGAAGAGTCTGTCTTGTGGGGGGTTTGCGGCCTGTTCCATGATATCGGGATGGTGCATGTTCCCCAGGAAATTCTGCATAAAAAGGAACCCCTGACATCCGATGAAAGGGCGTTGATCCGGGAACATCCCCTGGCAGGGGAAAAACTGATTCGATCCCATACCCGTCTGCCGGAGGTTGTGGCGCGTGTCGCGGGAGAACACCACCTCCGGAGAGACGGAGGCGGCTATCCGCTCGCAGGGGATTTCGGACAGACGGATCCGGTTGCCCGGGCGATCATGACCATCGACATGTTCGATGCGCTGATTACGGATCGCCCTTACCGGGAGGGCGTTTCGCCGTCAAGGGCGCTCAAGATCATCGTGGATTCTGCGAAGGAATCTCTCGACCCGCGATGGGCGACCCAGTTGTTTCTGGGGATGGGCGTCTATCCGATCGGGACGGTGGTGGAACTCTCAGGCGGAGAAATCGGCATTGTAACGAAATACCACCCCTATTCGGAACGACAGGAAGGGTTGGCGAACAAGCTGATCCAGAAATTTTCCGTCCTTGTCCTGAAAAACAGGAGCGGGTTTCCATTGACTAAACCGATTGTGCGGGAGTTGTCCTGGTCGCCCAAGGAACCACCTCCCGTCACCCGAACCCATAATCACTCTGATTTCATGGTCGACTGGGAACGGCTTCAGGGACTGGCGCCGTTCTGGATGGGCTGATTGCAGAGCGCGGAGCCTTAGTTTCACCCCCCACCGTTTTCAAGAGGATTGTCGGGGCAGATGGTGCGGTAAACGCATTTCCGGCACTCTCTCGGATCTTCTGTCAGACTGAAACGTTCCATCCGCGCCACCCCTTTTTCCGGATCGTCGATTTTTTCCAGGATAGCTCCCGCATTCTCGCGGATATTGTCCATCGCCCGGTCCAGCATGTCACTTGTGGCGGGAGATATATCGAGCCTTTCCGGGGTATATGACAGATACACCGGGGAAAAACGGATGGATTCCGGTCCTACATTCCACTCTTTCCCCGAAAAAAGGGCGTAAATCCCCATCTGTTCGGCATGGCTTCCCGAAGTATCCGGCTTGCCCGTTTTCCAGTCAAGGATCAGGATTCCCTCCGGAAAACGCAGCGCCACATCAATCGTGACGAACACCGGAAAGGTCCGGTGTTCCACGGTGGCCTCCATGGACTCCAGCACATCGTCATTCCGGATGATCGCATCGTAACCGGTTGTCTGAATAACACGCAGGGCTTCGGACCGGAAAAAACCGTCGATTGCCGACAACGCCCTGTCCACGACGCTTTTCCATTGACTGTCTGGAATCCGGCTGTCGGGATCTTCGTGTTCCAGGAGGATGACCTTGGACTTTGTCCCCGGTGTTTTTCGGGGATGATCCCGTGATCCCCGGAAGTCCTCCCGAAGTTGTTGAAGAAGACGGTTTTTGATTTCCTTCTCGTCCGGTTTGGCGCCTGAACGGTAGACTTCCAGAGTTTGTCTGATGGTTTCGTGTACCCGGTTTCCCGTCCATAGGAACCTGTTCGTCAGCTTTTTTAGCCTGTAGGCTTCTTTTGCCATCGGGGATGCGTCTTTTTCCCACCCACCCCAAGAACCATAGCGGGAGAACCAGTATTGCCTCTGGCATGTCCTGAACTGCAAGCCCTGGGAAAGGGAGTAGGAAAAACGGTTGACGAGTTCGGCCATTCGGCGGGCCCCTTCGCTTGTTGGGAGGGTGAGGGCGTCTTTCAGGAGCGTGCGCCGGAATCCGGGTCCCGTCCCGCCAGGGAAACCTTGAGGCGGATCCGGCAGAATGTACAGATTTCCGTGTAGGACGGAGATTGGCACTCCCTGCAAAGAAAAGAGGGGGTGCTTTCATCCTTTTCAGGATAGAAGTGGCTTCGTCTGTCCAGAAAGCCGAAATAGAACGCCTGTTTTGTTCCGGGGGATTCCTGTTCGATTTCATTCATGATCTTTTTATAAAAAAGCTGTTTGGCGTTGACAGACATCGGACACTCATGCACCACGTAATCGATTCCTTTCAGGAACGCGTAGGCGGCCATTTCCTTTTCCGTAAGCCTGTTCAGGGGTTTGACCTTCCGGACGAGGCTCCCTTCATCGGGGAGGGCGGGATTCTGTTTTTCCAGGTACCCGTCCTGCCAGTGGAGAATGTTCCCCAAAAGTCGGGAAGCCTCATCGTCAAGATTATGACCGGTCGCGACGACATGACAGTCCATTGTTTTTGCCGCCCGGTTGAAAAGGTGGCGTTTGGAAACGCCGCAGGCGGAGCAGGGGGGGCGATTGGTCAGATCGGCGATCGAGTCCACGGAAGCGCCCACTTCCTGGGTAAGGGATTCAACATGCAGGGGGAGATTCCGATCCACGGCGAATTTCCGGGTTTTTTCAGTGGATTCCCTTGAGTAGTCCCCGATGCCGAGGTCCAGATGAAATCCGATAGTGCTGTATCCCAGGCGGTTCAGGATGTCCCAGAGGGCCAGGGAATCCTTCCCTCCGGATACGGCGATCAGAATCCGCTCGCTTTTGTGAAACATGCGGAATTCGTCTATGGCCTTCCAGACCTGGTCCATCAGGTAGGAATCAAAACAGGATGGACAAAAGGAAGCGTTGTGGCGTGGAAGGTCGATCACCGCCTTGCCCCGGCAAACGCGGCACTTCATGAGGCCCCTCCGGAGATGACGGGTCGGATTTCAACTTCCATTTCCGGCGACAGGTCTTCGTCCTGCGTCAGGAGCTGATCTCCCTGTATGACAAGAACCGTTTCCGGATCCAGTTTCAGGTCTTTCAGCAAACGGTGAACCTTGCGCCGGAAAGGGAAACGGAGGCGGAGCCCTGTCTGCGCGTTGAAGACCGATATGGTCTTCTCCTCCCGTTCATTTTCGTCGCCCTGCCTGTTGTCGGTCTGTGGCTCTGTCATCTTGAGTCGTAATCCCTCTGTCCATACATGGGCCCGGATGGCCTCGATCTCGTATTTGTTTCCCGCACACATGTCTGGATAAAAGTATAACAGAAGGGGAGGTTGAGGTCATATCATGGCTGTAAAAGCTTTGTGGAAAGGGTCTTGTCTGTGACAGGAACCTGCGATCCAAGTCCCAAAGCTTCTCCGCGAATCAGGCAGACGAGAACGAACCGGAACGCGGCCTCCCGGCGATCACGATCGCTGATAACGTTCGCGATTTCCCTCGCCTGCTGTTCGATGATCGCCATCTTCCTTTCGGGAAGGGGGCCGGTTTTCGGGGGGATGGCGTTTTCTTGAAACGTTCTGGGCTGGACGCGGAAGCGGATCGCAAAATCGGGGATCTCCTGAAAAATTTGTTTGATGGCGTGGCGAAACTGGGGTTCCAGGAATGAAAACTCCTTTCGGTGAAGGGGAGTGTCGACGGCGATGACCAGAATGTTTTGCGCGTAGGACCATGGTCGGGAGTGGGTCGACACGGGTCCCGGAAACCATCGCGCCCATTCTTTCCGCATGGTGGCCAGAAGGAGATCTTCCTTTGATGCCCATTGAAGGGCCAGAGCCCGGGTCAGAGGACCCAGTTTCGTAAATCCCACGGCTTCTCCCGGCGCAAAGTGTCCAGAGTGTTTGAGTTTTTCTTGAACTGTGTGGCATAATACGCCCGGCCGTCCGTCGAGGCAACCTTTGAGGCATCTTGCCGGAGCTTCCGGAAGGATGCCGGGACGGGTTTCATAACGGACAATCCGTGGGGGTGACCGACTTATGCCAGAAGGTGGAACACCGGAATCTGAGAAGTCTGTTGTCTGGACCGATGATGCCCAAGCCCTGTTGAAAAAGGTTCCTTTCTTCATCCGGAAAAACGTCGAGAAGGAGGCTGAGGATTATGCCCGGCAAAACGCGTCTGGAAAGGTTGATGCCGGGGTCATTGCCCGGATCAAGTCTTTGAAGATGGAACGGTCGGATGAGACGCAGTCCGATCATGTTTCCCCTGAAGGCACTGCTGCTCCGGAAGAATTTCCGACAACCTCTCCGGAGGCTGTCGCAGCTCCCCTTTCGGGACGCTCGGCCGGTAAAGAAGTCCATCCTAAAGGAACGAATGTAACCTCGGCGCGTTCCGATGAAGGAGAATCCGCCTTGTCCGAATCCCCCCTTTCCAAGGATTTTTCCAGTTTCTCCCTGTTTCGTCTGGATCCGGGCTGGAGAAAGCTTCATCCGACCGAAATCGGACATGGGAAACGGGAATTTCATGAAATCGTCAAGTCCTATTCCAACCAGATTTCCGTATATTCCTATTGTCTGGTGGGTCTGCACGGGACCGGCGACCTTCTGCTCTGGAGAACAGGCACGAGCCTGGAAGTCCTCCAGGAAATGACCGGAAAAATGCTGTCGACCTTTTTCGGGCGTTATCTGATTACAGAAAAAAACTACATGGGCTATCTGACCCAGCAAAATAACCGTTCCATTTTTACGCCCAGCAAAAGCCGTTTTATCCACGTAAAGCCCATTATCATGACTCAGGAATGGCACCAGCTGGCTCCGTTTATCCGATCCGTCATTGAACGGGAAGCCAGGGAAATTGCCCCGCGTTTCTCGGGGATCCGTCTCACGAGCATGGCCAGTTACGGGCTGGATGAATCCGATTACGTCATGGTTCTTGAAAGCGACTCTCCCGAAATACTCGTAGAATTCAACAGCGCGTTCCAGGGCGCGCAGATTTACCGTTATATCGCGGACTCCCAAAGAGGGATCACAGCCATATCGCGATCGATGTCGGATATTCTGGATCTTCTGGGCGGCTAAAGTCCTTGTTTCTGAAAAACGTCCGTGTCGGCTTTTCCCATCTGAAGGGAGGGTTTCATGGCGGAGCAGGTCCTTCTACTGAACGCAACCTATGAGCCAATGAAGGTTGTTCCGTGGCAGAAGGCTGTGCATCTTTTTTTTCAGGGCAAGGTCGAAATCGTTGAAACCTATGATCGCCAGATTTCTTCAGCCCACCTTTCGATGCGTCTTCCCGCCGTCATTCGCCTTTATCGCCTCGTTTCCTTCCACCATGTCCGTCAGATGGTCAAGTTTTCCCGTGAGACACTGTTTACGCGAGACTCTTTTTCTTGCCAGTACTGTGGAAAAAGATTCGACAAGCACGACCTGACGTTTGACCACGTGATTCCTGCGGCGCGGGGAGGCCCCAAGAACTGGGAGAATATCGTCACGGCCTGCCGGCGATGCAATCATAAAAAATCGGGGAAAACGCCGGAAGAGGCCGGAATGCGGCTTCTGAAGAAAGCAGAAAGGCCCCACTGGTCTCCGGCAATTCTGGTAATGATGAACCTGAATTGCCGCGGGCCCAAGGTCTGGGAAAATTATCTTTACGACGCCTCCCGGACCGTCCTTTTTTCCCAGACGCTCGAACCCCATATGTAACCGATCATTCTGACGCTATGCGGATTTTTCCGGACTCCGGGAAAATCCGCGGACAATGGAAACTCCTTCCCGAACGCCCAACAGATAGGCCATTCCCACATAAAGAACCACTCCCACAAGAATTGTCGGAATGACTTCCGCCACCAGAGACAGGCTTCCATGCGGAACATGCAAGCGGGATATTTCTGTCCAGATCAAACGGACAACGGCGAATAGAACGCCTGAAATCCCCAAGACAGGAAAAAGATTTCCGAAAATCTCCCAGGGCGTCTTCCCCAGGTATCGTTTTAACCCTGTGAAGATGACGAGATGGTTGACGAGAGAGCCGGCCGATATTCCGATCGCCAGGGCAAAGATACCGGCCGACCGGTAAAAAAGAAATGAGAGTCCAAAATTGGTAACAAGTCCCCAGAAGGCAGCCCATACAGGAAGTCGCGTGTCCTGATGGGCATAATATACGCGAACCAGGATCCGGACTCCGGAAAATGACCATAAACCAATGGCGAAGCCCCACAAGGCTTTTTGGGTTAACACCGCGCTCAGTGACGAAAAGGATCCATGTTCGAATAGGAGACGGATCAGGGGTGGGGCCAACGCCATCAGTCCCGCTGATGCGGGGATCATGAAAAACAAGGAGAGCCTGTATGATTCAGCCAGTGTGCGGATATTTTTTGCAACCCCGTTTTCCTCCATCCTCTGCTGGGAGAGAACGGGGAGCAGGACCGTAGCAATGGCGGCCCCGATCAGTCCCAGGGGAAACTGGACAAGACGCATCGCGTAGTAGAGTGCGGAAATGGTTCCGGAAACCAGAAGGGAACCAAAAAATGTGGCGATCAGAAGGTTCCCCTGGGTGACCCACAACCCCCCGATGGATGGCAGAAGAAGCCGGAGGACCTTGCGGGCGTCCGAATCCTTCCAGGCCTCCCGCAGCGTGAGGGTGCCATCGAGATGGATGATCCCCTTTCTCAGGGGGTGCCACTGGACCATCCATTGAAACAGTCCACCCAGCAATACGCCGAAACCCAGTCCGTACACTCTGTGACCCAATGTCAGCGAAGGGGGCAAAATGGTGCCGACGATCAACCCGACGGAGAAAAATGCCGGAGAGAGCGCGGGGACAAAAAATTTGCCCTGAACGTTCAGTGATCCCATCGCGATCGCGGAAAAAGAGATGAAGAGGAGGAAGGGGAACATGATGCGGATCAACGTGGTTCCCAGCTCGCGGGTGGAGGGTTGGGAGGCGTATCCTGGAGCCAGTATGTCCAGGAGGGTAGGCGCCAAAACTTCTCCGGCTGCGAGGATGCACAGGAGTATCAGGAGGATCAGGATCCCGACAGATGTCATCATCCGGGAGGCCCGGTCTCTTCCTTCTTCCTTCAGGGTCCGGGTCAGCTGGGGAATGAAGGCTGATGAAAGGGTGCCTTCGGCAAAAAGTTCCCGGAGCATGTTGGGGATGCGGTAACCGATATAAAACAGGTCGGACGCAACACCGGTCCCGAAGCTGTAGGCGATCAGCATGTCCCGGGCAAATCCCATGATGCGGGAGATGAAGGTGGCTCCGGAGACAGACAGCATTCTTTGTCGGATTGTGGGTTGATGGTGCGGTTGTTCAGGATGGGATTCCTTGACGTTTTCCGAAAGTTCCATTATATTCCAAGGGTTGAAGGTTTATATGTCCTGGTGCGGAAAATCCGTTCCGGTGCATCCCCAAAAATCCCTGAAAGGAGTTGTCGTTGGCGTCTCACAAGGCTACACTCAAGGATATCAAGAAGAACGAAAAAAGACGGGTTCGTAACAGGCAGGCCGTATCGATGATCCGGACCATGGCCAAGAAAGTGGAAACTCTCGTGGCAGAAGGCAAAAAAGCCGAAGCTGTTACCGCCCTGGGAGAAGTCGTGCCGGTGATCGACCATGCCGTTAACCGCCGAATCCTGCACCACAATACCGCATCGCGGAAAATTTCCCGCCTGACACTGAAGGTCAACGCCCTGTCCTGATCGTTTTACGGCTCACGCCCCCTTTTCCTGGGGAAAGGGACGACATGCCGATAAAAAAACGGACCATGACGAGTGACGGATCTGCTCCGGATTTAAGGCAAAGGTCGGTCTTCCGGAGCAGGGAATAGCCTGTCCTCAGGGTTTCTTTTGTCATTTTTCCGGCAGCAGACCGAATTTTTTCCGCAACTGCCAGAGGAATCCTGTTCCGGGCAGAAAAGGCCGAGAGGTCTGAGGACGTTTTCAGGCTGGCTCTGGCGGTCGCATACAGCCTCCATTGCCTGTGCCAGAGAGACAGCATGCCCAATGGAGACTGTCCGTTTTCGACAAACCTTTCCCATTGCCCGTAAAATCGGGGGTCGTTTTTCTCCCATGCGTCAAACAAACGGAAAACGGACTCCAGTGGATCTTCCAGTCCGAGTTTCTTCAGATCGTCTGTAGTGACATTCCGGGGCTTTCCGTCCTCTTGCCCGGGAATCCTGTCCAGAAATGAGGAAATCTGGCCGAACTGTTCAGGAAATGCCCGGAGAAGGATTTCCGCGGATCCTTCATCCAGCCTGTATCCTTTCTTTTTTCCCAGAAGCTTGATCCATTCCAGAAGCTCGGTATGTTTCTGGCGGGGCTGGGCCGGAAGACCCACCCGGTAAACCGGAACCGTTTCATCCAGCGGGCCCGCTTTTTTTTCCGGCATTTCAAGGACAATCGATGTCGATCCCTTCCGGGCTAAAGATAGAAGTTCCGAAAGGTTCTTTTTCTCAAGAAGTCCCGGCGATTTCTCTGCCTGTGTCACCCATACCAGTCTCTTGGACCCAAATAGGGGTTTTTCTTTTACCAGGCTTAAAAGATCATCCGACGTCACCTCCGGTCCGGAGAGCGTTTCTGCATTGATGCCGGCTTCCTCCCCGGAACCCAGCAAAAGCGACCGGAGGTGATCAGCTGTCCATGAGAGGAGCAGGGAATCATCGGGGATCAGGATGGTCACTGCCGAGGGCGGCGCATTTCCCTTAAAGAGAGTGATGGCCGAAAGAATCATGGGATGGCACCAGGTTGGAGAGACGGTTGCTGGGGAGCCGGGGCACCGCCGGGGGTGGAGGGCGTTGCACCGGGCAAGGGTGTCTGGGATCCGCCGATTGTGGCGTTCTGGATAGGAATATAACTGGTTGAGGCAATTCCGTGGGCCATCTGCTGGATCAGGCGTATTGTCGCGTTATGGGAAGCTGTGTTGATCGCATATTGCTGGGTCTGCTGGAGAAGCGCGAGGTTTTCGCTCATGTACATGGGCGCCGTTCCCATCACCGATCCGCCTGTCCAGAGGACCTTGCCGTTGAAAGCCACAAGCTTTGCCGCAAGGATCACTTCCACCTGATATTCTTCGATGCCGACAACACTCGAGAGTGCGAACGGAATTTCATTGACGGCCACCACGCTTCCGGTCAAAACCACGTCTGCCCTTTTGGGGTTGTTGACCAGAATGACGCCCGATGTTTTCTGGAGGGTATCCTTCAGGACCTGTGTGACTTGTGTCTCAACGAGGGGGTAGACGGTATTGTTGTGAAATGTCCGGACTGCGATCGTCACCGTCCGGGAAAGGCCCAGCTTGACCGTCTGGGGAGTCTGCGTTACGGCGGACAAAGTCATGACGTGGTATCCGCATCCACCGAGGGTCAGAATCCCGAGCAGGAAAGGAAGGAAGAGGGTTTTCCCAAGACGCTTTCCTGTCGGGATGAAATCGTCATCGTCAAGAAAGTTCATTGGGGCACGACAACAAGGTTCAGAAGTTTCCCCGGAACAAAGATCTCTTTCTCCAGTTTCATGTTGGTCAGATTTCGGCGGACGCGCTCGTCCTCCAGCGCCCTTTTCAGGAGTTCGGCGCGGTCGATGTCCGGGGACAGCATCAGGGTCGCCCGGAGTTTTCCATTGATCTGTATCACATAGGGGATCTCCTCCCGCAACATGGCTTCTTCACTGGATTCGGGCCAGGCCTGGTCCATGACAAGACCCTCATGCCCCATCAGGGTGTAGAGATGTTGGGCGAGATGAGGTGCGAAGGGGGAAAGAAGGAGGACAAGTGTCGAGTACCCTTCGTGGAGAATGGCGAAGTCGGCCGGATCATCCGGGTTTGCCGTACCCAGTGTGTTCAGGAGCTCCATCAGTCGAGCGACGGCTGTGTTCATCTGGGTATTGGATTCAAGGTCAAACGTGACGTCGCGGATGGTTTCATGGATTTTGGCCTTTAGGGATTTTTGGCTGGAGGAAAGGATACCTCCGCTTTCCTTGAAACCTGAAGGACGGGAGCTGACGGGATTTTTAGCCGGATTCCCGAAGAGTTCCTCCACCCGCTGGCAAAGTCTTCCGAGAAACCTGTAGGCTCCTTCCACGGCCTTGTCGTCCCATGCCAAATCCTTGTCCGGGGGGGCCGAAAAAAGGGTGAAAAGACGAACCGTGTCCGCTCCGTAGCGTTCGACGAGGTGGTCCGGATCGACGACGTTGCCTTTCGATTTTGACATTTTTGTTCCGTCTTTCAGTACCATCCCCTGGGTCAAGAGCGACCGAAAGGGTTCAGGGGAATCGATGATGCCCAGGTCTTTCAATGCCCGGGTGAAGAATCTGGAATACAAAAGGTGGAGAATGGCGTGTTCCACCCCGCCAATATACTGGTCAACGGGAATCCACCGCCGGGCGGTTTTCTTGGCGAAGGGTTTTTGTGTGTTTTCCGGATCGGTGAAACGCAGGAAATACCAGGAGGAGTCAACGAACGTATCCATGGTGTCTGTTTCACGTCGGGCTGGCCCCTGACAGTCCGGACAGCGTGTCTCGTAAAAGGACCTGGACTCCCGCAGAGGCGATCCGCCTTTTCCGGTAAAGGCGACATCTCTCGGAAGAATGACAGGAAGCTCTGTTTCGGGAACCGGAACGGTTCCGCACCGGTCACAATAAACGATCGGGATGGGAGTCCCCCAGTAACGCTGGCGGGAGATTCCCCAGTCCCTGAGACGGAAGGTCACTTTCCGTCTGCCTTTCCCGAGTGCTTCCAGTTCCGAGACGATCTTTCCTTTGGCCTGTTCGTTCTGGAGCCCGTTGAACGCACCGGAATGTATCAATCGTCCGGGGCCGGTATAGGCTCCTTCCGGTGGATGGGGTTCATGGGCGACCAGGGGTTCTATGACCGTCTTGACCCGGATACCATATTTTTTCGCGAATTCATGATCGCGTTCGTCATGGGCCGGCACTCCCATGACGATACCGGTTCCATAGGAGGCCACGACAAAATTCCCGATCCAGAGCGGCAGACTTTCCCCGGTCAGGGGATGGATGACGGAAAGGCCAGTGTCGATCCCCTCTTTTTCACCTGGCTCCGTGTTCCTGTCTGTTGTCCGTTTGTGAAGCGTCTCCCGTATGAAAGCCGCGACCTGGTCGCGACGGGGAATAACGGGAAGCAGTCCCTCGAGAAGCGGATGCTCCGGGGCGATGGTGATAAAGGTCACGCCAAACAGGGTGTCGGGTCGGGTGGTAAAAACAGGCAGATCAACGGACATGTCCTTGACGGCAAAATGAATTTCCGCGCCTTCGGACTTTCCGATCCAGTTTTCCTGCATGATGCGAACTTTTTCAGGCCAACCCGGAAGATCCGCAAGGCCATCAAGCAGTTCGCTCGCGTAATCGGTAATCCTGAGATACCACTGTTCCATCGGTCGCAGGGTGACGGAAGACTTGCACCTCCAGCAGAGTCCGTCCTCGACCTGTTCGTTGGCCAGGACCGTCATGCAGGAGTCACACCAGTTCAGGAGCCCTTCTTTTTTGTATGCGAGGCCTTTTTCATAAAACTTCAGGAAAAACCACTGGTTCCATCGATAGTATTCAGGAAGGCAAGTAGTGACCTCCCGGGCCCAGTCATAGGAAAGGCCGAGTCTCTTGAGCTGTTTTTTCATATGGAGGATATTTTCTTCCGTCCAGACAGCCGGGTGGACACCTCTCTGAATGGCCGCGTTTTCCGCGGGCAGTCCAAAAGAATCCCATCCCATCGGGTGGAGGACATGGAACCCTCTCATTCTTTTATAACGTGCCAACGCATCCCCGATCGAGTAGTTCCGGACATGTCCCATGTGTATCCGTCCCGATGGATACGGAAACATTTCCAGGCAATAGAAGGTCTTTGCTCCCGCTTCATTTTTCAGGGAAAAGGCGTTTTTCCGGTTCCACAACTCCTGGACCGCAGATTCAATGCTTTGAAATGGGTAAAGGGTGCTCAAGGATTCCTCGATTATGTTAGGGATGGAGAGTTTTTCGATAAACGATTCTAGCAGATTTGCCACAGGGTCCGGAAGAAAGGTGGATCAAGGAAAGGATGACTTTAAAAACCGCTATTGAGATGAGACTGTCTGAACGCTATAATCAGCCGATCGTCTTCCTGGAAAGTCGTCTTTCCTTCCGCGCCCGTAGCTCAGCTGGATAGAGCAGTAGACTACGAATCTAAAGGTCGGGGGTTCAAATCCCTCCGGGCGCACCAATACCATAGCCATTTTAGATAGAATTTCATGGTGCCGTTTT
>DAHWKF010000143.1 GCA_027343785.1 Leptospirillum sp. | reverse complement strand
CTTCCACTCCCCTGTCCGTTATGAAATGAATCCGAAAGAACAGTTCCAGGTCCAGAAGGACCTTCGCCGGGAAGGGCTTGAGATCTGGGGGATCTACCATTCCCATCCGGCGACCCCCCCTTATCCATCCGAAACGGACGTCCGTCTCGCTTTTTATCCGGATCTGGTCTACCTTCTGACATCACTTGCCACGGAACCGCCACCCCTTCGGGGATACCGGATCCGTAATGGCGTGATCGATGAAATTCCCCTGAAGGTTTCTGCGGGAGACCCCTAGTGGGAAGAAAAATTCTTGTCATCGAAGATGAGGCGGATATCGTGACCCTGCTCCGGCATTATTTCCAGCAGGAGCATTTTGACGTCGTGACCGCATCCAACGGTCTGGACGGTCTGTCCCAGGCCCGCGGGATCCACCCCGACCTCATCGTCCTCGACCTGATGCTGCCGGGACTTGATGGTCTGTCGGTCAACCGGAGCCTGAAAAAGGACCCGGCGACATCGGACATTCCCGTTGTGATCCTGACGGCCAAATCCGACGAAACCGACAGGATCATCGGTCTGGAACTCGGCGCGGACGACTATATTGTCAAACCGTTCAACCCGAAAGAGCTCTTGGCCCGGGTCAAGGCGATTCTCCGACGGACGGAACACGAGCCGGCCTCGCGCCCCGAGCGCTTCAGTTCCGCCGGCGTCGAACTCGATGTGGCCCGCCATGAAGCCCGGGCCGGAAATCTCCTTCTGGATCTGACGGCCAAGGAATTCAGTCTCCTTCTGGCGCTGATCAAACATTCGGGAAGGGTTCTCGACCGCCAGATGCTTCTCGATCTGGTCTGGGGGGACGACTACGAAGGGACAGACCGGACCGTGGACGTCCATATCCGTCGTCTGAGGAAGAAACTGGGCCATTTCCAGGATCGTATCCAGACAGTCAAGCAGATCGGATATAAATTCATGGACAGGGAAGACTCCTAGAGAGGCGTCGATGGGTTTGCGCCTGTTCTTTACCCTCTGGTGCCTCGCGGCATTCCTCGGAGGCTGGGCCGTTTCGGCGATCCCGTCTCCGGTTTCCGCCTTCTGGGCGGGACTGGGCATCCTTTCGCTTCTCCTCCTTTCAGGCTATTTCGCCTACCGTAAAACCGGGTCCCAGATCCGGGCCTTTCTGTCCCGTCCCGAAATAACGCATTCGCTCAGCTGGGCGACCGATATTCTGGATCCTCTCTACGAAGCGACCGTCCGGCTTCACCGGGAACGCGAACAGTCTGCCCGGAAACTGAACGAAGGGTCTTCCCGTTTCGAAGCGGTCATGAACCACATGGAAGAAGGCGTTGTCGTAACGGATCTCAAGGGGAAGATCCTGCTGGTCAACCGGGCTTTTTTTCGGTTCTTCAAGGTCGATGGTGAGGTCCGGGGAGAGTCCTTCGGTCTGCTCGCGCGCAAGGCCGGGATCAACGACCTGATCGAGGAAGTTCTCCAGAGGAGGGCCAGTGTCCAG
Source organism: Leptospirillum sp. (assembly GCA_027343785.1). GTDB lineage: Bacteria > Nitrospirota > Leptospirillia > Leptospirillales > Leptospirillaceae > Leptospirillum_A. Next base: position 54,761 of record DAHWKF010000143.1, on the reverse strand, counting down.
AAAGAGGTGGTCTTTTCCGGTACGGCCCCTCCCCGGACATGGAGCCTGGTGGGGACCACCGCGAAAGGGTCCGGCGAAACCGATCTTTTCGGGGTCTTCCTCCTCTTCGATCTGACGGATATCCGGCATCTGGAACGGATCCGGAAGGATTTCGTCGCGAATGTCTCACATGAAATACGTACCCCGCTGACTTCCATCCGGGGATTTGCGGAAGCCTTGCATGACGGGGCGGTCGACGATCCCGCAACGGCCCGGGAATTTCTGGGGATCATCCTGGCGCATGCCGAACGTCTGGGGAATATTGTGTCGGACCTGCTCCACCTGTCGGAACTGGAAACCGGAAAAGCCGTCATGCGCTTCGGAACGGTTTCCGTCGCCCGCCAGATGCGACATATCGGGGAACTTTATGCGGATCTGGCGTCGAAGAAAGGTGTTTCGTTCAAATTGTCCCTTCCGGACGAAGACCTGGCTTATGAGACCGATGAGGGAAAAATGGATTTGGTATTGGGAAACCTGGTCGACAACGCGGTCAAGTATACCCCCTCAGGAGGGGAGGTCACGTTCGGTGGGTGGAAGGAAGACGAACGGATCGTTTTTGAAGTCCGGGATACAGGGGTTGGAATTCCCCGGACGGAAGCCGACCGGATTTTTGAACGGTTCTACCGGGTGGACCGGGCCCGCTCGAGGGAAATGGGGGGAACGGGACTCGGCCTTGCGATCGTCCGTCATATTGTGGAGATTCTCCAGGGAACCGTCCGCGTCAACAGTTCTCCCGGCCAGGGATCGACATTTTGTGTCCGCATCCCCCTGCGGCAACCACCGAACCCGACAACTACCCCGGGATGAGTCCCCATCCTCGGGCGCTGTCTTGAACAATCCGCTCCAGGGATGAGCGGGTCGGAATCCAGAAAAGCGTCTGCCGGGCGCGGTTCCCGCTGGCCACCAGCATGGAAACGTCGCCAGGTCGTCGTTCTTCGACCCTGTAGGGCACCTTCATCCCTGTGACCTGCTCCGCCGTCCGGATGACGTCCATCACCGAATGGCCCTGCCCTGTGCCCAGGTTGAACGTCCCGGCGATTTCTCCTTTCAGAAGTCGCCCCAGCGCGAGGAGGTGGGCTTCGGCGAGATCCATGACATGGATGTAATCCCTGACACCGGTTCCGTCCGGCGTGGGGTAGTCGTTACCGAAGACCCGGAGTTCGGGAATTCTGCCGGAGAGGGCGTCCAGAACCGCCGGGATCAGATGGGAGCGGGGGATGCTGTGGGAGACGAGCCCGTAGGAAGGTTCCAGCGCCGCGGCATTGAAGTAACGGAAGATAACGGAAGAAACCCCGAACGCTTTCCGGGACGCCTCGACCAGCCGCTCGGCTGCGGCTTTGGTTTCTCCGTAAGGGTTCTGGGGATCGACCCGGTCTTCTTCGGTAATCGGACCGTCGCTTTTGGGCTGGTAGACGGCGGCGGTGGAGGAGAGGATCAGGTTCCGGACGCCGAAAGACCGCATGGTCTCCAGAATCCTGAGGGTGCCGTTCAGGTTGTTGTCCCAGTATTTGAGGGGATCCAGCACGGATTCGCCAACTTCGATGGCGGCTGCGAAGTGGATGACGGCCTCGATCGGGTAATGGGAGAAAAGGGACTTGAGGGCCCGGCCGTCCCGGATGTCTCCCACGACCAGGGGTGCGCCCGTACGGGTGGCCACCTCCTTCGTTCCGTGGGACAGGTTGTCCAGGATAACCGTCTGATAGCCATTTTCGATCAGGACCCGGACCATGTGGGAACCGATGTACCCGGCGCCGCCGGTGACAAGAATCATGCACCCTCCCGGGAAGGATAAAAGGTTGAAAACGCACTGGATTATAGGACAGTTCCGCTCCAAAACCAACCCGGGCAGGTTGCCGGAATGTCTGACAAACCGAAAACGTCTGTTGAACTGGAAGGACGAGTTGGGGTATCAAGATGAATATGCTGTCTGACCGGAGAGTTTTTCGCCACCGTTTTCTGTTTGTCCTTTCGCGTTCCTCCCGGGAACAAGATCCCCTCCGCCATTTGGGAGGATCCGGGTTCGCCCGATTTCGGGAGACCCTTTTGAAACCCCTGCAGGGCCGTTGGAAAGACGCCGGCTTTTTTTCGCGTTCTTCGGCAGGCCGGAGGTTTTCGGGGTGACGTTTCCGGCCCGCTCTCTAAACCTGTGTCTGGGAACGCACGTTTCCATCCGTGGTGGCCTGCCGGTCGCCCTGGATCGGGGAGAATCGCTCGGTTGCGGCGCTATCCAGATATTTTCACATTCCTCCCGAACCTGGACAGCCCCCGTGGTGGCTCCGGAAGATATCGGCCATTTTCTGGACCGCCACCGACATTCTTCGGTCGGTCCCGTTCTGGTGCATGCGAGCTACCTGATCAACACTGCCACGGCCGATCCGGAGAAAAGGGTAAAATCCGCCGAATCTTTAAGAAATGACTGGATCCTTGCCAACCGTCTGGGGGTGTACGGCCTCGTCCTCCACCCCGGTTCATCGGCGGGACAGTCGGAGGAAGCCGCCCTGGAACGTTCGGCGGAGATGATCCGAGAGGTGATTTCCGCACCCGTAGAGGGGGAAACCCTCCTTCTTCTCGAGAATACGGCGGGTGGGGGAAAGACGATGGGCCGCAATCCCCGGGAGATGGAGCGACTTCTCGATTGTCTGGACCGCTCCGCTAAAGTCGCCGTCTGCCTTGACTCCTGCCATCTTCTCGCATCGGGAGCCGAAATCCGGACCCCAAAAGGGTACGAGGAGGTCGTGTCCGCCTGGCAATCGGCCTCCGGTAGCGGGGGCGTCCGGGCCTGGCACCTGAACGACGCGCTGTTTGAAAAAGGGTCCGGCCGCGACCGTCATGCCCATATCGGAACGGGAACCGTCGGACTCTGGTTTTTTTGGAATCTTCTCCACGACCCCCGGTTTGCCGGCCTTCCGATGGTTCTGGAAACCCCCAAGGGCGAGGAGACAGACAAGGAGGACCGGGCGAATCTTTCCCTTCTGGGACGCCTTGCCGCACTGGACGATTTCCGTCCGGACGATCCCGATGTCCTGTCTCTTCTGGAAGAGCTGGAGGCCATGGCCTGAATGAAGCTCTTCCTGGAAAAAATGGCGGATATCGTTGAAACCGTGGGGGATTTTGCGCTCATGGTGTTCAAGGGGTTCCGCTATATGCTGACCCATTTCCGGACAGGGGACACGCTGATCCAGATGGATCGGATCGGTGTGGGTTCCATTCCGATTGTCTTTTTGGCCAGCATTTTTGCCGGCCTCGACATGGCCCTCCAGTTTGAGGTCGTCATGGCGCCCTACGGGGCGAGGGCCCTTCTGGGCAAGGTGGTCACGACCTCCATCATCCGCGATATGGGCCCCGTTCTCGCCTCTCTGGTCATGCTCGCCCGGGTGACCGCCGGCATTTCGTCGGAGCTGGGGATGATGAACGCCACCCAGCAAATCGACGCATTGAGGGTGATGGGGGTGGACCCCCTGGATCGTCTGGTGGCGCCCCGGATCTTTGCCGGTATCGTCATGATGCCGATCCTGAGCATCTCCGGTGACTTTCTGGCCCTGTTGGCGGGCATGGGAATTTCAACGGCCATCGGCCATGTGCCGGCGCCCCTGTTCTGGTCTGGTGTCCGCGATGCCCTGACGGCCCAGAACCTGACAAACGCCTTTTTGAAACCCGTGTTTTTCGGGTTCATCCTGACCTCCATCGGTTGCTTCTACGGGATCAGGTCCTCGGGAGGCGCCTATGGCGTAGGACGCAGCGTGACCAAGGCCGTCGTGGCTGCCGCTATCTGGATTCTGGTGGCCAACTTCCTTTTGTCCAAATTGCTGATCAATATCTGGGGCCTGTCCTGATGATCCAGTTTGAATCTGTTTCATTGGGCTATGGAGACAAGGTCGTGGTGAGCGACATCAACATCGCTGTGCCTGAAGGCAAGACCATGGTGATCCTTGGCGACAGCGGGTCGGGAAAATCCACCCTGCTGAAAGGCGTTTTGGGGATCCTGCACCCCATGTCCGGACGGATCACCGTCGACGGGGACAGTGTCGGTGATCTGGACGAAAAGGACATCCTGCTGTACCGACAGCGGATCGGGATGGTTTTTCAGGAGGGCGCCCTGTTCGACTCCCTGACAGTGGGGGAGAATGTCGGGTTCTGGCTCTGGGAGCACACGGACTGGCCGGACGACCGGATCGAGGAGAGGGTCCGGACGCTTCTGCGATTTGTCAAGCTGGAGGATGTGATCGACAAGCGGCCGGAAGCCCTTTCCGGCGGCATGAAGCGGCGGGTCGCCATCGCCCGGGCGATGGCCCCACAGGATCCCAAGGTCATGCTGTATGACGAGCCCACCACAGGTCTGGACCCTTTCACCTCCCGGTCGATCTGTGACTTGATCCGTCAAGTCCAGGCGGAGTTCAGGGTCATGAGCCTGGTGGTGACGCATGACCTGCATGACGCGTTTCGGGTGGGAGACCTGTTCTCCTTCATCCATGATTCGAAAGTCATCCTGACGGGGGACCGAAAGACGATCGAGGAATCGAAAGATCCGTTTATCAGGACGTTCCTGTCGACATGACGGCGGGATCCTGGTGGGGCACAATACAGATGGAGGTCATCCGGTGGCGATGAAACGGAGCAGCAACCTGAAGCTGTCCGAAATCCGAGTGGGGGTGATTGTCGGGATCAGCTTTTTTCTCGGGGCACTGGCGATCGTGTCCTACGGAAAGGTGCAGAACCTGTTTTCCAAACAGGTGCCCCTGACAATCCTGTTCGACAATGTCCATGGCCTCAACGTCGGTGCGCCGGTCCGGATATCCGGGATGAACAGCGGATTTGTCAAATCCATCCATTTCGTCCGCTACCACAACCGGCAGCTGATCCAGGTGAGGATCCGTCTCTCCGCCGCCCGCCTCAAGGATCTGTCCGAGGAAACGGTGGCGGTCATCCGCACGCAGGGGCTGATGGGCGTCAAGGTGCTCGAACTGATTCCCGGGGACATCTCGAAGGGTCCGATCAACCCCGCCCTTCCGATTCCCGGGAAAGCCACGCTGACCATGGAAAAGGTTCTCGGAAAGGGATCGGATCTGGTCAAGAATCTTCAGGATCTGACCATTTCCATCCAGGGGCTGATGGAACAGGTGCGTGCGGGGCAGGGGACTGTCGGACGCTTCATGACGCGTCCGGAACTGTATGACAATCTGGAAGCGGCGTCGAAGGAGATACGGCGGGTGGCGACCGGCATCGACAAGGGGGACGGGCCTGTTTCTTCCCTGATCCATTCGAAGGAGATGGACGTCAGGCTGAAGAAGATCCTCCGGCACCTGGACGGTGTGATGGCGTCTCTCGACGATCCCCGGGGATCCCTGGGGGTGTTGTCCCGTGATCCCCGGACGGCGGCCGATCTCAGGGAATCCATCCACGATCTGGCGGGTATCCTCAAAAATCTTGGGGCGGGGAAGGGAACCGCAGGCCAGCTCTTGGTGGATCCGGCGATGGGACAGAAAATGGACGCGACGCTCGACCGGGTCAACGCCCTTCTCGACGACATGAAGAAAGACCCGCGCCGATACTTTTCCGTCCAGGTGCATGTGTTTTGAGTCGGAACAGGGGAAGGCGGGGAAGAGGAGGTATGCGCATCCGGACTTTTGTCATTCTGGTTTTTGGAGGGTATGCCCTCCTGCAGGCCGGGATGGCTGTTTGGTTTGGGCGCCTGGGCGTTTCGGACGGGGGAATCGCCCTGTTTCTCCTGGTGACCCTGTCGATGCCCCTTTACCTGAACCTGGCGTTCGCGCGGGGTTGGCCCCGTCCTCTCTGGTTGATGCCCCTCTTTTTTGGATACTTCTTTCTCTCCGGTCTTTCGCTTCTGTCGCTCGGGGTTCTCTTCGGGGGGGAAACAGTGCTTTCCATCCTCCGGGGACACGGGGGGGGCGCGGGGGTGATCCCTCCAGCGCGTCAGGCCGGGTGGATTCTGGGATCCGTCCTTTTGGTGGCTGGACTGGTGCTGTTCCAGCGGTTTCGCGGTCCCGACGTTCACCGGCGGACCCTTTCGATCCCCGGACTCGGACAGGAGCTTGAAGGGTTTCGGATCCTGCAGCTGTCCGATATCCATGTGGGGATTTTCGAATCGGACGCGACGCTCAAAAGGTTGCGCAGGACCATCGACCATCTTCCGTACGATATTCTGGTCTTCACCGGGGACATGATCGACAGGAAACTTGAGGAGCTGGAGAAATTTTTCTCGCACTTCGGGGACGTGCAGCCACGGGAAGGGGTTTTTGCCATCCTGGGCAACCATGAATACTGGATCGATGGAAGCACGGTGGCGAAAAGGCTTGAGGAAAACGGTTGGATGGTGCTTGAAAACCGATCGGCACGGGTGACCCGGAATGGACAGACCCTGTATGTGGTCGGTGTCAGCGACCCCGCCTCCGCGGAAGGTCCGGATGGCGGTGGACCGGACCCGGCCAAGGCGTTCCAGCATGTTTCCCCCGGGCCGGGAGACATGGTGGTTGTTCTGGCGCATAACCCGTCCCTCTGGGAATCCCTCCGTTCCTACCCCGCGACACTGACGTTGTCCGGGCACACACATGGTGGGCAGATCGGTCTTCCTTTTTCAGGATGGAGCCTGGCGTCCTTTTTTTATGATTTCGACCAGGGGCTGTTTCGCCGGGAGGCGGGGGGAGGAGCCCAGTGGCTCCTTGTCAATGTGGGAACAGGGTATTTCGGGGTGCCTGTCAGGCTGGGTGTTTCGCCGGCGGTGGAGCTTGTCACCCTTTCCGGCCGGTGAGCCGGGGGTGGACATGTTATGACGGGGACGGTCCACCCTGCGGTCTCCCGTTCGGATCTCCGCCCCCTGTCGCCCGAAACGGTGTCAGAAATTGAATCCGGCGGTCAACGGTATATAATAGAAGCCGTTTTGCCCGTGTGAATAGGCGGGAACGAACTGGGGCATGTAGGCAAATTTCACTTCGACAAAAACCCAGTCGAGGTTCATGCCCAGACCCACGTCCCCGTACGCCGACCACCCGTGATTCAGGTAGTTGGAGAGGGTGGGGGAAGAGCCGCTGACAGTTTCTTCGTAAGCCGCCCCGCCGTCGATCACCCCATAGAGAAAATAATCGGTGTTGCCGTAAAGCTTCGCTTCGAACCCGCCAAAAATGGGGGCAGACTGAACGGAGTTGCCGGAAAAAGCCGATTCTCCCTTGCCCTCGAAGAAATTCCCCTGGACGCCCACCCGGAAAGCGAAGACGTCGTTGAACCAGTAGGCGACGGCCAGGCCCGCACCGTATCCGTTCTGGAAGCTGTTGGCAAAAGAGGTGGCTTGTCCCGTCGCCGACAAGGCGGTGTTATAGATCTGGTTGTTCGAGACGTTCCCCGTATCCAGGGTAGAGAGGTCATAGTTCCCGAACAGAAGAAGGTTCCAGGCTCCGCTTCCTGAAGTCGCGGCTCCGGCTTCCCGGGGAGCTGTCAGGAGAAGAAAAAGGCCAACTGCAAGGAGGAGACTCCCCCAGATGGAGCGATCCTTTGAGCGGATATTGGCACGTTGGGCATTCATGTCGTGACTCCTTGATGGGTGTCTTGCCTGTCATTGACAGGCAAGAATGGGTAATGAACGGGATCCGGAATCGTTTCCTGCTCTCTTCTCGGACGGAAAGGTCCGGGACTTGAGGGGATCGACTCCGGGTGGTTTGCAGGACGGATTTCAACGGGCCCGGGAGGGAATCGCCCGCAGGTTTTCGACGATTTTGTCCCGGCAAGCCAGGATTTCGGGGACGAGCGACCGGGCCGCCTCCATTTTTCCTTCGGCGTGGAGATGAAGGATCCGGGCGGTCAGCTTGTGGGCCTGAAGATGCGTCTGGAGGATTTCGCGAAAAAGGGGGAGTTCTGCGACAGGGTCTGTTCTTGAAGAATCCAGCCATCTTCCCAGGCGACAGCTTCCGGGATCGTTGACCTGTTCCATCGGGTAGGGAAAGGGACGTCCTCCATCCAGCATCTCCAAGAGTCTCCGGATGACCCTCTGATGATCCATGGTGCCCAGAAGAAGATAGAAATCCGGCAGGACCTCGGATGAGCCCGGTGAGGGTTGGGTAAAAAAGAAGTCGGACAGAAATTCCGGGAGAGTCTCCGGAGAGAGAGGGGGCGAAAGTATCGGTCCCTGGATGAACCGGATCCCCGCGTGGTCGATCAGATGGAGTGTCTCCCGGTCGGTCACGCCGGCCGCTACGGTGTCTATCCCGTGGACCTGGGCCAAGTGCGCCGTGCTGTGGAAAATGACGAGGGCGTCGGCCTTGTCGGAAATCTGGCGCGTCAAAGACGGATGCAGACGAATGCGGTTGACGGGCCAGGAACGGATCTGATCCATCTGGTGCAGAGACCGCTCGGTGCAATCGTCAAGACACAGGAACAGGCCCATATCCCGGTAGCGTGAAAGAAGGTTCTTGAGATCGTGCCGCTTCTCCACGCTCATGGTCGAACGCAGATCCAGACCGAACCGGTCCGGTCCCGGCAGGGGGGTCTCCCGGAGCAGTTTTTCCAGCCCGGGGAGGAATCGCGGATCGGTGAGCAATGGCGCGTCGACCGGTACGCTGATTTTCAGGGACGAATCGTTTGAGGACAGCCGGGAGAGGGTCTGCAGTCCGAACCGGATCATGAGCCGGCTTCTTTCCAGCGTCCGGTGCCATCGGCCGGAAATCGGCGGGTATCTTCCGGCGGGATCGTCGCCTTCCCGCGAGTCATCAGAAAGGTGCCTCAGTGCCAGAAGGGAGAGCTGACCGGTGGACAGGTCCGCTTCGGGCTCAAACACAAGGTCGCTTTCTTCCAGACTGTCTTCGGGTGGACGCGCTAAAGCGGATCCGGTAGACCCGACGATGTCCGGAGAGTCGCTCCGGAAGAAAACATACCGGTTTCTGCCGGACTCTTTCGCCTGATAGAGCGCGTGGTCGGCGTGGCGAAGAAGAACGTCGGCCGGTGACGGGTCGTCCGGATAAACCGTCACGCCGATGCTGGCTGTCAGGAAGATGCCGCCCGACCCTTCGTCAAAGGGTCGGGCGATGGATTCGAGAATGCGGGCCACCAGCGATTCCGGAGGGGTTTCCGGACCGATCTCTTCCATGAGAAGGACAAATTCGTCCCCCCCCAGGCGGGCCACAGTGTCCTGGTTCCTGACCGCATGGAGGAGTCGGCCGGAAAGTTCGACCAGTATCTGATCGCCGAACGCGTGACCCATACGGTCGTTGATGGGCTTGAAGTTATCGAGATCCAGGAAACAGACGGCCATGGCCTTGCCCGAGATTCGGGATCGACGGATGGCGTCTTCCATCAGAAGGGCCAGGTGTGTCCGGTTGGGCAACCCCGTGAGAGGATCGCTCCATGCCTGGGTTTTCAGGGAATTTTCGAGTCGTTTTTTTTCCGAAACGTCATTTTCGATGATGATCAGGTGGCGGATGACGCCGTCTTCCCCCCGCAGGGGGGTAACCAGGGTTTCGATGATCCGGGAGGGCCCCTCCGCTTCGGGATATGTGATTTCTTCCGAAAAGAAGGTTCCGTTCTCCACGGTCGACCAGATCCGCTCCGATAGTTCCCGCCGTTCCCCGGATCGAACCAAAATGTCGGGCACGCTTCCGTAAAGGTGGGGTGCCTCCGCTCCCTTTCCCCTGAGATAGGCACGATTGGCCCATTCGACCCGGCCCCGGGAATCCGTAATGGCCATGGGCGTGGGGATGGACTCCATCGCTGTCTTTTGGAGCCGGATCCGGGAGAGTTCCTGATGGCGGGAGAACGCGAAGGAGATTTTGGATGCGATTTTTTCCAGGACAGACTGCAAATCGTTGGAAAAAGGCTCTTCGCTGGTCAGCGTCAGCGTGAGGGTCCCCCACGGAAGTGACGGGTCCTCCCGGAGAACCGGCACGGAGAGAGTCGAGCGAATCCCGAAATTCCGGTAGACCATCCGGAGAGGGGGGGATGCCGTTTCCGCGATCATCATCCGTGTCCTGCGACTTTTGAGAGCCATTCCGATGGATGTCTTATCTGCCTCCTCAGCGTTCCAGCGGAGGGAGGAGACGATTTCCCGGGAGACGGCCAGATACTCTTCCGATCGGGATGCGGAACGGACGAGACGGATGGAGCCGTCCGGATTCGGGGCGAAGAATTGTGTGGAAAAGAAAGGAAAAAGGTCCTGGAGTCCCTGGAGGATGACATCAAGCAGGGCGTCGACAGGAGAACCGGCCAGCAGCATCCGGTCGATTTTGGCGAAGATCCGGTTGAGCCCCTCCATCTCCGTCTGCCCCGTCACATCCCGGATCTGAACGAGCAGCGTTTCTTTCTCGCCGGAGGCGGGAATCAGGGTCAGGTTGGCGCTGGTATGCAAAAACTTCCCGTCTTTTCGCCGGAGTTTCCGGTGGAGGTTCTGGATGGGTGAACCCGAATGCCGAAGTCGCCCGACAAGGTCCCGGAGATCTTTTTCGTTGGTATCCCAGAGCGAGAGCATCGATTGCTCCCGTAGCAGTTCCTGGAAGTGATCGCCCGTCATGTCCGCAAAAATCGGATTGCCTTCAAGGATCGAAAATGTTTCGGGATCCGCCAGGAAAAGTCCGTCGGGGGCAAACTGGAACATCCGGCGATACCTTTCCTCGGATTCTTTCAGATGCTTTTCCAGACGGATCTGGACGGAAATATCCGAAAACGATCCCAGAAGGACGTTTCGCCCGGAAGCGTTTTTCCACATCGACACCGACAGCCGGACCATTTGACCGCCGCGACCGGTGGAGGGCAGGGTGATGTCCTTCAAAAAGCCCTCTTCCTGTCCCGGGAGGTTTTTCAAAAACCGCTCCCACTCGGTGCGGATGGCGTGCGGCAAAAGGGTTGCCCAGTTCTGGCCGGCCCAGAGGGTTTCTTCGTTGCCCCAGGCGCGCCTGAAGGCACGGTTGACCCCAAGGATCGTTCCGTCGGTATCGCATAAAAATGCCGGATCAGACAGGGCATCGAGCAACGAAAGCGACTCGGTCAACCCCAACACCGTCCCGGATGCTTCCGGATGGTCCTGTTCCGGGTCGTCCCGGGGGGGGAAAGACTCTATCGATGCCAGGAAGAGGGATGCCAGATGGGTGATCAGGGAGGGGATGCGGTTGTCGATTGACGAGAAGCACGCGGAACTCCTGGAGCCCAGAAGGAGAAAGAAATCACCTTCCGGAAATCCCGGATTGAAGGGGAAGAGGGCGAAAAAAGACAGATTCAAACTTTCGGGCCATCCGGAGAAATCCTTTTCGGAGTTTCCGGAGCCGATCTTCCAGTAAAGGGGGGTTTCGTGCCGGAAGACTTCTTCCAGGCGCCTTTTGAAAGGAGGCAGGAGGGAGGGATGCGGGAAGTCTTCCGGATCGGGGGGAGACGGACCGGAGAAGTAAAAGATTTCCATCTGATCCGTTGCGGGGATCCATTTCGCGCAGACGATCAGATCCAGAGCGGGAAAATGCCGGACAAGCGTCTCTGCGAGAGGAAAAAAAGGGTTTTCCACTTCCGGCCGGGCCAGATTCCTCAAGGCGTCCTTCAGGAATCCGGCTAGGCGAGAAGGGGTATCCGGATTGTCGGTGGTGTCACTGGCTGTCGTCATGTCTGCCTTTCCCCCCGGAAGATCTTCAAGGGGGCTGCGCTTACGGTCGCCGGGGAGGCGATTCCCCCGAGCGTTTTCTTCCCGGTGGAGGGCTTCGTCGGTCCGTCAGTTATACGCCTTCACACCGGTCAGTTTCGTGAAGGACGCCTGTTCCCGAACGTCAGAAAATCATCCCAGGACGCCCGACGGTATTCTAACAGACACGCGGTTTTTCTTCACCCTTCCCTCCCAGCCTTGAACACCTGTCCGCGCGGATTCCCTTTCTTGGGCCAAAGGCCCAGAGGGGGTCAATCAGACGGGGCTCATGGACTTCCTGTCGGCCAGATCCCCGGCCAGCTTTATGGCCTTGATCAGGCTTCCCGGCTGGGCGATACCTTTTCCGACAATGTCATAAGCTGTTCCATGATCTACCGATGTGCGGATGATGGGGATGCCGATGGTGACATTGATCCCTTGTCCGAAGGACAGCATCTTGAGGGGGATCAGACCCTGGTCGTGGTACTGGGAAACAACGATATCGAAACGACCCTGCGCCGCCTTGGCGTAGAGGGTGTCCGCCGGCAGCGGACCTTCGACGTCGATCCCTTCGGCGCGCGCCTCAAGGATCGCCGGGAAAATGAATTTTTTTTCCTCGTCCCCGAACAGGGAAGACTCTCCGGCATGCGGGTTGAGGGCAGCGACGGCGATCCGGGGGGAGGGTATGTTCAGCATGTTCATGGCTTCCCTCGCCAGCTGGATCGTCTCCAGAACGCGTTCCTTCGTGATTTTCTGGGCAATTTCCCGAAACGGAATGTGGGTGGTGACCAAAATGACCTTGAGGGGTCCCCCGACCAGCATCATGCCGTACTTCCGGGTGTTCGTGAGATGGGCGATCAGTTCGGTATGGCCCGGATAGTTGAATCCCGCGGCGTGCAGAACCTTCTTGTTCAGGGGAGCGGTCACAATGCCGGCCACCTTGCCGGCCAGCGCCAGTTCGACTCCTGTACGGACACAGTAATAGGCCCATCTTCCGGCCATAACCTGACTGGTACCCGGAGACACCGGATCGAGCGGATCGTCGTGCCCCGGAAAAAGAACGCCGAGGATGGCCGGATCGTGGGGAGCCTGATCGGGGGCGTCGATGGTCTGGACGATCAGTTCCGGGGCGAATTTTTTGGCGAGATCCGCGATCAGCTCGGGATCGCCGATCACGATCCGGGGAATGGACCGGATTTCTGGGTCCAGCCATCCCTTCACGATGATTTCCGGTCCGATTCCAGCGGGGTCTCCCATGGTGATGGCCAGGGGAATCATGGATTCAGCTTGAAGTTCGGATGGGTTTGCCATGCAGATGTTCCTCCCTGAAGGGTTCGATATGGACAATGACTTCAGCGACCGACGGATGCCTCTGGCGGATCACCGCCTCCACCTCGTGGGAAATGGCGTGAGCCTGGGCGACCGTTAGGCTGTCGTCCACGTGAATGTTCAGATCCATGTACACCTGTGACGATGAACCGTGGGAGCGGACCGAATGGCATTCGATCACCCCCGGAACAGCAGTGGCGAGACAAATGATCCCTTCCGGATCCATCAGGATCTTGTCCGACAGGACTTGTGTTCCTTCCCTGAGGAGTTCGAATCCGGCGTGGGCAATCAGAATGGCGATCAGAAAACCGACGACAGGATCCGCTTTTGGAAAACCCCAGTGGGAAGCCAGAAGTCCGGCTATAACCGCCCCCGAAGCAAAAATGTCGGAGCGGATATGCAGGGCGTCGGCCTTGACCAGACTATTGCCCGTCCGGTCTCCGACCCGCCTTTCGAGGTTCACGAGAAAAAGCTGCAGCCCCATTGATATTAGCATGACCAGCAGGGAAGGGACAGTAAAGTGGACTCCCTGTCCGCTTCGGAACGACTCCCAGCTGTGGGAGAGGACCTCGTAGCCGGTAATGAACAGGAAAACGCTGACGGCGACCTGCGCGAGGGGCTCGAACTTGGCATGGCCATACGGATGATTTTCGTCGGGGGGGCGGCTTGCCATGAAGACGCCACCCAGACAGATGACATCCGAGAGGGAGTCAAGCAGCGCGTGGTAACCGTCCGCGATCATTCCGGCGGAATGGATGGAGTGGCCCCACCAAATTTTCAGGACAGACAGGAACATGTTGACGGAAAACGCGAGGGAGAGGGCCCCGGCCGGTGTCCGGAAAACGCGGGCCGCCCGACCGGTCATGTGCGTCTCCTGCCCCTGAGGGCTTGTCCCGTGTGGGACCCCTTGACGCGCATGACCTCCTCGGGTGACCCCGTGGTTACGATTTCCCCTCCCCGGTCCCCTCCTTCCGGCCCCAGGTCGATGAGATGGTCGGCGTTCAGGATGATGTCGATATTGTGCTCGATGATGATGACCGTGTTTCCCTGCTCGACAAGCTGATTTAACGTGTCCAGAAGCTTCTGGATGTCCGCGAAGTGAAGACCGGTCGTGGGTTCGTCCAGAATATACAGCGTGCGTCCTGTCGACCGGCGGGAGAGTTCCTTCGCCAGCTTCACCCGCTGGGCTTCGCCGCCGGAAAGGGTGGTCGCGGACTGTCCCAGGTGAATGTAATCGAGGCCGACTTCCCCCAATGTCACCAGTTTGGTCCGGACCGAAGGGATGGGCTGATAGAACTCCAGGGCTTCGACGACCGACATCTGGAGGATGTCGGAGATGGTTTTCCCCCGGTAGCGGATCTCGAGGGTTTCCCGGTTGTACCGGAGACCCTTGCACTGGTCGCATGTGACATAAACGTCCGGGAGGAAATGCATTTCAATCTTGAGCACGCCGTCCCCCTGGCAGGCTTCACAGCGTCCCCCCTTGATATTGAAGCTGAAGCGCCCCGCCTCGTATCCCCGCGCGCGGGCTTCCGGCACCTGCGCGAACAATTCCCGGATGGGGGTGAAAAGTCCGGTATAGGTCGCGGGGTTGGAACGGGGGGTCCGGCCGATCGGGGACTGGTCGATATGGACCACCTTGTCGATCTGGTCGACGCCTCGGATCTCGGTGCATTTTCCGGGGCGCTCCCGGGATCCGTAAAACACCTTGGCGAGCCGTTTGTAAAGAATGTCCAGCACCAGGGTGCTCTTCCCGCTCCCGGAAACGCCCGTGACGACGGTCATGAGCCCCAGGGGGAAATGGACGTCGATGTTTTTCAGGTTATGCTCGGTCGCTCCGATCAGGGACAGCCAGCCCTTCGGCTCCCGTCGGGTTTTCTTCCGGAAAATCGACTTTCGTCCCGACAAATAGTCGCCGGTGATGGACCGGGGGTCCTTTTCGATTTCCAGGGGCGTTCCCTGGGCGAGGATTTCTCCTCCCAGCTTGCCCGCTCCCGGTCCCATGTCGATCACGTGGTCGGCCAGCCGAATGGTTTCCTCGTCGTGCTCGACCACCACGACCGTATTGCCCAGATCCCGGAGGTGGGCGAGTGTGGAGAGGAGTTTCTGGTTATCCCGGGGATGAAGGCCAATCGAAGGTTCGTCCAGGATGTAGAGGACTCCGGTCAGTCCCGAGCCGATCTGGGTCGCGAGCCGGATGCGCTGGGACTCTCCCCCGGAAAGCGTCTGGGCGCTCCGGGACAGTGTGAGATAGTCGAGTCCGACCTCTTTCAGGAAGGATAATCGGGTCCGGATTTCCCGGACGATTCTTTCCGAAATCGCCTGTTCCATGGGAGAGAGGCGCAGTCCATCGAGAAAGTCGATGCCCGCCCGTATCGTCAATTCCGAAAAGGCGTGGATGTTTTTGTCGCTCACGGTCACGGACAAAGCTTCGGGCTTCAGCCGGGAACCCTTGCATTCTTCGCAGTCCTTTTCAGACATGACGTTTTCGAGCTCGGCCTTGGCCCATACGGAGAGGTTCCCCCGATGGTGGGCGTCCTGGAGCATCCAGACGATTCCGGGAAAACGGGGCTGGTTTCTGGATGCGGGCTTTCCATAGAGCAGATGCTGGCGCTGTTCGTCCGGAAGTTTGGAAAAGGGGGTGAACTGGGACAGCCCTTCCTGCTCGACAAAACGCATGGTCCGGGACCGGAATTCGGAAAAACTCCGATGGTCCAGCAGCTTGATGGCGGACTCGGCGAGAGAGAGATCTGGGAAGGGGACCAGTAGCGCGGGGTCGACCTCCATCAAGACGCCGAGCCCACCGCATTGGGGACAGGCTCCGTAGGGGGAGTTGAAGCTGAACAGGCGGGGTGTGATTTCCGGAAGGCTGATCTTGCAGAGCGTGCAGGCCTGTTTTTCGGAGAGGATCATATCGGTGCCGGATTCGGGAAAAAAAATGGTCACCATTCCGCTGCCGTGCCGCAGTCCCGTTTCAAGACTGTCGGAAAGGCGCTGGGAGATCCCGTCCCGGACGGTCAGGCGGTCGATCACGATTTCGATCCTGTGGGATTTCTTCCGGTCAATCTCATCGAGCGTTTCGATCTCCCGGACCTCTCCGTCGAGGCGGATCCGGGTGAATCCTTCTTTCAGTATCCGGGCGATTTCCTTCCGGTACTCCCCTTTTCTGTCCTGGACGGTGGGAGCCAGAACGATGAACCGCTCCCCCGCCGGTCTCGACAGGATCTGGTCGACCATCTGGGTCACCGTCTGCGCGGTGACGGGGCGGCCGCAGGAAGGGCAGTGGGGGTGGCCGATTCGGGCGTACAAGAGACGCAGGTAATCATAGATTTCGGTCACTGTCCCCACGGTTGAACGGGGGTTCCTCGAGGACACCTTCTGGTCGATCGCGATGGCCGGCGAAAGTCCTTCGATATGGTCCACGTCCGGCTTGTCCATCATTTCGAGAAACTGGCGGGCATAGGCGGACAGGGATTCGACATACCGCCGCTGGCCTTCGGCGTAAAGCGTATCAAAAGCCAGGGAACTCTTCCCCGATCCGGAAAGGCCGGTTATGACCACAAGGGCGTTTCGGGGAAAGGAAAGATCCAGGTTCTTGAGGTTGTGTTGCCGGGCCCCCTGGATGACAATCCTGTCCTGTTGTATGGAGGGACTGTTTTTTTTCATCAGAATCCCTGTCGCGTTCTGACAACAGTCGTGCCGGGCGGCAGGACCAGTTTGAAGAGGCTGTCGGATAACCGGGGCATTGGATGCAGGTTTTTCAGATCGATCGTCATCTCCATTCCGTTGAATTCGTCAAAGGTGATGCTCGTCGGCAAATGTGTGGACATATCGACGACGATCCTGGCCACGGCGAGGTGGCGGTCGGGTTTTCTCGGGATCAGTTCGAGGCCGTAGTTTCCGGATACGGGAACGCTTCCGCCCTGTTCCGGACGGATATAGAAGTACCGGCGCAGATGACCCAGACTGGCAAAAAGAAGGGCCGGCGTTTCGGGGATATGTCGGCTTCGCATCTTCTTGATCAGGACCTGGTGGTTTTGAGGAATGTAAAACGCCAGCCTGTTTCCGACGAGAAGCAGGATCTGGCCCGGGGGATCCGTATAGTTCAGGACCATTTTACCGGGCGTCCGATAGATCAGGCTGCCGTGGGACAGCACCGGTTTGCCATTGGGCATCGTCAGGTGCTGGACAAAATCCGCCCTGAACCCCTTGTCCCGGTTGAATGTTCTGGAGAGATCGGAGAGAACGGCCTCCGGGGTTTTCTCGGCTGACCATGCGGTATTGCCGGAAAAGGGGGCGACCGACAGGAGGCCAGTCCATGCCAGGATCAGAAAAAGAAATGTTCTGGTATTTGTGATGCGATTGCCGCTAGATAGGGCCATTGGATTCCTTCCGGTCGAGGACGGGCCGGGGCCGGCTGCCTTCCTGTTGTCCGATGATGCCTTCCGTTTCCATCCGTTCGATCAGTCTTGCAGCGCGGTTGTATCCGATCCGGAAGTGGCGCTGGATCAGGCTTGTCGACGCTTTTCGCTGCCGGCGGACCAGTTGCACGGCCTCCGGGTAGAGGCTGTCATCCTCTTCCACGATTTCCTCGCCCGTACTGTCGGCGTTTCCCGCGACCATCGTCCCCGATATCCGGTCAAGGGACGAGTCCTCCGGCGGAGCGACGCTGGACCAGGATTCCACGATCCGGTGAACCTCCCCTTCTGAAATGAACGCTCCGTGCAACCGCCTGAGCGCGTCTGTACCGGGTGGACGCATGAGCATGTCCCCGGCCCCGAGAAGGAGTTCTGCCCCGCCCTGGTCGAGAATAACGCGCGAATCGATCTGTGTCGTCACCTGGAAGGCGATTTTGGTGGGAATATTGGCCTTGATCAATCCGGTCAGGACCTGGGCCGAAGGCCTTTGGGTCGCCAGTACCAGATGGATCCCCGACGCCCGGGCCATCTGGGCGAGCCGGATAATCTGTGGCTCCACGTCTTTCTTGAGGCTCAGCATCAGGTCGGCCAGTTCGTCGATCAGGACGACGATGTAGGGAAACCACTCGTTCTTGGGGACCGCCTTTCTGAACTCCCCGATATTGCGGACGCCGGCGGATTTCATGAGGTCGTAACGCCGGAGCATCTCGTCGTTCAGGATCCGGAGTTTCTGGGCGGCGATGCGGGGCTCGGTAACGACGGGGCCCAGAAGATGGGGGATGCCTTCGTAAGGCGCGAACTCCAGACGCTTGGGGTCGATCATGAGAAATCTGACTTCGTCCGGCCCGGCGTTCATCAGGATACTGGCAACAAGAACATTCATGCAGACCGATTTCCCTGTTCCCGTCGCACCGGCAATCAGCAGATGGGGCATGCGGGCCAAATCGAACGCGACGGGATCGCCACTGATGTTTTTTCCAAGCGCCAGGGCCAAAGGGGAGCCGATCGCCCGGAAACTGGAGCTCTGGAAAATCTCCCGGAAAACGACCACCTGCCGGCGGGGGTTGGGAATCTCCAGCCCGACGGCAGACTTCCCGGGAATGGGAACCTGGATGTGGATATGCGGGACCTTGAGGGCGAGGGAGAGCTCGTTTGACAGTCCTGTCACGCGGTTGACCTTGATCCCCGGGGCCGGATGGAATTCGAAGAGGGTCACGACGGGGCCCGGCTGGCTCCCGGCCATCCTCCCCGGTACGCCGTACGTTCGGAAAAATTCGGCGAGCGTTCTTTCCGTTTCATTGAGAAACTGGGGAGACGAGCTCTCGTTGGGAGGAGGCACGGGATCCATGACCGTTTCGGGCGGCCGGAAGGCGGCGTCTCCCCGGCTTCCCTTGCGTTGTGTTTCGTAAGGTCTGGCGGGGGAGATCTCCTTGCCGGAGGGGTATTCCGGCTCTTCGTCCAGATCTTCTTCCCCCTCGTCCTCCGGTTCATCTTCGTCTTCATTCCCCACGGTCCGGACGGACGGAGAAGTGGCTGCCGGGACAATGTCGACCGGAAGGGAGAGGTTTCCCTCTTCCGGCCGGGAGGGGGACGGTGTTCCGGGGGACGTATCCCCGATGGAGTTCGCCGTTTGTCTCCGGTTTCGATAGAGCGCCCGGAGTTTTTCTTCCAGGGCGTGGAGGGACGGAAGGGCGACCGTCAGGATGGCCAGCGTCAGGATGGTCAGGAAGAACAGGAAGGCTCCGGCCGGATTGAGGTGACGGACGGCGAGTCCGTAGAAAACGCCTCCGGTGGATCCGCCCGGAAGATAGGGTGACGTCCAGGAAGAGGGAAGGGCGCCGGCCAGAAGGGAGGGAATCGCGATCAGAGCCAGGGCCCATCCTCCGTAAATCCTGAGCGGAACGGTCCGTTCCATGGCCTCTATCCAGACAACCTGGCCCAGGAAAAGGAGCAGAAGCCAGGCTCCGGCGCCCAGCAGCATCCGGAGAAAATCGGAAACGGTCGCGCCGGCATCGCCCATAAGATTCTGGGTCGCTGTCCGGCTTGAAACCGTGAAAAGGGAAGGATCTCCGGGGTGACCGGTTGCGAGGGAAAGGGCCAGAAAAATCAGGAGAGATGTTCCCAGCGTCAGACGCAGGTAACGGCCTAACCGTTTTTCATGCACATTCCCGGACGGAGGGGAGAGGGATTCCGGCGCCATTCCCATCAGGCAGACTACATTTCCAGTAGAACAGGAATGATGACCGGATCCCGTTCGAAGTTTTTCTTGAAGTAACGTCTCAGGTGATTGTGGACATGGGTCTTGAGCGCCGAAACCTCTTTTTTGATCTCGGGGTCCAGTTCCTGGAGGAGGACTTCCACCTGATTTTTCAGGATGGCATTCATTTCCAGCGAGAGGTCGGAGAGGACCACCCCCCGGGTGGTGATTTCCGGGCCCACGACAATCTCTCCCGTCTGCTGGGAAAGGGCCAGGATGACGGTGACGATCCCGTCGGACCCCAGACGCTGCCTGTCCCGTATGACCATGTCCTCGACGTCGCCGATACCCTTGCCGTCGATGAACGTCCGTCCGGAGGGGACTTTTTCCCGGACGGTGACCCTGGACTGGGTCAGTTCCAGCACAACCCCGTTTTCAATGATAAAGACATTCTCCTCGGGAACGCCCGTACGGATCGCTGTTCTCGCATGCTGGGACAGTTGCCGGAATTCACCGTGCATCGGAACGAAATATTTGGGTCTCAGCATGCGGATCATGAGCTTCTGGTCTTCCTGGCTGGCATGGCCTGAAACATGGATTTCGGAAATCCTCCGGTAGAAAACCTTCGCCCCCTTTTTTCCCAAAAGATTGATGATCTTGTTGATGGCGCGTTCGTTTCCCGGAATCACCCTCGCGGATAACAGGATGGTGTCCCCCTCGCCGATGGAAACATGCTTGTGGTCCCCCAGCGCCATCCGGAAAAGCGCGCTCATCGGCTCGCCCTGGCTGCCTGTCGTCAGGATGGTGACCTTCTCGGGAGGGTACTGGGACACCTGATCCATCCGGATAATCTGTTCCGGTGGAATCGTGAGGTATCCAAGCTCTCCGGCGACCCGGGCATTTGTTTCCATCGAACGGCCTGTGAGGGCGATCTTCCGGCCATTCTTGATCGAGACGTCCGCGACCTGCTGCAGGCGATGAATATTGGAGGAGAATGTGGCCACGATCACCCGCCCTTCGGCCTGCGAGACCATCTGGTCAAGGGGTTCCGTCACCTGGCGTTCCGACAGGGACAGTCCTTCCTTCTCCGAGTTCGTGGAATCGCTGATCAGGCACAGGACGCCCTCTTCTCCGAGGCTGCAGAGTCGGTGCATGTCGAAATGCTCATTGTCGATCGGCGTCAGGTCGATCTTGAAGTCCCCTGTGTGCAGGATGGTTCCCGCCTCTGTCCGGATGGCGAAAGCCACACCGTCGGCAATGCTGTGGGTAATCCGGATCGGTTCGAACGTGAAGGGGCCAACGGTATATTTTTCACGGGGCCGTATCGTCACCAGGCGGGGAGGTGAAAGGGATTTGTGCTGGCGAACCTTGCCTTCGACGAGACCGAGCGTCAGGGGCGTTCCGAAGATCGGAACGTCAAATTCCCGGAGAAAATAGGGGATGGCTCCGATGTGGTCCTCGTGTCCGTGTGTCAGGAACAGTGCGAGGAGCCGGTTCCTGTTTTCTTTCAGGTAGGTCAGGTCCGGTATGATGAGGTCGATCCCGAGGAGATCGTCTTCCGGAAAGAGGACGCCGCAGTCGACGACGACGATCCCCTCTGGCATCTCGTAGGCATACATGTTCATTCCGATCTCGCCGATGCCGCCGAGGGGAATGATCCGGATCCATGGTTCGGCCCGGGATTGAGTTTCCGCTGTCATGTTCACGTTTTCAGGAGCTCCTTTCCTTCCGAGTGCATTCTATCAAAAAAAAGAGGAAGATGGTCTTTTGACTGTATGGCGAGATTCAGAAAATCGTCCGGCCCCAGGTCATCGATTTTCCGCGCAAGAAAGGCCGAATCGGCCCGGGGAAAAATCTCTCCCGCCGTTTTTCCCGTTTCCGGACAGGCGATTCTGAACGCCCTGGAGAGGGATTTGCGTCGGTAGCAGAACAGTTTTCTCGAAAGTGCGATTGCGGCCCATGTGCCTTCTTCAGGGGTTCTGGCCGGCAGGACGGTGACAACGGAGGATTGGACCTTGGGCGCCGGGCTAAAGGCACCGGGCTGGAGGTCCATCTTTTTGCTGATGCGGGCCAGGAGGGTTGTGACAACGGAAAGGTGGCCGTAGTCCGGATCCCCTTTTTTTGCCACAAGCCTTTTGGCGACCTCTCGTTGGAACATCAAGACCATGAAAACGGGGGGGAAGTCTCCCCCGAGAAGTTTCAGATAGAGGGGAACCGAGATATTGTAGGGCAAATTGGAAACGACGATATAGGGCGACAGGTCGCTTCCGAAATCAAAGCCCAATGCATCCGTTTCGATGATTCTGATCCGGCTTTCCTCAGGCAAGGCTGCCCGCAGGCTTCCCATGAGACGCGCGTCCCGCTCGATCAACCAGAGGTCGTCGGTCATCGTGGCCAGACTCCGTGAAAGTATCCCTTTTCCCGGTCCGATTTCGATGATCCGGCAGGGAAAAAGGGGGGACTCTTGAACCAGGGCAGCAATGCGAAAGGCGAGGACAGGATCGGAGAGGAAGTTCTGGCCGAGGCTTTTCCTGGGAGAAATCCGGTTTTCCGGCGAAGGACCTGAAGATGGGGGTCGCCGCCGGGGCTTTGTTGGGAAGATGTCGGGTCCGTCCTTTCAGGGAATTTTTGTTTCTGCCACAAACTGGTCTAGAATAGCACAGATTGCTCCCCCGGTGAAGAAACCGCGAACAGAGAGAGTGAATGCAGCCACTTTTACCATACGGCCAAAGTACCCTTCTGTCCCATGACGAGGATTCGGATCAGAAATGGGCTTTTCGGTGGTTTCTTCTTGTTTCCTTTATGGTGCATCTCGGAATTATCTTGCTCTTTATCAAGAATCCGGCGATGAGAAATGCCCTTGAATCCATGCTTGAAGCCAAGAAAAAACCACTGACGGCAGCCCAGCTGAAAAAATTGGCCCAGGAAAAAAAGCCGGTTTTCATCGATCTACTGGACCCGTCGAAAGTGCCCCTGGCAGACCAGACGACGGCGCCACCCCTGCCCAAGGGATATTCGCTTTCGGGAGACCTGCATGCAAAGAACCGCATGGAGCGCAAGGCGGCTCCGGCGGCACCGGAAGAACAGCCTGCTCCAAGAGTTCCCAAAGTGGCGAAGGTGCCGGAGTCCGCCCCGAAACCGGTGGCCCGCCCCCATGACGCCCGCTCTTCGGAGCTTCCCGGTTTCAAGCAGGTGAAGAAGAAAAGTTCGTCCCACCGGAAGGAGACCACCGCAAAGAACTCCTCCCGGGTCCACCCCAAACAAAAACCTCGCCGGACTGCGGAAGTGAAGCCTGTCCCCAAGACTGCCCCTTCACCCAAGAAGAAACCGGCGATGACCACGATCTCGAAGAGCCAGATGCAGCAAATTCTCTCCCAAGCGGCCTTGGGCACCCCCTTTACACATCATCTGAATCTCGCCCAGGACTTGTCGCCGGCCTATTCGGACCGGTCGAACGATCTGAACCGTATCGCGGCAAACCTGGAGGATGAAACCTATTCAAGTTATATCAAGCGGATCCAGGAAAGGTTCGAAACCATCGGGGAGTATCCGGTGGAAGCCCAGCAGCGAGGGATAACAGGCCGGGCGCTGGTCACGTTTACGATCAACCAGGACGGCACCCTTGCCATGGCGAGGCTGACCGAAAGTTCGGGTTCCCGCATCCTGGATGAGGAGGCCCTGCGTATTGTCCGTGTTGCGGCCCCCTATATCCCCCTGCCCAAGTCATTTCACAAGACCCGGCTGACGTTGACCTGGGCCTTTATTTTTTATAACGGAGGGTTCCATGTCATCCAGTAGGGGTCGGACGATCGGGTTCCCGCTGATCCTGACCGCGCTTTTGCTTGTGAGCCCGGGGCAGATGTGTTCGGCCCAGGAGGGACCCAAGAAAGATGCGTGGGATTATTACGCCTCGGTTCTTTCGGCTGTCAGCCAAAACGACGGTTCCGCTGCCAGGAGGTTGTTGTCCGCCATGGGGAAGGTGGACATAAAGGACCTCCCGTCTCTCTATCGGCGACGTCTCGAAAACCTGAAACTATGGTATTTCCCTCCTCCGCATTTTTCTGGCATGACGGTTCGCCAGATCAACCGGTCCGGAGGAGAAATCGCGGACGTCCTGTTTTGGCACGCGATGAACGGAGGAAGGGTTCCGGCGTCGAGAATCCCGGGGCTGCGCGCGAAGTTTGCCCGGATGTACCCTTTTTCCCCCCTGGCCAACGGACCGGGTCGTTCCGGGAAAAAAACCGCCCGCTCCTTGTGGATCCGTTCACTCGAATCGTTGAAAAACGGGGATAACCTGACCGCGTCTTCGATCTGGAAAGAACTGGTCGCCAAACATCCCCTGGCCCCCGAAAGCGGTCTGGCGATGGTTCGGCTCAACACCGCCGGAGAGACGGGAGATGTGCTGATACCGCGATGGATTGCCTTGTCCCGGATGGGGATGGGAGCCGTTGCGTCCAGGGAGATCAAGGATTATCTTGCGCTCGGTCCGCCCTTTCCCTACCGGGATTTGGCCGCCATTATCCGCAGCACCGAGATGTCCAGGGAAAACAAACGGTTTCAGGCAAGAAGCCTCCTGTCCGGAGTGCTTTCCACCAAGGGGATTCACCTTGACTCCCTTCTGTCCGCTTCCCTTTGCCAGACCTACCGCCGTCCCGAAAAGACGGTCGGATGCGTGAACGACTTTCTGGCCCGCTACCCCGGCGCTGTTTCCGGACGAATACTGGTCAACGGGCTCCTTCGCCAGGAGATCGCTCTGGGAAAAAAAAACGCCCCCCCCTCCTGGAAACCCCCTTCATCCCTGCTTTCAACGGTGGAGGGACAGGACAGCCTCTGGCTTTACGGTCTATCGGCTTATCTTGCGGGGGACCGGGAAGAGGCCAAAAAGGACTGGGGCCGGCTGGTTGATTACTACAACGCCGCCGGAGACCCGACGGGGTTCCGGCTGGCGAGAGCGGAATATTTTCTGGGTCGGCTGTCGAGTCTTTCGGGAGATCCGGACCTCGCCAACGCGTTTTTCCGGAAGGTCATTTCCGACGCTCCCGACACCCCTTACGCAATGTGGGCGACGATCGCCTGCCGCTCCGGCTGTCCGGCTCTTCCGGTGAGCCTCCACCGTCCGGCGCACAGGGGGAAAAGATGGCCTTCCCTCGACCGGAAAAGAATCCTTTCCCTGATTCAGTTGGGACTGTGGGGCCCGGCCCTGTTACTTTCGGAGATGCATCGGGACGATGGACGTCTGGGGGTTCGGGTATTACGGTACGGAAACCTGGATCTGGAAGTTTTTCCCGAAGAGAAATACCGGATTGTCCGGGAAGCCGTCCCCCTCAGTCCTCCCGGGATCCGTCTGGCAAAATCCGAAGAAATCACCGGATTCATTTTGCGTGGGATCAGGCGTTCGGGGGCTGATCCGGAATGGGTTTTATCCATCGCCCGTCAGGAAAGCCGGTTTTCCGGAAAAGCTTTGTCGATTGACGGGGCTCTGGGCATCATGCAGTTGATGCCACCCACGGCGCTGTCCGTTGCCAGACAATCCGGAAGCCGGGTCTATCCTGAAATCGTTCGGAACCTGGGCAATATCCGGTTGCAGGAAAACAACAGTTACCTGGGGGCTCTCTACCTGAAGCGGCTGATGGACAAATACCCGCATAACCCGGAAAGGGCTGTCGCCTCCTACAACGCCGGAATGCATTCTGTTGTGCGGTGGACAGGTCTGGAAAAGGAAGATTGGGATTTCTTTGTGGAAGGCATCCCTTTCAAGGAGACCCGACGGTATGACCGGGAGGTTCTCTGGAACTATCTGTTCATCCATCGCTCGGGTCTTTTGCGGAAGGAAGGCTAGGGATGTTCCGGGGGACACCGGAAGAGTGGGAGCGCGAATGGCGCTTCCGGGAGCGCTTCACACAAATAGAGGGGCTTCTCCTGCGTCACCGGGAGAGCCTCGATGTTCTTTTAAAGGAAAACCGGGATCTCAAAAAGGAAAACCAGCGCCTTTTAAGGACCCTGGGGATTCTTCGGCGCGAAAGGGACAAAATCCGGGAAATTCTTGTCCGCCTGGAATCCCGTCTGCTCCGGATGACAGAGAAGGGTAAAAATCGTGGCGGAGAAAAAGAAAACTGAGCAGGTTCAGGTTCGTGTCAACAGTCAGCTGACACTGAATGTCAAGGGTCATTTCGACCCCGATCTCATGGCCGAATCCGGACGGCAGCTGGGAGAGATTCTGGAGCGCAGGGGGGGTGGGGATGCGGGACGGGGAACCCATTCCCTGGCGCTCCTGGTGGCGATCGAAAAAATCTACGAGAATCTGGAAGGTCGCGTCCGGATGAAGGAACTGGAAGAAATGGTCGAGCGAAGAGACCGGCTGATAGAGGAGCTGGATGCTTCCCTGACCAGTCTCGAACAAAACGCGACGTCTCTCTTGCGACAGAAAGGGTGAACGGATAGAATGGAAAACGACCCTGCACTGTTCGAGTAGCGGTTAAATTTGTTACCTACATCATTTTGAGAAATGGCATGTCAGTGCGTGTGGTGTGCATGCCCGTCCCCGGGAAGCCTGAAGCCGCCTACAATGCCGTAAACCTTGGTAAGCTAGGTATCTCAAATGAAACCGTAACGGCAGCCGCGGGGTTTTATCGTTTCGAACCCCTGAATGGATCCATCCATCATGAAATCCATATTTGAATCCCCCCGGGAGATTCCCTTCCCGTCCCTCCTTCTTCCCGAGACGATAAAGGATTTCCTCGGCCAGCCCCATCTGATGGGGGAAAAGGGCTTTTTGAGAGGTTTACTCGAACGCCAGACGTTTCGGTCCATGGTCATTTATGGACCACCCGGATGCGGCAAGTCCTCGTTTGTCCGGATCCTCGAAAAAACGTTACCCTTTCATTTCGAAACGCTCAGGGCCGGAGAGGCTTCCGGAGGGGATCTCCGCAAATCCATTGACAGGGCTCTCTCCTTTCGTCAGTCGGGACAGGAACCGCTCCTGGTGATCGAAGAGATCGACCGTTTTACCCGGGTTCAGCAGGACGCTCTGGTCCCGGCTCTGGAGCGGGGTGATCTGAAGCTTTTGGGGTTGTCTTTCGACAATCCTGTCAAGGCCCTGTTGCCTCCTCTTGCGTCTCGCCTGCTGGTTTTCGCCTTTCATCCGCTGGAACCGACGGATCTTGGCGCCCTCCTGGAAAGGGGACGGATTTTCCTTGAAAAACGTCAGAAAATCCGGATTCTGATAGAACATGGCGCACAATCCATTATGGTGCGCAGGGCCGGTGGCGATGGCCGGAAACTTCTGCTCACTCTTGAAGGACTCCTGGCCGGCAAGGAAAATGCCGACGAGGTCCGGATCGATGCCGCCATGATTCGCCGGATGGAAGGAGGGACGGGGGGCGTTTTTCATGATGCGGAAACCCATTACAATTTGATTTCGGCTTTTATCAAGAGTGTGAGGAACCACGATCCGGACGCCGCCGTCCACTATCTGGCCCGAATGATCGAGGCGGGGGAAGACCCTCTCTTTATATCAAGGCGTCTCGTTATTCTGGCGGCAGAGGATGTCGGTCTTGCCAATCCGATGGCCTTGCCGGTTGCTGTCGCCTGTCTCGAAGCTGTCAGGTCGATCGGCTTGCCAGAGGCGCGTATACCCATGGCGGAAACGACTGTTTATCTGGCCCTTTCCCTTAAAAGCAACTCGGCTTACAAGGCGATTGACCGAGCGTTGGCTGAAGTCCGCGAAGGCTTTTTTCCCCCTGTTCCGGAATTTCTGAAAAACGTTCACCTTCCTGATCATTCCGGGGGAATCGAGAGGGAGGAGAATGAACCTTATATCTATCCTCATGATGCGCCTGGAGGCGTGTCCCGCCAGTCGGGTCTCCCGGAAGGTCATCAGATTTATCGACCCGGGAACAATGTCCGGGGGGAAGAACGGGAAATGATCCGCCGGCTGGAAGAATGGCAACGGATAAAAAAAGATTCCTTCCAGGACGAGAACTGAATACTGGGCCTACCGGAAGTTAACCCTCCCCATAAAGCTTTATTCCGGTTTCTTTTTTCTCCTTCAGCCCTCTTGGAAATCAAATCGGCAGAAACGGGACGGGTTCCGCACAGGCCATCAACTTTGCTATGATGGACTGTATTTGACGTGATATTGCGGATAAATCCCTTTTGTTAGGTTGAGATATGGACATGCGAGGGAAAGGTCGATGATATGATGACGGCCATTATGATAGCGGGTGGGGTGATTGCGGGTGTCCTTGCGGGAGGATGGGCCGGTGTGTTCTGGGCAAATTCGAGCGCCAAGGGAAAAGTCCGGGAAAGCCGAAGACTGGCCGGCGAGGTTCTCGAAGAAGCCGCACGTCTAAAGGATGCGCGCCTCAAGGAAGCAGAGCTTGAAGCCAGGGAAACGGCCTTCAAAATACGGGTGGCGGCAGAGGAGGAGGCCCAGCTCAAAAAGCAGGAATATACCAGGCGGGATCAGGAATATTCGATTCGGGAAACGGAAATTGGACAGGAAAGACATAGGCTGGAACAGATCCGTCGTGATCTGGACCGTCAAATGGAAGATATCAAATCCCGGGAAAAACAGCTTGATATCAGGGAGAGGGAGGTCAGCCAGGCCCTGGCCCAGCAACACCAGAAGATGGAAGAGATCTCGGGCCTTTCACTGGAATCGGCGCGGGAGCGGCTGATGAAAGAAGCGGAAGAGCTGATCCGTTCCGATGCGGCAAAGGTTGCCCAGAAGGTGGAACGGGAGTTCCGGGAAAACGCTGTCCGAAAGGCGCGAGAGGTGATGACTCTCGCCATTCAGCGCTATGCCAACGATCATGTGGCGGAAACCAGCATTTCGGTGGTGCCGATCCAGTCCGAGGACGTCAAGGGAAGGATTATCGGGCGGGAAGGGAGAAATATCCGGGCTTTTCAGCAGGCCACCGGAGTCGACCTGATTATTGACGACACGCCTGATGCCATTATTGTTTCCGGATTTGATCCCCACAGACGGGAAGTCGCCCGGCTCGCTCTGGAAAAGCTCCTGCAGGATGGACGCGTCCATCCTGCGCGGATTGAGGAAGTGGTGGAAAAAATCCGCCGGGAGCTTGACCAGACATTGCTGGAAGAAGCGGAAAAGGTTGCATTTGAACTGGGGATATCCGACATCCATCCCGAGATCCTGAAGCTTGTGGGGCGTTTGAAATTCAGGACCAGTTATGGGCAGAACAACCTTCTCCACGCCCGGGAAGTCGCATATCTTTGTTCCATGATGGCTTCGGAACTGGGGCTCAATCCGAAACTCGCCAAGAGAGCCGGGTTCCTTCACGACATCGGTAAATCTTTGACCCACGAAGGGGAAGGCTCTCACCCCCTTTTGGGGGCGGATGCCGCGAAAAAATACGGAGAGTCTCCGGAGGTTGTCAACGCCATCCAGTCCCATCACGGAGATGTGGAACCCATCTGTCTGGAGTCAATCCTTGTTGCGGCATCGGACGCGATTTCGGCGGCGCGGCCGGGCGCCAGGAGAGAAAGCATGGACGCGTATATCAAGCGTCTCGAAAAGCTGGAAGGGATCGCCAACTCCTTCAAGGGTGTCGAGAAATCCTACGCCATCCAGGCCGGTCGGGAAATACGCATTATTGTCCGTCAGGATGAGGTCAGCGACGAAGATCTGCTGGTCGTTTCCCGGGAGATCGCGAAAAAAATTGAGGCGGAGCTGAAGTACCCGGGACAGATCAAGGTGACGGTCATCAGAGAGAACCGGATTGTTGAGTACGCCCGATAAAGGGGAGGACAGTGCTGACCGGCTTCGTCTTCTGTTTGTCGGTGACGTGTTTGGTCGTCCGGGAAGGAAGGCTCTTTCCCGGGGAATCGGTCGCCTGTCCGAAAGATTTGCCCTAGACGGCATCGTCGTGAATGGTGAAAACCTTGCGGGAGGGAAAGGGCTGAACCAGAAAACCGTAGCTGAATGCTTCGGAATGGGGGTGACGGCCATTACGACCGGTAACCACCTGTTTGATCAAAAAGACACCTTCTCTTTGCTCCAGAAGGAAAACCGGATTCTTCGGCCCCTGAACTATGCGGCCGAATGCCCTGGGGCGGGGGCGTTTGTTTATGTTCTTCCAAATGGCCAGACTCTGGGCATGGTCAATCTGATCGGACGGGTGTTCATGTCTCCTTCAGACTGTCCTTTCCATGCGGTGGACAGAGTCCTGGAATTCTGGAACCAGTCCGGAAACAATCCGGACATCATCGCGGTCGATTTTCACGGCGAAGCCAGCGGAGAAAAGCGTGCGATGGGTTTTCATCTGGACGGACGGGTCCATCTGGTCTATGGGACGCATACCCATGTTCAGACGAATGATCTTGAACGACTGCCCGGTGGGACGCTGTATCTGACCGACGTGGGGCTGACCGGCCCCCGGTGGTCTGTGATCGGCGTCTCCCCTGCAGCGGCCCTCAGCAAATACCGGACACATGTTCCGGCCCCCTTTGAGGTCGCGGGGGGGGAGTTGCTTTTTTGTGCCCTCCTGGTCGTTTTCAGGCGGTCAGTCTCCCAATGGGAAGTTGTGGAGTCCAGACTGATTCGGGAAGGAGACATGTCTGATGGGGATTGATTCGTGAACACGGAAGGGGGGCTATTTTTCCGGCATGAAGTTCAGACGGTATTGACCGTTTCCGAATTGACAGAGGGAATCGGGCTTGCGATCGAAGGGGCTTTTCCCGGTTTTCTGTATGTGGAAGGAGAAATATCGAATCTGAAAGAATCCTCATCCGGACATGTCTATTTTACCCTGAAAGATGCTTCCGCCCAGATTCGGGCGGTTTTCTTTCGCGGTCAGAGAAAAAACGAACGATTCCTTCCGCGGGAAGGCGACAAGGTACTGGCGACTGGCCGGCTGACCCTCTACAAGCCACGGGGAGAATATCAGATTGTGGTCCATGCGCTTGAACCCGCCGGTATCGGAAAATTTTTTATGGAGTTCAGGCGGGTGCAGCGCAAGCTTGAGGAAGAAGGCCTTCTTGCGTCTGGACGCAAAAGGCCCCTTCCTCCCTACCCGTGCAAGGTTGCTCTCATCACCTCCCTTCAGGGAGCCGTGGTGTGGGACTTTCTCCGGATCGCCGGATCGAGAAACCGGTCTGTCCAGATTGTGATCTTGCCTGTCCGCGTACAGGGTGAGGGGGCGGCACTGGATATGATCGAGGCTTTTCAGAAAAGGATTCCCCGCATCCCGTCTCTCGATGTCGTTATTCTGGCCAGGGGTGGAGGGAGCGTGGAAGATCTTTGGCCTTTTAACAGTGAACAGCTGGCCCGGAGCATTTTGTCCTGTCCTCATCCCGTCGTATCGGCCGTGGGCCATGAGACCAATGTGACCATTGCGGATCTGGCTGCGGACCTGCGAGTTGCCACCCCCTCCGAAGCTGCAGAAAAGGTTGTCCCTCATGCCGGAGATCTTGTCCGAAGAGTTGATGACAGGATGAAGCGCATGGAAAACCAGGTACGACGGGAATCCCGTCAAAAAACCATCAGACTTTCCCACCTGGCAGAGGGGATTCTTCGGTGGCCATTCCGGCTGACCCGTTACCAGCAGGATCTGGACAGGATGGACGTGGGGCTTTTGTCCTGCATTGAAAGAAAAAACCTCTCCCTGTCCAGAAGAGGAGATAATGCCGGCAGGCGCATGCAACAGGCGATTTTTCAGTTTCTGGCGCGCAAGAGAGGTGTTCTCGAGTCGGTTGTTCGACGGATCAGGACGCCGTATGCACTATATACGGTCAAGAGAAAGAGGCGGGAGAACTTTCACTTCCGGCTCATCGAAGCCTTCAGGAACATTCTTTTGTCCTTTGCCAGCCGGCGTTTGTCTTTGCATGAACGACTGGGCGGTTCCATGGGGAAAACATTGACCTGTCTTTTGAACCGGGAAGACAATCTTTCGGAACGACTCGGGTTGGCGACGCCTTTTTCGGCGCTGGAAAAAGGATTTGCGATTCTTTTCCATGCGGCGGACAGGACTTTGGTGACTCCGTCACGGTTGCCCAGACTTTCTGAAACTCTGATCGCGCGCATTCCGGGCTATGAGATCGGGCTGGAGGTGAAATCTGTTGCGGTTCGGGAAAAAGGGGGTGCCTGAAGATGGGAAAGCCGACACGAACAAAGCCCGACGGTCAGGGCGGTCCATTAAATTTTGAGGAAAAAATGGGCCGTCTGGAAGAAATAGTCCGGATACTGGAGGCCGGCGATCGCCCGCTTGAAGAGTCCATGGCCCTTTTTGAAGAAGGCGTGCGGTTGTCGAACGAGTGTAAAGACGTGCTGGAAAAGACCGAAAAAAAGATTACGGTCCTTCTCAGCCACCAGGAAAACGAAATACCCTTTTCAGAAGAGGGCAAACCGGATCATGGCGAAAATGGCCGATTCGCCGAAACATGAACCCGATCGGACACAAAAAGAACATTCGGAAAACAATAAAAATTAATAAGGAGAACGTGTGACAGGGTTTCCTCCCGGATCCATTGAAGAGTACCTGAACGTATGCAAGAACGAGATCGAGAACTTCCTGGGGACGCTTTTCGAAAAGGAAAAGAAAACCCCTTACGGTGCCCTTGCCGAATCCATGCGGTACAGCCTGCTGGCAGGCGGAAAGAGAATTCGTCCGGTTCTTTCGATGGCCGCACTGGAATCCCTGGGTATCAATCCGGTTCCCTATGTCCCCTTGCTTGCACCCTTGGAGCTGATCCACACCTATTCACTGATTCATGACGATTTGCCGGCGATGGACAACGACTCCCTCCGGAGAGGGAAGCCCACGAATCACATGATCTATGGGGATGCCACGGCTATACTGGCCGGGGACGGTCTTTTGACGCATGCCTTTACCCTGCTGTCCTCCCCCGATTATGATAAACTTGTCGACTTTGAGACACGCCTGAAAATCATATGGGAACTTTCCACCGCTTCCGGAATCAACGGGATGGTTGGCGGCCAGCAGATGGATATTGCATCTGAAGGGAAAGCGCTGGATATTTCTGCGCTGGAGTTCCTGCACAGGCACAAGACAGGGGCCCTGATAAGGGTATCCCTGCGTATCGGTGCTTTGCTGGGAAGGGCGGACGCCCCTTCATTTGCGGCACTGGACCGATATGGTCTGGCGGTGGGGATCGCTTTCCAGATTGCCGACGATCTGCTGGATGTGGAAGGGGATGCTGTCCTTTTGGGAAAGGCGGCCCAAAAAGATCAGGATCGACATAAAAACACATACCCTGGGCTTGTGGGAGTCGAGAGAGCCCGCGCCATGGCGCGGGAAAAACTTGAAGAGGCATTGGATGCCATTCGAGTGTTCGGCCATGGAGCAGGGCATTTGCGGGAACTGGCAAGCTATATCATAGAAAGAAGGAATTAATGGGAGAAATATTGGGTCGGATTTCAGGTCCTGATGACGTCAAGCGTCTTTCGGAAAAAGACCTTCCTGCCCTTGCGGCAGAAATCCGGGAAGAGATGATCCGTGTCATTGCGAGCATCGGTGGCCATTTTGGAGGTGGTCTGGGTGTTGTCGAACTGACGATCGCCCTGCATCGTCTGTTCGACACCTCCCGAGACCGTATCGTCTGGGATGTCGGACATCAGGCTTATCCCCACAAGATGCTGACAGGGCGCCTCGAAAATCTGAAGACGATCCGGCAATGGAAAGGGTTGGCCGGTTTTCCCAAGCCGGATGAAAGCGAGCATGACGCGTTTTCCGCAGGGCACGCGGGAACGTCTATTTCCGCGGCCCTCGGCATGGCCGAAGCCCGGGATCTGAAAGGGGACAAGTATCATGTGATCGCTGTCGTCGGGGATGGCTCTCTGACGGCTGGGATGGCCATGGAAGCGCTCAACCAGGCGGGAGCCCGGAAAAAGAATCTCCTGGTTATCCTGAATGACAATGAAATGTCCATCTCGGAAAATGTCGGTGCATTGTCAGACTATTTGGCCCGGATCACGTCGGATCCCCGATGGGAGGGTTTGAGAAGGCGGACTGAAGGGTTGATGAAGGAGATTCCCGTTATCGGTGAACCCATGGCACGGGTTGCACAAGTGGCCCATGAGTCGATGGTCGGAATCCTGTCAAAGCCCGGAGTCTGGTTTGAGGAAATGGGTTTCCGGTATGTGGGGCCCATTGACGGTCATGATCTTCCCCTTCTGCTCAAGACGATCGGAAATTTGAAGGAGCAGCCAGGGCCGATTCTTCTGCATGTTTTGACCGTCAAGGGGAAGGGTTACGGACCGGCCGAGAAAAATCCTGTTGCCTTTCACGGGGTGACGCCGTTTGACATCGAAACAGGGGAGATCAAGAAGAAAGCACCGGGAGCCCCCACCTACACAAAGATTTTTGGCCAGACGATGGTCGAGCTCGGACAGCGTTTCCCGGACCTTTTTGCGATTACCGCCGCCATGCCCGAAGGCACGGGGCTGGTGGATTTCCGGAAAATGTTTCCGGATCGTTTTGTCGATGTCGGGATTGCCGAGCAGCATGCCGTGACTTTGGCAGGAGGAATGGCGTCCCAGGGGATACGTCCTGTCGCGGCAATTTACTCCACCTTCCTGCAGAGGGCCTATGATCAGCTTGTCCATGACATTTGCCTTCAGAATCTTCATGTGGTTTTCGCTCTTGACAGGGGTGGGCTGGTTGGGGAAGACGGACCAACGCATCATGGGGTATTTGATATCGCCTATCTCAGACATATTCCCAATATGGTCGTCATGGCTCCGAAAGATGAGAATGAACTTCGTCATATGCTTTATAGTGCAATACTCCATGATGGTCCGATTGCCGTCCGATATCCTCGGGGAGAAGGTCTGGGAGTACCGATCGACAAGGAGTTCCGTCAGATTCCTCTTGGAACTTCGGAGTCCTTGCAAGAGGGGCGCGACATCTGCCTTTTGGCATACGGATCAATGGTTTCAGTCGCGATGGAGGCGGCGTCGATCCTCCGGGAAGAAGGAATTGATGCGGGAGTGGTCAACATGCGGTTCGCCAAGCCGCTCGATACGGCCATGCTGACCTCTGTCGTCGCCCGATATTCGCACATCGTCACGCTGGAAGAGGGGGTCCTGAAGGGAGGGGTAGGCTCAGCCGTGCTGGAATGGCTGGCATTGTCGGATCATCTTGGACGCGTGCATGTCCGCATGATTGGTGTTCCGGACCAGTATATCGACCACGGTTCCCCGAAGATCCTTCGTTCTTACCTTGGGCTGACGCCTCCGGATGTGGCAAAGACCCTCAAGGAATGGTTGCAGGCTTCGCCGGTTTGACCCGGACGAACGGATGAAAAGGCTCGACCAGCTTGTTGTCCAGAAAGGATGGGCTTCCTCCCGTGAAAAGGCCGCTGAACTGATCAACGCCGGCAAGATTCTGGTAAAAGGCATTGTCCGGGTAAAGTCCTCTGTCCAGGCCAATTTCGATGACGTCACAATTCTCTCTCCGGATTCGGGCAATCATTTTGTCAGCAGGGGAGGGACCAAGCTTGCGGGGGCGCTGTCCTATTTCCGTCTTCATGTTTCCGGAACAACACTGGTTGACCTGGGAGCGTCGACCGGTGGGTTTACTCAGGTGCTTCTTCAGGAAGGTGCATCTGCGGTTCATGCAGTGGATGTGGGCACCTCCCAGCTGGATGTCAGACTCAGAGAGGATCCGCGTGTCATTGTTTTGGAAGGTGTGAATGTCCGCTGGCCCGGAAACTGGCTTCCGAATGGCCGAATAGACGGAGTTGTCGCGGATCTTTCCTTTATTTCCCTTTCCAAGATCACGGAAACGGTTTTTTTTCTTCTGAGGGACGGAGGATTTTTCCTTCCTCTTTTCAAGCCACAGTTTGAAGCGGGTCCCCGTTTGGTGGGAAAAGGCGGAATTGTCCGGGACCGGGGCCTGCACAGGAGTCTCTTGGCCCAATATATCCGGCAGATGGTCGACCAAGGAGCGAAGGTGCGGGGAGTCGTCCCTTCTGCCATTACGGGCAGAAAAGGAAACCAGGAGTATTTTGTTCTGTTTGATATCGGAGCGCGCGAAGACGTTCGGGAGGTTTAGGAAAGAGTGCAGAAAATCGTGGTTGGTGGCGGTTGCGGGTTTGTCGGTTCCAACCTTGTGTCTCGCATCCTGGAAGGGGGAGTGCGTGTTGTTGCCCTGGACAACCTCTCGACCGGTCATCCCCAGAGGATCAAAAATGACAGGTACCAGTTTCAAAAAGGAGACTTGAATTCTCCGCGCTTTGTCCGGGGCTTTTTTCAGGACCAGCGTCCGGATTGTTACATTCATGTCGCGGGCTTGGCAGACCCGTTGTCCGGAGAAAAAGACCCGGTACTGGACATTGAGAAAAGTGTCTTTCCTTTTCTGAATGTATTGAGATCCCTGGAGGAGTCAGGGGGGGCGGGCCATATGATCCTGATTTCAACCGGAGAAGTATTTGGTTCGGAAAACACGGCTTCACCGGAAGAAACTGAATCGCCCTTTCCTGACTCTTCCTATGGAGTCTCCTACCTTGCGATGGAGCATTATCTGTCTGTTTATGCACGCAAGCTGAAGGTTCCCTATACCATTGTCCGCCTGTCGCCCGTTTATGGCCCAGGGCAATCCCTGGAAGGGGAAACAGGGCAGATGACATTCTGGGTGCGGGCTCTGTTCCGCCAGGACAAGGGAGAAATGCCACGATTGACAGGGAATGGGATGAGAGTCCGGGATTTTATTTTTGTGCAGGATGCGGTGGACGCTATTTTCGCAATTGCCCTGGAAAAAAAAGAAGGGATATTTCATTTGGGAGCGGGTACATCGTTTTCCGAAAGGGATATGTTTTCCAAGATCAGGGATGTGGCGGGTGTTCCGGTTGACATATCTTATGAAAACGCTTATGCCCTGGGACCACAGAAGAGAATCCTTGGATACAACAGGCTTGAAAGAGAGATTTTGTGGTCGCCCGCGACGAACATCACCCAAGGAATATCTGAAACCGTCTCCTGGTTCCAGAGGTGGCTGGGATGAATGTCAGTCTTCTCCTTTTTTCTCATCCGGACCCCCAGGGCGCGGAACATCTCGTCCGGGTCCTGGTCGAAGAAGGGTATGTTGCCTGCGGTCATCTGTTCCCGACCGGCACGTCGATCTATTCCTGGGAGGAAAAAATTGTGCGGGATTCCGAGGTGAATGTCCTACTCAAGCTTTCCGGAGAGGTTTGTCCGGTTGTCATCGACAAAATCCGGTCGGCGCACCCTTACAGTGTTCCGGAAATTTTGTGTTGGTCTGTTGAAGAAGGAAACCCCGATTACATGGGTTGGGTCCTTTCGAATTCCCGCCAAAGGAAAAACCATGAAGGTTAAGAAAATGGTGACCGTCACCTTCATGTCGGGCCCAACGGAAAAAGCCCGCCAGTGGACTTTTCCCCGATGGTTGTTCCACGCTTTTTTTGTGATGGGAATTCTTCTCGTGACGGCGGGAATTTCCCTGGGTTTTTTCTATGTTCATGAAGCCCAGAAACTGGTGACATATCGCCATCTGATCAGGCAAACGGCAGAACAGAAATCCCACCTTGACCAATACCGAAAGGAGCTGGAAGGCCTGGAAGCCCAGTTGTCCGAAGTCAATTTGCTGGACGGGCAAATCCGTCAGATGACAGCAGGACAGCAAAGCCCAC
Source organism: Leptospirillum sp. (assembly GCA_027343785.1). Taxonomy (GTDB): domain Bacteria; phylum Nitrospirota; class Leptospirillia; order Leptospirillales; family Leptospirillaceae; genus Leptospirillum_A. The sequence goes on along the minus strand of DAHWKF010000143.1, from coordinate 17,548 downwards.
AGTCTCCCAAGATTCCTGGCAATTCCTTTCCCGCTACCCCACCGGCAATGAAAGGGACAAATGCCTTGTCGGCACATCCGTCGGAGGGTGTTGTATCACCCTTGCCGGATTCGGGTTCCGGCAAAGCGTCTTCAGTTCCTGTAAGGCCCGTTTCAAAAGGTATCATGTATGTTCTGCCGCCCGGAGAACCTGGCGCATGGGCCTATCCCTTGGAAGGCTGGGAAACGTCACCTTTCGGTAACCGGAAAAGTCCCCTCGGAGACGGTGAGGAATTTCATACGGGTCTGGATATTGCCCAGGTTGAGGGGGCCCGGGTTTTCGCCGCGGCGGATGGCTCGGTGATGGAAGTCGGCACGGCAGAAGATTATGGTCGATTTGTCATTGTCTACCATGGGTTGGGAGTGACTTCACTCTATGCCCACCTGGGCAGCGTGCTTGTCCATCCGGGTGAACATGTCGAGCAGGGAACGCCGCTCGGGTATGTCGGGATGTCAGGATTGACAAATGGTCCTCATCTTCACTTCGAAATCCGTTATTTCGGTGTTCCGGTTGATCCCGCCAAAGAGATGGGGCAGGAAAATGGCTCCTGGATCAGGCCAGAACAGGAATCGTCATATAAAATAAGTGATACCAAGGAGTTTTGATGCTGAAAGGATTGCTATCCTCCATATTTCCGACACGAAATGATCGGGAAATCCGAAGGATGTCGGGAATCATCGAGAAGATCAATGGCTTCGAGCCCGCTATCCAGGGCTTGGGGGACAGCGAATTGTCTTTAAAAACGGTCGAATTCCGGGAAAGGTTGTCCAAGGGGGAGCCGCTCGAGGATCTTCTCCCGGAAGCGTTTTCGGTCGTCCGCGAAGCCAGTAGACGTGTTTTGGGGATGCGCCATTTTGATGTCCAGCTGATGGGAGGGATCGTCCTCCACGAGGGCCGTATTGCAGAGATGAAAACAGGTGAAGGAAAAACGCTGGTGGCGACACTGCCTGTTTACCTGAATGCATTGACCGGCAAAGGTGTTCATGTGGTGACGGTCAATGATTATCTGGCTCGACGGGACTCTGACTGGATGGGTCGCCTTTACCGTTTTCTGGGTCTCACAACGGGGATTATTCAGCATGACATGCCAGATGACATGCGAAAGCAGGCTTATGAGGCCGATATCACTTATGGGACAAACAACGAATTCGGGTTTGATTATCTCCGGGACAACATGAAGTATGAAGAAGACCAGTTTGTCCAGAGAGGTCTTCATTATGCGATCGTGGACGAAGTTGACAGTATCCTGATTGACGAATCCCGGACACCGCTGATTATTTCCGGTCCTTCTGAGGAGTCTACAGACCTGTATTATCAGGTAGATCGCATTATTCCCGGCATGAAAAGGGATCTTCACTTCAAGATTGACGAAAAGCTAAAGACGGCCACCCTCACAGACGAAGGAAACAACTATGTCGAGGACCGGCTGGGAATCGGCAATCTATACGATGTGGCAAATATAAACTGGTTCCATCATGTTCTCCAGGCACTCAAGGCCCATCATCTTTACCATCGTGACGTAGAATATGTTGTGAAAAACGGAGAAGTGATCATTGTCGACGAATTCACCGGCAGGCTCATGCCCGGAAGACGATGGGGGGAAGGACTGCACCAGGCGGTCGAGGCCAAGGAAAAGGTCAAGATCGAACAGGAAAACCAGACTCTGGCCACGATTACCTTCCAGAATTATTTCAGAATGTATGAGAAGCTGGCTGGAATGACAGGAACGGCAGACACAGAGGCTCAGGAATTTCACAAAATCTACAATCTGGATGTGATCGTTGTTCCGACGCATCGGCCGATGCAGCGTCTGGATCTGCCGGATCAGATCTACAGGACATATGATGAGAAGGCCCGTGCGATTGTTGATGATATACGGGAAAGAAACCAATGCGGTCAGCCTGTTCTCGTCGGAACCGTTTCCATTGAAAAGTCGGAACATCTGTCTGCCCTTTTGTCGAAAGAGGGGATTCCCCACAAGGTCCTGAACGCGAAATTTCATGAGCTTGAAGCTGAAATAGTGGCTCAGGCAGGTCGTTTTTCCAGTGTCACGATTGCAACCAACATGGCGGGGCGGGGGACCGATATTGTGCTCGGCGGAAATGCGGATTTTCTTCTCAAGTCGATTGTGGCCGAAAAAGAGCGGCAGGGCTTGAAGCTGGAAACAGAGGAAATCGAATCCCTTCAGCGTGAACTGGAAGAAAAACTAAGGCTGGAAAGGGAAAACGTTGTCCAGGCCGGAGGCCTGCACATTATCGGAACTGAACGCCACGAAAGCCGCCGGATCGACAATCAGCTCAGGGGACGGTCGGGAAGACAGGGGGATCCGGGCTCTTCCCGTTTTTACCTTTCTCTGGAGGATGATCTTCTGCGCATTTTTGGAGCCGACAGAATCAAGGGTCTGATGGATCGCCTGGGGGTAGAAGAAGGTGTTCCGATCGAACACGGATTTGTGACCAAAGCGATCGAAAATGCCCAGAAGAAGGTAGAAGCCCATCATTTTGATATCCGCAAACAACTTCTGGAATACGATGACGTGATGAACCAGCAGCGGCTCATTTTTTACGAGCTTCGCAAAAAGGTGCTTCGGGGAGAGAGCCTTCGGGAGCTGCTGGAAGAATGGGGGCAGGACGTCATTCAGTCTGTCGTCCGCGAATTCGCCCCCGAAGACCAGTATCCGGAAACATGGGATCTGGACGGCCTGGTGGGTGGTGTTCTCGAAAAAACGGGACTCTCCGTTCCGTCAGAGTCCTTGAGGGACCTTGGTATCGTAGCGTTGCAGGAACATCTTTCGGGTGCGTATGGGACATTTCTCGAGAAAAAGGAAAACGATTTCGGTCCGGAGACTTTTTGGGCCATTGTCCGATACCTGACCTTGCAGAACCTGGATGAGCAGTGGAAAGAACATCTGCTGAACATGGATCACCTGAAGGAGGGAATCGGGCTGCGCGGATACGGTCAGAAGGATCCGCTTGTTGAATACCGTCGCGAAGGCTTTGTCCTTTTTGAGCAGTTTGTCAGTGCGGTCCAGGAAAACCTGATCCTCCTCATCGGGAACGCACGACAGATTGAGGAAGCCGTTGGACTTCCTCCGGCACCGGATATGCAATCATTCAATTACCTTCACCCGGAAGAGCAAGGGTATCTTCAGGAGCCGGGCTTGATGGCTTCGGACGACTCCTTGCCCTTCACGATCGCCTCCACCTCAGGGGGTGGACAGACGTTTGGGAGTGGCGAGGCTCCCTTGCTTCCCCAGCATGCTGCCCGGAAGCCGGGGCGGAATGATCCCTGTTATTGCGGTAGCGGAAAGAAATATAAAAAATGCCATGGCGCTTGATTTCCTACTGAATTCGCCTTTTTTCGACCCGACTCCCTGACTCTTGTCCCGCAAGGGTTTGGGCCCTTCCGGACGCCCATCCGGGTTGACTTTGTTTTTCCGTACATTTAGAATGATTAGTACTCTTCAATCAAAATGGGCGAAAATACACTGAAAAATCGCCGCTGGAGGCCTAGGATGTTTTCACTGTCCCATCCTGAACACTATGTCCCTATCTTGCTTTTTCTCCTTGTTGCAATTGGGTTTGGGGCGATTTCCCTGACCGTCGGAAAGCTGATTCGGCCGAAGAATCCGTACAAGGACAAAAATGCCCCCTATGAATGCGGCGTTCCTCCCATCAATGATGCCCGTGAGCGGTTCTCTATCCGATATTACGTGATTGCGATGCTTTTTCTGGTGTTTGACGTGGAGGTGGTATTTCTTTATCCGTGGGCTGTTGATTTCAGTCGCCTGGGGTTGTTTGGGCTTGTCGAGATGATGATCTTTATCTTCATTCTTCTCATCGGATATGTGTATGCATGGAAGAAGGAGGCTCTGGAATGCGACTGATGCATCAGAAAGACGGAGAGCTTTCCGTTGTCACCATGCGGCTTCAGGATGCTGTCAACGAGATGCTGAACTGGTCAAGAAAGTCTGCCCTGTGGCCCATGACTTTTGGCCTGGCTTGCTGTGCGATCGAGATGATGGGCGCGGTGGCGTCCAGGTTTGATATCGACCGCTTTGGTGCCGGGGTGTTCAGGGCATCCCCGCGCCAGTCGGATCTGATGATCGTGGCTGGAACGTTGACGCGAAAGATGGCTCCTGTGTGTCGTCGAATCTATGATCAGATGCCGGAGCCCCGTTATGTCATAGCGATGGGTTCATGTGCGACTTCTGGAAATATCTATGACAGCTACAGCGTGGTTCAGGGTGTGGACAGGATACTCCCGGTGGATGTGTATGTTCCGGGATGTCCTCCGCGTCCGGAGGCCTTGCTCGACGGTTTGATGAAGCTTCAGGAGAAAATCATGAAGGATCGTCCTGTTTTTCCTGGACATTTTCCGGTTGGTGTTTCTCAATCCACTGAAGGGAGCTGATTCTCAATGCATCCAGTAGCGGAATCTCTGGAAAAACGTTTTGCCGGAATGTTTTTGGGGTCCAGGGAATCGCTTGGAGACCTGACCGTATACGTCCGTGCCGAAAATGCCCTTGAGATTTTCAGGGCTCTGCACGATGATCCCGAGTATTCGTATGATTATATCGTCGATGTGACATCTGTCGATTATCCGATGGATCCGGAGCGTTTTGAGGTCGTCTACATCCTGTACTCCCTCTCTCGACGTCACCGGATTATGGTAAAGGTGCGTGTGACAGAGGATTCGCCTGTCGTCGATTCCGTCGTGGGCATCTGGAAGGTTGCCGAATTCATGTAGAGGTAAGTTTACGCCACGATGGGGATACAATTCAGGGGGCACCCGGATTTGCGCAGGATATTGATGCCGGACGATTACGAAGAGGGGTATCCGCTCAGAAAAGACTTTCCTTTGGTCGGCAAGGGTTGGCGAGACAGTTTCTCTTTTGTTCCCAGGTTTCAGGATGTCCGTCCTGAAATTGACGGAAAAAAAGGTGATTCTGATTCCTATTTTCCTGTCTGAAGGGTCCAGTCGGTTCTTGGATTGAGTCGGGCGATGCGTCTGTTGATGAGGAGTGGGGATCTTGGAAACAGAAAAAACTACAGGGGTTAAAGAAGATATCAGACAAAAAGAAATCGTTCTGGGAAGCTTGCGCCAGGCTGTCCTCCAGAATCTCGATTCTTCCATCCAGACGGACCAGTTCCTTCTGAATATGGGCCCGCAGCATCCCAGTACGCATGGTGTGCTGAGGGTCCTTCTGGAGTTGGATGGGGAAAGGATCAAGCGTTCCGTGCCGGATTTGGGATACCTCCATCGCGGCACGGAGAAAATAGCGGAATACAGGACCTACAACCAGATTATACCTTTGACGGATCGGCTGGATTACGTTTCGGCAATGGCGAATAACTACGCTTTTGTCAGAACGGTCGAAAAGCTTCTGCAACTCAAGGTTCCCGAACGGGCCGAATTCGTCCGTACGATCGTTGCCGAAATCCAGCGTATCGTTAACCATTTGTTTTGGCTGGGTACACAGGCTCTTGATATCGGTGCGATGAGCGTTTTCTTTTATACATTCCGGGAGAGGGAGGAGCTTCTCGATATCTTTGAAATTCTTTGCGGAGCGAGGCTGACGACCAATTATTATCGCGTCGGAGGTGTTGAGAGCGATATCCCCCAGCATGTCATCGACCGTCTCTACAAATTTATTGAGGCTTTTGACGGCAATATCCAGGAATACAACACGTTGCTTGAAACAAACCGGATCTGGCTGGCCCGAACAAAAAATATCGCCGTGATTACAGCGGAAGACGCCATCAACTTTGGTCTTTCGGGGCCAACGTTAAGGGGTTCGGGCGTCCCGTACGATTTGAGAAAGTTCGAGCCCTATGGGGCTTATGATCAGGTCGAGTTTGATGTCCCGGTTGGACAGAACGGCGACATCTATGACAGGTACTATATCCGGATTGAGGAAATGCGACAGAGTGCGAAGATTATTCGACAATGTCTCGACAAGCTTCCCTCCGGACCGGTCATGACGGATGACCATAAGGTCTCGTTTCCTGAAAAGGGCCGGGTGATGCATAACATGGAAACCCTGATCCACCACTTTCTTCTTGTTGTGCATGGGTTCAATGTTCCTCCGGGAGATACCTATTGTGGTACGGAAACCCCCAAAGGAGAACTGGGTTTCTATATCGTAAGCGACGGTACGGGAAAGCCTTACCGGATGAAGATCAGGGCTCCTTCCTTTGTCAATATGGGGGCATTCGACCATATGGCAAAGGGGTATATGATCGCGGACATCATTACGATTTTTGGTACCTATGACATCGTGATGGGGGAATGCGATCGTTAAGCAAGCACCTCTTTGATCGGAGGGGCTTCTCATTCCGCTGAAAGGCGGGATCGGTTACAAGGTACATTTCTGAGGGAAAGTCGCTAAAGACCAGGACACGGTTTTCCTGGAAATATGAGCCCGTCGTGATTTGTCAAACAGAAGGATAGTGCGATGGCTGAAACCAAACATGCTGAAGTCACCTATGAGGATATTGAAGAGATTTGTGAAGAATTTGCCAACAGGGAAGGTGCGGTTGTCCAGATTCTTCAGAAAGTTCAGGAAAAATATGGTTATGTTCCTGCAGATGCCATCGAGTTTGTGGGAGAAATACTGGAAATTCCCAAGAGCAAGATGTATGGGGTCCTGACTTTTTACTCCCAGTTCTATCAGGAACCAAGGGGCAAGTTTGTCCTGAGGATTTGCGTCGGTACAGCTTGCCATGTTCGGGGTGCCGGACTTCTGGTGGACAAGGTCAAGGAAGAGCTCCATATTGAACCCGGCGAAAATACCGAAGATATGCTCTTCACGCTGGAACCGGTTGCTTGCCTGGGGTCCTGTGCTCTAGCCCCGATGGCGATGGTCCAGGGTACCGCGTACGCCAAACTGTCGGCTGACAAGATGGTTTCCCTGATCCGACAGTTTGAAGAAGAGGCTGTCAAACAGGAAGAACCGGTCTGAATTTTGGAAATGTTCACTGAATATCGTTGAATTTGACGAGATATAAGACCTCCAGTAAGGCTCTGGAGAAAGGGATGGATATTATGTTGACTGAAACGCTTGAGGATGTGTCTGTGTCTTCAGGGATGCAGACGGAACTCCCCGTCATTCATATCGGTATGGCAACGTGTGGATTGGCTTCCGGTGCACGGGGGCTTCTGGAGCTGATCAAGAAAGAGGTCGAGAAGAGACAGCTGAATGTCCGGATCGTTCCGACGGGATGCATCGGCATGTGTCATAACGAACCCCTGGTCGATGTGACAATGCCGGGGAAATATCGTGTTTCCTATAAAAACGTCAAGCCGATGACTCTGAACCAGATTTTTGAGTCGCATTTCGGAAAGAACGAATTCGCCAAAAAATATGCAATCTGTCAGATACCCCTGGCGGGAGCCCAGCCGTATGAAGGGCTACCTCTGATGGAGGAGATGCCATTTTTCAAGGGGCAGGTCAAGATCGTCACAAAACGATGCGGAATGATCGATCCCCTTTCGATTGAGGATTATATTGCGATGGATGGTTACAAGGCTCTCAAGAAGGCCTTGACTTCCATGACCCCGGAAGAAGTCGTCCAGGAAGTGACGAAATCCGGACTTCGGGGAAGGGGCGGAGGTGGTTTTCCGACTGGATTGAAGTGGAGCCTGACGCAGAAATCTCCTGGTCCGGAAAAATATGTCGTTTGCAACGCGGACGAAGGTGACCCGGGAGCTTTCATGGACAGATCTGTTCTGGAAGGAGACCCTCACGCCGTTCTGGAAGGAATGATCATTGCCGCCTATGCTGTGGGCGGTGCCCAGAAAGGCTATATATATTGTCGGGCGGAATACCCTCTCGCTATAAGGCACCTCAGAAAAGCCATCGAGGACGCGAGGAGCCGGAATTTTCTCGGCAACAATATTCTGGGAACGGATCTGTGCTTTGATCTGGAAATTAAGGAAGGAGCCGGAGCTTACGTATGCGGGGAGGAAACGGCCCTTCTCGCTTCCATTATGGGAGAACGGGGAATGCCCTGGCCAAAGCCTCCATTTCCCGCGCAAAAAGGCGTATGGGGCAAGCCCAGTGTGATTAATAATGTGGAAACGCTGGGCAATATTGGCCATATTATCCTGAACGGGGGCGATTGGTATGCGTCATACGGTAGCGAGAAAACAAAGGGAACCAAGACATTCGCCCTGACCGGTTCGATCAAGAACTCCGGCCTGATTGAAGTCCCGGCCGGAACACCCCTCCGCGAAATCATCTTCAGTATCGGGGGAGGAATGGTCGAGAAGAAAATTCCGTTCAAGGCAGCCCAGCTTGGTGGACCATCAGGAGGCTGTATTCCGGCGGATGGTCTGGACACGCCCGTCGATTTTGAGAATGTGGTTGCTGCGGGCGCGATCATGGGATCTGGCGGGATTGTTGTGATGGATGAGGCGGCCTGTATCGTCGATACGGCGAAATTTTTCCTGAAGTTTACCCAGGATGAGTCCTGTGGAGAATGTACTCCTTGTCGTGTCGGTTCCAAGATCATGCTCGATATCCTGACCCGGATTACGGAAGGGAAAGGTCAGGAAGGTGATCTGGACGAGCTTGTCCGGCTTTCCATGTATGTCAAGTCCAACTCGCTTTGCGGACTTGGAGGAGCGGCTCCCAATCCGGTTCTTTCGACTATCCGGTATTTCCGGGAGGAGTATGAAGCCCATATACGCGACAAGAGATGCCCGGGTACGGTGTGCAATGACCTGATCAAATATGTCGTTATCGAAGAAGATTGCACCACATGCGGTCTTTGCGAACCGGTTTGTCCGTCAGGATCGGTCACGTGGGAAAAGGGTGAAGTTGCGCATATTGACCTGACGACCTGTATCCGTTGCAAGGCATGTGTGGATGCGTGCAAGTTCCGGGCAATCATCTGACCGATTAAGGGAGTGAGTGAATGGCAAAAGTAACAATAAACGGCATAGAGGTTGAAGTCGATCCTTCTCTAACCATATTGAAGGCGGCCGAAAAGGCGGGGATTGCCATCCCGACATTTTGTTATCACCCCCGAATGGATCCGGCCGGCTCCTGCCGGATTTGTGCCGTTGAGCTTGAGGATACAAAACGGGTCGTCATGTCCTGCGTGACTCCGGTTGCCGACGGGATGCGGGTCCTGACCGAGTCTCCGAAAATACATGATGCCCGCAAGACCAACCTCGAGCTCCTTTTGTTGCACCATCCGCTCGATTGTCCTGTATGCGACTGCGGGGGTGAATGCCCGCTTCAGAACATGTCTTTTGCCTATGGGGCGACTGAAAGCCGTTTTGAGTCCCACAGAAACGACGAACCAGAAGACATGAAGAGTGACGTCCTGATCTTTAATGCAAATCGTTGCATTTTGTGTGGAAAGTGCGTTCGTATCTGTGATGAAATCCAGGATGTGCACGCAATTGGATTCATCAACCGGGGTTTCGACACCATTATCGGCCCGCCTTTGGGGAAAAAGCTCGATTGCGAGTTCTGTGGAGACTGCCTTGAAGTTTGTCCGACAGGTGCCATTACGGATCATTTTGTTCGCTACAAATACAGACCCTGGCAGCTGGAAAAACAGCAAACGACCTGTGCATATTGCGCGTCGGGTTGCCAGATGCTTGTCGAAACGGAAAATGAATCTATAGTCCGTGTGACCAGCCAGGAAGGACTCGGGCCCAATGAAGGGTCGATTTGTGTTGTGGGCCGTTTCGGATTCAATCATGTGCAAACACCCCAACGTTTTGAAACACCTTACATGCGCGTCGAGCAACGTCTTGTCCCCACCTCCTGGGATGAGCTTTTGCCCGAATTGGGAAGCCGTCTGAATGAAATACGGCGAAAGGGTACGGACCGGATTGCGGGGCTGATTTCAACCCGTGTGCCATTGGAAGACGCTTATGCTTTTCAATCTTTTTTCAGACGGACTCTGCGGTCGAACATGATCGATTCAGGTGCCCGATACGGATTCATGAATGCGGCGTTGCCCGTTGTCCAGGCAACCGGAACGTTGCGGCCACTTGTCGACCACGAAGATTTGCTCAAGGCAAAGGTGATTCTCGTCATCGGATCCGATCCGGTCGCAGAATCAAACATGACAGGGTTGTTTCTGAAGCGGGCCGTGAGAAAACAGAGGGCAAAGCTTTATGTGGCCGATTCTGAAGCGATCACGCTTTCTTCCAGAGCCAGCGACCATATTCGTTTCCTTCCGGGTGGCGAAGCCTTATTTGTCAGTGTTTTGGCTGAGGATATCCGCTCTGGCGGAAATATCTCGGGGGAATGGCTGACCCGAAAGGAAGAACTTTTCAAGAACTGGAATGTCGACCCCGGAGCCTATCAGCGACTTCTTACCGACCTGAAGACGGCTGAAACCGGTATTGTTGTGACGGGACGGAAGATGTTCAGGCTCGAGAATGCTTCGGAGAGTATGACGAATTTACTCAAAATGATTGGAGATCTGGGTTGGATAGGTCGGGACGGGAGCGGATTGCTGCTACTGCCTGAAACAGCCAATGACCTGGGTGCCCTGATGATGGGAGCGACTTGGGAATGGCTTCCTGGACTCCTCGATGCACGTGACGAGTCCTCCAGGAAGAGGTGGGAAGGGGCTTGGGGAACCAGCCTGTCGTATGGAGCCGGTGGGGGTCTGGAGCAAATTCTGCAAGGAATTGAACAGGGGAAGATCAATGCCCTGATTTCCCTTGGAGAGAATCCGATCGGACACTTTCCCCCTGGATCAAGGGTTCGTGAAATTCTGGGCAAACTGGACCTGATCGTTTCTCTTGACATGTTCCAGAACGAATTGGTCGACATGGCCCATTTCGTGCTGCCAGTCTCCAGTGCATTTGAACGCTCAGGACATTTTGTCAGCGCTGAAGGTTTTGTCCAGAAGACCAAACAAACGATGGCGAATTGGGGTGAGAGTCTGCCAGACTGGGAGATTCTCGAACGGATTTCGCGGGCAATGGGTTCTCCGATGGGAATCGAATCAGCCGAATCCCTGATGGCAGAAATTCAGAGGTTCCTTCCGGACCTTTCCCCTTCAACGCGAAATGGGGTCCATTTTGTGGGTGGAACCGGAGACATTCATCTCCACCGGCCTGTCAACTCTCCTCCACACAAGGCCAACAGGGAAACTGTTTCAAATCGTTTTGGGGCATGGTCAGAATATAAGAATCCCGTTATTGACAGTGTAACGATGATTCCGGGGGAGGGGGAATTTGTCTTCTCCACGGCAAAGTCTCTGTTCCATTCTGGGAAAATGACCCTGAACGATCCCAATTTGAAAAAAATTCAATCAGAAGGTAAACTCCGCATCAACCGTCAGACAGCCAGAAAAAGAAAAATCAAAAAAGGCGAAAAGGTTGTCCTGAGTTCGGCATATGGGCGTTGCAGTTTTGTTGTTGAACCATCGCCCATGGTTTCGGAATTCGAGCTTATCTTTCCGGAGCATTTTGCTGACGCCCAGGTTCTGGCACTTTTTCCTCCCAGTATGACGTTTTCTTCGACGACAGGCGCACCGACTCATCATCGGGTCAGGGTCTCGTTGTCGACCGATACTGTCAGCTAGATCATTGTCAAGCCACCAACTTCCGGGGTCAGAGACACAAGGGGGATCCCCTGTAATCAGAAAGGATTCTGTTTCGTGCTGAATGATCTTGCGAGCGCTGTCATTGTTATCGTTGCTGTGTTGTTTGTCCTTTTGACAACTATTGCTTACCTGACCTATCTCGAACGCAAAATCCTCGGCTTCATGCAGGATCGCCTGGGTCCCATGGAAGTGGGGCCATGGGGACTTCTCCAGCCCCTTGCGGATGGTATCAAACTGGTCTCAAAAGAAGACATTATTCCGACAGCAGCCAATGTGGCAATTTTCAAGATCGCTCCGATCATATCCCTTGTTCCGGCGATCATTTCGTTTGCGGTCATTCCGTTCGGAAAGAATTCCTTCCATTTTCTCGGGATTACGACGCATCCTTATATAACGGACATCAATATTGGCATTCTTTATGTTTTGGCGCTTTCATCCATTGGCGCTTATGGACTTCTCCTGGGAGGATGGGCATCCAATAACAAGTATTCCCTGCTTGGTGCCTTGCGCTCGGCCGCGCAGGTTATCAGCTATGAGCTGAATGCAGGGATGGCGGTTATTGGTGTTCTCCTTCTTGCAGGTTCATTGTCCCTTGTCCGGATAGAATCCGCACAATCCGGTGGATTCTGGCACTGGTATATTTTCCCCCAGATTGTCGCTTTTGTCATTTACCTTATTTCAGGGATAGCCGAAACAAACAGAACCCCATTTGACCTCCCTGAGGCGGAATCCGAACTGGTGGCAGGTTTTATGACCGAATATACTGGAATGAGGTTTTCCCTTTTTTATCTGGCGGAATATGGGAATATGGTTATGGTATCATGCATAGCTACCATCCTGTTTTTGGGTGGCTGGAATTCGCCTCTCCCCTTTCTGGACTTTGTTCCCCCTTTCCTCTGGTTCATGCTCAAGGTTTATTTCTTCCTGTTTTTCTTTTTCTGGATCAGGGCCACCTTGCCCCGTTTGAGATATGATCAGCTGATGAAGTTTGGTTGGAAGGTAATGCTTCCACTCTCATTCGCCAACGTCATCGTGACGGCGATTGTTGTTTATATGATTCGGCGATAGCCCGCAGGATATCGGGGAGACTCCCATGACACTTAAATCTTTGATGAAAAGTATATTTTTTGTCGAAATAGCGCAAGGTCTCAAGCTGACGTTTACTCATTTTTTCAAGAAAAAAATCACTGTCCAGTATCCTCACGAGAAGCTGGAACTGGCGGACGGTTACAGGGGGTTTATTACCCAAAGGCGTTACGATAATGGTCAGGAGCGCTGTGTCGGCTGCGATCTCTGTGAGGCCATTTGCCCGGCAAAGGCGATTCGGGTTGTTGGTGACATTCATCCCGAGTTTCCGGACAGACGATATGCCAAAGAATATACACTGGATTTTACCCGTTGCATTTTTTGCGGTTTCTGCGTGGTTGCCTGTCCGGTGAACGCCTTGTCCATGACAAAAGAGTTTGCCCACTCTTCGTTTACGCGTGAAGGGCTGATTTATTCGAAGGACCAACTCCTTGCTTTAGGCGACAGGTGCGAATCGGAATCGATTTCCTACCTGAAAGTCAGGAATATGTGGGGTGCCGAAGATTCTGGTAAAGACGAAGGCCGATATCATTTTCCCCCCATTTCAGCGACCCAATCCGGAGGATAACGTCGACCATGCAATTGGCCATGTTTGCTTATTTCGGGGCGGCTATTCTGTTGTCCGCCCTCTTTGTTGTGTATTTCCGCAATCCGATTTATTCAGCCATGGCTCTGTTGACCATGTTTATGCACATTGCGGGACTCTATGTCCTCCTTGAAGCGGAATTTCTGGCCGGTGTCCAGCTTTTGGTCTATGCTGGCGCAATTCTTGTTCTTTACCTTTTTGTTGTCATGCTTCTGAATGTCCAAAGTCGTGGCAGGTTTGTCCAAAAACAGACACCTGCAGTCATTGGTCTCGGTGTTCTTGCCGTCATCGAACTGGCCACCCTGATTTTTCACACCAGATTTTATCCTGAACTTCCCGCCATCCCCCACCCTGGGGTTCCGACTCTTGGAAATACGGAGACAATCGGGATGGTTCTTTATACACAGTACCTCTTTCCATTTGAAATCGCCTCACTTGTTCTTCTGATCGCCCTTGTAGGCGCAATTGTCTTGGCTAAAGGCAAGTTAAAGTATCGCTAGCCTGCACGGACACAGACAGTTGCGAGCTTAATAGAGAACTGTTAAACGGAGACGCCGGAATGGTGCCATTGTCGTGGTATGTCGCTTTAAGTTCGACGCTTTTCCTGATCGGACTGGTCGGTGTTCTGATCAGACGCAATATTGTTATCGTCCTTCTTTGCATCGAAATCATGCTGAATGCAGTCAATATTAATTTCGTAGCGTTCAGCAAGTACCAGCATGTGATAGACGGACAGATATTTGTGTTCTTTGTCATCACCGTTGCGGCTGCGGAGGTCGCGGTTGGCTTGGGTATTATTATCGCCCTTTTCCGCCTTCGGGAAACGATCAACATTGATGAGATCAACATTCTTAAACTCTAGTGTTTTCTCTTTAGGGGAGTCTTGATGTTACCGTATCTTCTGATTCCGCTTCTCCCGCTTTCCGGATTTTTGATTGTTGGTTTATTCTGGCCCTATTTCCGCGGAAAAGGCCATTGGATCACCGTCCCTCTGGTCGCTTTGTCCTGTTTCCTTTCCATTCGGGCCTTTATGGATACCCTGAATGGTCCTCCCCTGCATTATGTCGTTTATAACTGGATTCACTCCGGCCATTTTACAGCATCCATTTCGATCATGATCGACCACCTGACCGCCGCGATGCTCGTGATGGTGACAGTGGTGTCCACTCTCGTCCATCTGTATACCGTCGGTTATATGAAAGACGATTCGGGTTACGACCGATTTTTTTCCTATATTTCACTTTTTACGTTCTCCATGATCATGTTGCTGATCTCTGACAATCTTCTTGAATTATTTTTCTCATGGGAAGGCGTCGGTTTCTGTTCGTACATCCTCATCGTTCACTGGTATGAAAGAAGGCCTTCTTGGCTTGCCGCCAACAAGGCGTTTATCATGAACAGAATCGGCGATTTCGGATTTCTCCTCGGAATTTTCCTGACCTACACAGTTTTTGGAACACTGGATTATTCCGGAATTTTTCAACAGATTCCGGCACACCTGAACGACCAGATTCTTCCTTTCAGCGCATTTCATAGCCAGACATCGGCTTCGGTCATTACCGTCATTGCCCTGCTCCTCTTTGTAGGGGCCGTCGGAAAATCGGCGCAAATCCCACTACATCCCTGGCTCCCGGATGCCATGGAAGGTCCAACGCCGATATCTGCCCTGATTCATGCCGCAACGATGGTTACTGCGGGCATATTTATGATTGCCAGGCTTTCTCCCATCTACAACGCATCACACACAGCCCTTCTCGTCGTTGGATGGACCGGTGCTGTTACGGCATTCGTCGCGGCGACCATTGCCTTGACCCAGCGCGATATCAAAAAGATCGTCGCTTATTCTACGATGAGCCAGCTTGGTTATATGGTGATGGCCTGTGGAGTGGGAGCTTATGGGGCGGGAATCTTTCATCTTCTGACCCACGGATTTTTCAAGGCGCTTCTTTTTCTTGCGGCCGGTTCGGTGATCCATTCGTTGGGCGGGGAACAGGATATCTTCCGAATGGGTGGCCTGGCCAAATACATGAAGTTGACATTTGTCACCATGTTGCTTGGTTCCCTTGCCCTTTCCGGCATCCCTCCCTTCGCCGGCTATTATTCCAAGGATCTCATTTTGACGGAAGCCTTCAAGGATGGTTCCCTTGGTCATGTTTTCTGGGCGATTGGGGTAACGACAGCCATTCTCACCGCATTCTATACTTTTCGTCTGATTTTCATGGTTTTTACTGGAAAGGAAAATTTTTCACATGACGGGCATCATGGTCATGCTCCCCACGAAAGCCCTTTGGTGATGACCATACCTCTTATGATCCTGGCGGTCGGGGCGGTTTTTGCCGGATGGGCGGGGGAACACTTCGATATCATCGGTTATTTGTCCCAGAGCATGACGGTTCCCCATTTTTCCGGGACTCCGGCGATTTCAGAGGATTCATTGAAGCTGATATCGGTCATTGCGGGTGTGGTCGGTATTGCAACGGCCTTTCTGCTTTATGGGCGTCCATCCGGTGTTCCGCTTGCCCTGTCCCGCACTTTTCGCCCGTTGTTTGAACTTTCCCAAAACAAGTGGTACTTCGATGAAATATATGATGCGGTCTTTACCCGACCGATGATTTTTCTGTCTTTTATATTGTGGAGAGAAGTGGACAAGGGTGTGATCGACATGGTTGTCAACGGTGTCGCTTCTTCCTGCCAGTCCATAGGATCGTCGCTTCGGAGAGTGCAGACGGGACAGCTCCAGAATTATGCATTGGTCATGGCCCTGGGTCTGTTTGGCATGGTGAGTATTTTTCTTTTTATGAAATAAACAAAGAATCATAAAAGCAGAAGAGACCAGAGGAGTTCGATGACATTTTTATCCATACCCATCCTGACATTTTTGATTTTCTTCCCCATTGTGTCAGCCTTGCTTCTTCTACCGTTCAGGGCGATTCCGAATTCTGACCGGACTGTCAGGATACTGGCCCTTGTCCTGACCTGCGTGGAATTCCTGATTTCCCTGGATCTAATTCTGGGTATGCACCATGGCGCCTACCAGATGCAGTTCACTGAAGACCACCTCTGGATCCCGTTTGCGAATATCCACTATTCCCTCGGTGTGGACGGGATCAGTATTGTCCTGATCGTCATGACGACCTTTCTGTTGCCAATGTGCGTCCTGACTTCATGGAAAGGCATTTCGACCAGGGTCGTTGAATTCATGATGACACTTCTGATCCTTGAAGGGATCATGGTGGCCGTGTTTTCAGCAACGGACTTCGTTCTTTTTTATGTGTTCTGGGAAGCCATGCTGATTCCGATGTACCTGATCATCGGTGTCTGGGGAGGTCCCAACAGATTGTATGCGACCATCAAGTTTTTTCTTTATACCCTGGCCGGCTCGTTGCTGCTTCTGCTTGTCATCATCTCTCTCTATTTCGTCGGAGGCCATACCTTCAATATTGTCCAGCTGATGGGACAACATTACTCCAAGACCTTTCAGGATTTTGCTTTTCTTGCCATGTTTGCCGCCTTTGCTGTCAAGGTTCCCATGTTTCCGTTCCATACCTGGTTGCCAGATGCCCACGTCGAGGCGCCGACGGCGGGTTCTGTCATTCTGGCTTCTGTCATGCTCAAAATGGGTGCTTACGGCTTTTTGCGCTTTTCCTTGCCGATGTTTCCCGACGCCTCGCATTTCTTTACCCCGTTGATCTTCGGATTGTCTCTTGCGGGGATTATCTGGGGCGCCATGATGGCGCTCGCCCAGGAAGACATGAAAAAACTGATCGCCTATTCGTCTGTCAGTCACATGGGTATCGTTACTCTGGGGATTTTTGTCTTCAATTATCAGGGAATCGAGGGGGCCATGATGGGTATGATCAATCATGGCGTGACGACGGGCGCTCTTTTCCTTTGCGTGGGAGTTTTGTACGACAGGACACATTCACGACAACTGGCCGACTATGGAGGAATCGCCAAGGTCATGCCCGTCTTCTCAACGATGTTCATGATTTTTTCCATGTCTTCGCTCGGTCTTCCCGGTCTGAATTCCTTTGTGGGAGAATTTCTCGTGCTTCTCGGAACGTTCAGGACGCATATGGCGCTTGCGTCGTTGGCTACGACAGTGATTATACTGGCGGCCCTTTATATGCTTTACCTCCTGACGCGGGTGATCTGGGGAGTCTATGTGCAAAGAGCGTGGTCCCTTCCCGATCTGAACAGGCTCGAGTGGGCCTCTCTCATGCCCTTGGCAGCGATGGTCTTCTGGATCGGT
>DAHWKF010000106.1 GCA_027343785.1 Leptospirillum sp. | reverse complement strand
CGAACTGGCCCACAGCAATCCCGCGGGGTTCCGTCATTCCAAGCGGTATCAGGATGTTCTCGAAATACTGGCCGCCGGAATCGACGTATACTCCACCCTGAATATCCAGCATCTGGAAACGCTCAACGACCTGATCGAATTCCAGACGGGAATCCGGGTCCATGAAACCGTTCCCGACGCCGTTCTGAACAGGGCGGACGATCTGGTCCTTGTGGATCTGACTCCGGAAGCTCTCCAGTCCCGACTGCTGGAAGGAAAAGTCTATCCTCCGGAAAAAATTCAGGACGCGCTCGACAATTTTTTTACCAAGCCCAATCTCACGGCTCTCAGGGAGATGGCCATGCGGCAGGTGGCCGATACAGGCCGATTCAGGCAGATCATCCGGGGAGCCGGGGGCATTCTGCTGGTCGGTGTGTCGGACCGTCCGGAAGACGCCGCTCTTATCCGGAGAGGCGCTACACTGGCCGAGCGTCTGGGTCTTTCTCTTCAGGTACTCTTTGTCGTGTCGGAGCGTTCCCGTTTGCGGTGGAGGGATGAATTCGAACGTCTGACGGTTCAGCTGGGAGGAAAGTTCCGGCAGGAAGAGGCGCCTGACTGGGAATCCCGTTTTGTGATGCGGTGCCATGAAATCTCCCCGGGTCTCGTTCTATTGGGGCAGTCGGCATGGCGGCCGGCCATGGAGTCCACCGCGGAAAAAATCGCCAGGGACCTCACGGAAACGCCTCTGTTGATTATCCCCCTCAACATTCAGGAACACAGAAAAGAAGCATCCAGATGATTTTGCCCGGCCTATCCGGTAGGATGAGGAGCAAGCAGACGGACACCCCGGGATGTCCATCGCCTCAAGATAGAATGTATGTCATGTTTTTTCGCCCATTCAACCAGGGGAGGATCTCATGCAGAAGAGTCCGGCATTTTTCCGTGGAAGCGCTTTTCCCCGGATCCTGAAATGGAGTACCTTTTTCTTTCTGGCGGGGGTCATGGCCGGGCTGCTGGCCTTTTCCCGCCCCGCGACCGCGGCGGTGCTTCCACTGACCCTGTCCCTCCAGGGGATGGGAATTGGTGAACTGTCCGGGGAGGGCACCATACTCAACCAGAGTTCGAGTTACAGCGGGGCGGGGTGGGGAGCGGGTCTTCTCGCCACGCTCAACCTGACGGACTCCTGGGCGATCCGTGGCCAGGCCAACTTTATCCGCCTGACCGGAACACCCGCGATGGATCTGGTTCCCGTAACCCTGGGGATTCAGTACACCTTCCTCAACATCGTGGACCTTGTCTCTTTTTACGCCTTGGCTGACGCAGGGTACAATTATGGAACAAGCTATGGGGGTTCCGGTAACAGCTTTGTCTGGGATGCCGGACTGGGGGCGACGGTCGGCATTTTTTACGCCGAGGTCCGTTATGAATCTTTTTCCGGCCCCTTGCTGGTGGCGCCGGGAACGTCTCTCGGAAGCCTGAGCTTCGTTCCGGTCGTGGTGGGCTTCACGTTCCTTTAGGTTCCATCCTGAATCGGGGAGGATGACATGCAAAAACTGTCCCGAACTTCCGCTTGTCTTCGCTTTTTCCGGAGAGGCCAGCTCTTTCTGGCTCTCGCCGGGTTGATGATTCTTCCAGGAACAGCTTCTTCCGTCTGGGCTCAGCCGGCCGATCTCGACCTCGCCTCCGACCCCGGGGAGATTCATTCCCTCTCCCGGTGGGTCATTCCCCAGCAGATCCGGGGTTGGGTGGGGGTCCAGGGACGGGAGCGGGAACGCCCGATGACGGTGACGCCCGGGAACCGGTTTCTGAAGCTTCTTGGAGCGCATGCTTCCTGGTACATGTCCTCCCGCCGTTCGGTCGGCATGACTCCGAATCAGGTACGAAAGGTTCAAGCCCTCCTGGTCAAGACCCGGGATCGGCTTATCCGTCTGGACGGGGAAGATCTGGAACTGGTCCAGCGTTTTGAAGCCGGCGCCGTGGCTCCGCGGGTCGATGTGGCCCGTCTCGGTCAGCTCAATGAAAAAATCGGTTCGGTCGAAGGGGAGGAGGCGCAGATTTTTGTTCAGGCCCTGGCCCGCTTCCAGAAGCTTCTGCTTCCGGTTCAGAAGCGGGAAGGGCAGGCAGCTTCCAGGACGGCCCTTCCGGATATGTCCGTCGATCTGTCCGGGGCCATTTTCCTGACCGACCGGATCCTGTCCATCCGCTGGAACCGACTGGAAAATGCCATGGGAGCGAAGGACAAAAAACCGGGAGAGCAATACGCAAAAGCTTTCAGGGAAGGGCGGTCCGCGCTATGGTCCCGGGGGATCCGCATGACCGTCGGGGACAAAAAAGCGATGGATCTTCTGTCCCGACCCTGGGTGGACCTCACCGCCCTCTCCGCACTGGAAAAGAAGAACGGTCCGGTCGAGGCGAAATTCTGGGAAGGTTTTATCGACACACTCGGAAAGCTCAATCCTCCGGCAGGATTCTAGTTCAGGATTTTCTGGAAACACCCGCATCGTCGTCACGGACACGTCCCAGCGCCGCCCAGTCCCATTCTCCGTAACCCCGGTGAATGCCCGCCAGAAATCCGGCGTGCAAAATGTCACCCAGCGGGAGGGGGACGTCCAGTTTGTCCGCCTCCCGAAGAACCATACGGACATCCTTGAGCCCCAGCCGCATCCAGAAACCTGCCGGCTCGAATTTCTCCTCCGCCATGATCTGGCCGTAGTTCCGGAACACAGGGGAATGGTAGAGGGCGGTATCCAGAATTTCGACGAGCTGGCTGGGGGAGACCCCCACCTTTCGGGCGAGGGTCAGGCTTTCGGCCAGTGTCTCCAATAGGCCTCCCAAGGTAAAGTTCCCCAGGATCTTGATGGTGTTGGCCCGGGAAGGGGTCTCTCCCACGCGGAATACCGGCGAACCCATCGTCTTGAGAAGAGGTTCCACGGAGTCGAGCGCGGCAGTTGGCCCTGCCGCGATGATGGTCAGCGTTCCGGCCTTTGCGCGGTCCGGTCGCCCGAAAACCGGAGCGCTCACAAGGATCTGGCCTTTTTTTTGATGTTTTTCGGACAACATGTCCACGAAGGTGGGGCTGAGCGTTCCCATGCAGACGTGGATCCCTCCCGCCGGGAGCTTGTCGAGGATTCCTCCGGGGCGTTCTGCGACATCGCTGACGGCGGCATCGTCCGCCAGCATCGTAAAAACCAGAGTGGTTTCCGACAGGCTCCGGGAAAGGTCGTCGGACCGCCGGGCACCGGCCTTTTCCAGGGGCGCCAACCGACCGGGCGTCCGGTTGTGAACGCTCAGGCGGATTTTGTTGGATGAAATCAGGTTGGAAGCCATCGGAAGACCCATATTCCCCGCGCCGATCCACAGGGCTTCCGATATTTTGGATCTCTTTTCCGAATTCTCGTTCATGAAGAAACCTCCCGCGCCCCCAGAGCCTTGAGATCGGTCAGAATCTGTTCTGCATGACGGTCGGGATCGACATCCAGGTATCTTTTGACGATGATACCCTTCGGATTGATGAGGAACGTATACCTGTGGTCGAGGTTCAGAAACCCCCCCGCCGCCCCGTAAGCCCGGGCAATGGTTCCCGTATGGTCGGCCAGCAGGGGAAAGGGGATGTGGAATTTACGGGCAAAATGTTCCTGGTCGTCCCGGTTGTCCATGCTGACACCGACAACACTGGCGCCCAAGGCCCGAAGATGGTTGATTCCGTCCCTGAAACTGCAGGCTTCCTTGGTACAACCCGGCGTATCCGCCTTTGGAAAAAAATAGAGGACCAGCCATTTGCCCCGGTAATCGGACAAACGGTGGGTCTTTCCGTTTTGATCGATTCCGGTGAAGGGCGGTGCCGACGACCCCGTCGAAGCGACAGTCGCCGATGCATTTGAGGAAGGGGTCCGGGTCCCGAGTGAGAGGACCAGGACCAGGACCAGAAAAAAGATGGCCGGCAGAATGATCGCGCCGTGACGGCGAATTCCGTAATGGACTTTCATGTTTTCCCCCATGACCAGACCGGATGGACAACAGATGGAGAGTTTCGGACCGGATTCACTTCTTCGTTTTATTGTTCCACAGGATCGGCGCGAAAAAAAGTCCCGGGCAGATGGATCTTGTCCTGTTCTTTTTAGGGTCCGCTCAGCCTTCCAGCCCCGATAGGTCGATCCGGTTTTCCCGAACGGGGGGGCACCAGTAATAGCCGCCCGATACCGGTTGTGAGAAGGTGAAAAGGGCATCGGATATGCCGTCTTCCAGACCGACCATCCGGCGCAGGATCCGGTCGAAGGGATCCAGCGAACGGCCGAAGGAAACGAACTCGAGCCCCTGTTGCCCACCCCGGGACCAGGGCATCGACCGTCTCACCATGGTGGCCGCGGGAGAAAAACTCTCCTGGGCGCTTCGCTTGACATGTGCGCTGGCGGGAGCATCGGGAATCTCTTCGTTGGAGCTTTTTTCTCTCCCGATGATATGGTCCTGCGTCTTCGGAGGAAGGGAGCGGAAGTGTTCGAGGTCGTGGACCCAGCGCTGGACGCCGGCAAAGCTCGATCCCGCCATTCCTTTTCCTTCGGAGACGAGTGCGACGGAAGGGCTCTCCCGGGGAGGCGGATTTTCCGTTCCGTCCTCATACCCGGTCAGATCTTTTCCGCCGGCATAGGTGAAGGTTTCCATGGAATCCTCGAGCAGGAAAGCCGGGGCGAGAGAAGAAATCAGATGGTCCGAACGGTTGAAGACCTCCGAACGGTCTGAGCCGTACAGGAAGGCCCAGAGGGATTTTTGTGTTGAAGGAACGGAAAAGCCTGGCCCGGAAAGGGCTGGAAAGGTTCTGAGTCCCGGAACCTGCTTCGAGAATTTGCGGACCAGCGGTTCCCCGATACCCAGGATCCCGGTGGCCGGGTCGAATCCTGATGAAAGGTGCTCCAGGGCTTTTTCCCCGGAGAGTTCTGTCCGGAGAGAAAAAAACAGTGACTGGCCGTAAGGCGGGGGAGAAGAAAAAAGTGCAGGTTGGGCAAGGTCCTTGACCATTAAAGCCTCCCGGAAATGAAGGACGGCACTCATGTTTTTATTGGCAGGCGGGCGACATAAGATGTCCCCATCAAAAGATAGCAGAAAAACCGTCTTTGAATGGTCAAGACCGGAGCGGTAGCGTGGCGCCGGGCGTGTTCGCTGTCCAGCGTGGCGTGTCCTGTTATATTCCCCGCAAAGCGACCGGTCAATGCATTTCCTTTTTCCCGAGACGCATCAGTTCTTTCATGATGCACCGGTCCATGACGATCTCGAGACGATTTTCCCGGGCGAGGCTGAACCCTTCGTCGCTCCGGATGCCTTCCTGGACCCAGACTCGCCGGATACCTTTGGTGGCGGCCTCCCGGACGACCGCCGGAACGTCGGCCGGTTTGCGGAATACGACGACCAGATCCGGAACTTCCGGCAGGCTTTCAAGAGAGGGATAGCATTTGACATGTCCCACGGAATCCAAAACGGGGTTGACCGGGATGACCGAAAAACCGTGGTCCTGAAGGTAACTTGATACGGTAAGGCTCGGTCGGCCGAGCTTGTCCGAAATGCCGACGACGGCGACGGTTCTTGAGGCATCCAGAATGCGGGAGAGGGTCTCGTCGGAAACGGGGTAGGATGGCGTGTTGGTCGTCACTGGACCTCCTCGAAAAAGGGGTTGTGCTGGTCGGTTTCGATGGTGCCCGGCCGGGTTTGCCGGGAGGACGTTATCGGAGAGTCCTGTGATATGATGGACAAATCATTCGGGTCAAGACAAGACCCTTACGGGGGCCGCCCGGAATGGTCGGGCAGGATATGAACGGACCGCACATATTTGGGGGAGGCAAGGGTGCCGGAAGATGGGAAGATGACGGATCCGCTCGACAGCGTGTGGCTCAGGGTCGCCGATATCTGTAACGGTTGTCGGAGATGCTTCCATCTGTGTCCGTCCTTCGATACGCTTTTTGACCTTCTGGACCGTCCCGAGATAGACGGAGATGCCCGCCGCCTGCCCCCTTCCTCCCTGCCCGCCACGGAAGACGGCTGCAATTACTGCAAGCTGTGCTTCAACCACTGCCCATACTGCCCCCCCCACGCGTATATGCTGGATTTCCCGGATATCATGATTCGGTCTCGGGTTCGCCGTCGCCGGGCTTCAGGTATTCCCCGCACGGATCGGCTCCTTTCCAGGACCGATGCGATGGGCCGCCTCGGAACCCGTTTTGCCGGGACCATCAACGCCGCCATCCGGAATCCTCTTCTGCGGAGGCTGGGCCGGAGATGGGCCGGTATTCATGAAAGCGCTCCCATCCTTCCTTATGCACACGAGACTTTTATGGAGCTTTATGGAAAAAGGCGCGCGCGTCGTTTGACGACCCAGGATGCGTCGCCGTACCGGGTCGCCCTGTTTGTGACCTGCCTGGGAAATTATCAGAAACCGGAGATCCCGGAAGCCATGCTCCGTATCCTGGACCACCACGAGATACCGGTGGTTGTTCCCGGACCGCTCTGCTGCGGGATGCCTTTTCTGGATGCGGGAGACCTGGATTCCTTTCGCCTTCAGGCGTCGAAAGTCAGGGATCTTTTCCTCCCTTATGTCCGGGACGGCTACCAGGTCGTGGTTCCTGTTCCGACCTGCCAATTGACGCTGAAGAAAGAGTTTCTGCAATATGGGTGTGAAGATGATCAAAGCCGGGAGGGATTCCTCGCCCTGTCCGGGCAGACGTGGGACTTCTTCCAGTTTATGGAAAAACTTCTGAAGGAAGGGTTGTTCAGGCGGGATTTCAAGACGTCCCTGGGACAGATTTCCTACCATGTCGCTTGCCATTTGCGGGATCAGAACATCGGTGCTCCTGCCCGGGAGGTCCTGGGACAGATACCCGATACGCGGCTTCGTCCGGTCGAGCTGTGTTCAGGGCATGGAGGAACATGGGGGATGAAGACGGAGAACTTTCCGCTCGCCCGGAAAAAAGCCGGGAAAACCGCGGAAGCCCTGCGAGATGTCCGCGGAGAGACGTGGTCGTCGGACTGTCCTCTGGCGGCCCATGCCCTCTCGAGCGCCGGAGGCATGGAGATGGCCCACCCGGCGGTGCTTCTCCGAAAAGCCTACGGCATCTAGAGCGGATGACGCGTTTCTGTGCGTTCTTTTAAAAGGCTTTCCGGGAGGAAAGCGGTACAGCCCGATTCACACCAGCCTGGAGGATCCATGAAAGAGATTGTTCTGGATGATTTAATGGATAACAAGACGTACGAACAGAAAAGGGGGGAGTTTCGTTCCCGGATTATCGCCCTCAAAAAACACCGGGGGATCAATCTTGGACCGATTCTCCGTCTGGTTTTTGAAAATCGGGAGACGGTCCTGTTCCAGATTCAGGAAATGCTGTTCGTCGAACATACCGTCGATCCGGCCAAGCGAGCCGAAGAGATTGAAATCTACCGGACCATGCTGCCGACCCGGACGACGTTGAAGGCGACATTGATGATCGAGATTACCGATGAAGGACAAATACGGGAAACGCTCGACAGCCTTCAGGGGCTTGACCGGGGGCCTTTCATTCATATCGCCTTCGCCGGCGAAAAGGTCACCGCGGATTTTGAACCGGATCGGTCGACAGAGGAAAAGCTGAGCTCGGTGCATTACGTTACGTTCCGTTTTTCGGAAAAACAGCGCGCGGTGTTCATGGACTTGCCGGCAGGCGGGCGGGTCATGCTTGTGTCCGAACATCCCCGCTATTCGGCGATGGCGATGGTTCCCTCCGAAATGGTCCAGCAACTGAAGGACGACCTGGCCGATGCCTGAAAGGGCTCTTCTGGACTGCGACAATCAGATGCCGCTCCGGCCGGGGGTTCTTGAAGCCGTTTCCTCGGCACTTTCGGACGGGGGGAACCCCATGAGCCGTTCGGGCCGGGGAAGGGTGGCGCGCGAAGTTCTGGATGCCGCCCGGGAATCGCTGGCCCGTGTTCTTGGCGCCCATCCGTCGGAGGTGTGGTTCGTCTCGTGCGGCTCGGAAGCCAATACGTGGGCCCTGGAACGCGTCGTGATGAAAGGCGGGATCCCCCCCCGGGCCCTTCTGGTATCACCGCTTGAGCACGTTTCGGTGCTGTCGGCGGCGCAAAGCAGAAGCCGCCGGGAGGGGATGCCGGTCGTGACCCTTCCCCTTTCCGCTTCCGGCGCGGTCGACCTGGAAACCCTGCCCAAACTTCTCCCGGAACCCCCTTTCCTGCTCTCGGTCCAATGGGCCAACCCCGAAGTCGGCCTGATCCAGCCCGTCGAGGCCATTGGCCGGATGGTCCGCGCGAAGGGGGGGACGTTTCATGTGGATTTCATTGCCGCCGAATCATCGGTTCCGATCCGGTTCGGAGAGCTGCCCGTCGATCTGATGACCGTCTCTTCTTCCCGCTGGGGCGGTCCACCCGGAATCGCCGCCCTCGTGGTGAAAAGGGGGATCCGGATCCAGACCCTGATCGAAGGCGGCGGGCAGGAGGATGGTCGCCGGGGAGGAACCCAGCCGGCCTTTCTCGCCAGCGGCTGGGAAAAGGCCCTTCTGCACTGGGAGAGGCATCATGCGGAGGAAACAGGTCGGATGGAAGTCCTGACACGGAAATTGTCCGACTGGGTTGACGAATCGCTTTCCGCGGTGCAGGTGGTGGAAAAAGGGCGCGCGTGTTTACCGGGCGTCCTGAATCTTCTGGCCCACGGGATCGATGGCCAGGCCGCGCTGTCCCTGTTGGATAAAAAGGGAGTGGAGGTGGGGACAGGCTCCTCCTGTTCACGGGATTCGCTGAAGGTGTCGCATGTGCTTTCGGCTTTGGGCTACCCGGCCGTGGAGACTCAAGGGTCGGTCGTCCTCACCATGGGCTGGTCGACCACCTCCCGGGAAACCGGAATGTTCCGGGATGCCTTTCCGGAAGTCCTCGATCGATTGCGAAGCCTCGCTCCGGCGATGAGGGTCTGATACAGCAAGTCAAAAGGAGAGGGAACGGATGAAGATCGCTGTGACGGGCGGTACCGGGTTTGTCGGACAGGCTTTCCTCTCCGAATGGTCGCGACAGGCTCCTCCTTCGGAAGTCCGGATCGTGTCGCGTTATCCTCCTCCCCGCCCATTGCCGTCCTTTGCCCGCTGGTTCCCGGGAAACGTGACGGACAGGACATCGCTGGTTCCCGCGATGGAAGGAGCGGATGCCGTTCTCCACCTGACCGGGGTTCTCGCGGAAACGAAGACGCAGAGCTATGAAGGGATCCACGTCGCCGGGACGCAGAATGTTCTGGATGCCGCAAGGTCCGCCCATGTTTCCCGGATGGTCTACCTGTCCGCGATTGGCGCTTCGCCTGCCGCCCGATCCCGTTACCATCGGACAAAGGCCGCGGCGGAAGAGATCCTGAAGTCATCCGGTCTGGACGTGACGATTTTTCGGCCGAGCGTCGTGTTCGGCAGGGGGGACAAATTCCTGAATCTCTTTGCCGGTATGGGAAAAAACCTGCATCTCCTTCCCCTGATCGGAAACGGAAGGAGCCGGGTTCATCCGGTGTGGGTCGGAGATCTCGTTCAGGCGGTGCTTTCGTCTCTCCCCCGTCCGGACACGTTCGGCCGGACCTTCCAGACCGGCGGCAGCCGTATCTATACCTACAGGGAACTGATGGAGGTCCTGAAAAGATCCTTGCGGTTCAGCGCGGTGATCCTCCCACAGCCGGAGGCATTTCTCCGTCTGGTCGCGGGGCTGCAGGAAGCGCTCCTTCCCGTTCCTTTCCTGACCCGGGAAATGGTCACCATGGCGATGGAGGACAATATCGCCATGCCCAACGACCTGGTGACGGAGTTCAAAATGAGTCCCTATCCGGTGGAAGCATATCTGGAGGCTGAGTTCTCTTCCGGTCAAAAATGACTCGAAGAGACCGTTTTTGTCCGAGCTGTTTTCTCAATCGGACGACGTCGTCAAATCCATCCATGACCGTTGGACATTGATTTTCGGGATGATTGATCGCTGGGGGGCATGTATGCCCGTCCGGTCACCGGGAGAAACAAGACTTGTTGGAAAAGCGATTCCCTTCCGGAGTTGTTCAGGGAGTGACTTGACGGTCCTTTAACCTGTTTTTCAGATACAGCCGGTTCATCCGCCGGAGTTCCCTGATCGCTCCTGGACGCACCTCCTCGTCTTTCATGACTGAAAAAGCCATCATGACCTTCATGTTATGGAGGAGGACGAATGCCATATCGTCGGCCTGATGCCCCTTCAGTTCTGGCAGCTGCCACTTCAAGGACCTGGCAATCCGGTGGAGCACGTTCCTCCGGAATGCCTCCCGTTTGATTGATCCGTCCGGCTGCTCTTCCAGAAGCCTTGCGACGGACGCTCCTTCCCTGTTGAGTTCAAGGAAGGCATAAAGGAACCTATCGGAGAGTTCAGGCAAGGGGAGGGAGACCTCCTTTGCATCTATCGAGTCGAAGATGGAGTCGATCTTCACCTGATATCGACGCATCATGGCACTGAAGAGGGATTCCTTGTTCGGGAAAAAACGGTACAGCGAACCTGTCCTGGTATCGGACCGCATCGCAATTTCAGCCATCGTTGCCGCCTCATATCCTTTTTCGGCAATGACGTCGGCTGCTGATTGCAGGATAGCCTCAACGCGCGCTCTTCCGTTTTTTCTTGAGGGCGTCTGTGGTTCTTTTTTCTGGGGAGATAATGGATTAGTTGAGTTCACGCTCAAATATTAACATTTAAGTGAGTCAAGCCTCAACTATCTGTTAGGATCTGAAAGGACATTGAATGCCGGTATTCAGGATTCGAGGAATCCGTCGATGAAAGGGGGTCGCTATGCTTGATCTTGATATAAAAACTTCCGCGGTTGTTCTGATCGATTTGCAAAAAGGCATCATGGGACGTGATTTGTCTCCCCATACGGGAGAGCGGGTCGTCAAAAACGCGAAAGATATGGCGGAACGGTTCCGTCGAGCGGGCGGGACCGTTGTTCTCGTCAATGTCAGATGGTCTGACGATTTCAAAGATGTTTTGCGCCAACCCGTCGACCAGCCGTTTCCCCTTCCCAAGGGGGGATTTCCCCCGCACTTCAGCGAATGGGTCGATGGTCTGGAAATGCCTGGGGATGTCTTGGTCACGAAGCGGCAGTGGGGGGCTTTTTATGGAACAGATTTGGACTTGCAGTTGAGACGGCGCGGTATTCAGACCATTGTTCTGGGAGGAGTGGCGACGAATATGGGGGTGGAGTCGACCGCCAGGCAAGCTTGGGAACTTGGATATGCCCTGATCATCGTTGAGGATGTGACAAGCAGCGTATCCGGGGAGATGCATGAATTTTCCATCCGGCATATTTTCCCAAGGATAGGGAGAGTTGTGCAGTCTGCTGATTTGTCCTTCACCTGAAATGTTTTGTCTCAGATGGAATGGCAGTTTCTTTTCTCTGGTGGACTTTTACAATGCGACAGCCACCTTTTCATACCGATCATGACCGCATTTTGACCATGTTACTGGACGCACGCTGACCTCACATCCGGTTTACACAGGAACGACCGTAGGAGGACAGCATCCGGTGAACCCTTTGACTTGATTTGTGGAGGCCCCTCGCCAATGTTTCGAATCCGACCGTCGCATGTACCGGGTCTCGAAGCACGAGTTTGGCGGCATCGGGTTCTCCATGAAGAGAAAGTTTCACCGCTTCATTGAGAAGAGCTTGTGCAAAAGCAGGGTCGCTCTTTACGCGGGCAACAACCGTTTCTTTAAAATCTCTGGTTAAAGCCATTTTCACGATCTCCATCTTGTTTCTTTTGCTTTCCGGAGGAGGGGGTCGGCGGACCAAGGTCATTCCGCATGATTTTGGTGAAAAGCCGCTCCTGAAACTCATGTACGCCTCCATCCTCCTGGTCTCGGAGACGTGGAGAAACCTGTCCGTCCCGGAGTTCGAGACCCGACAGCTGAAATCGATCCGGCTGAAACAGAATGAACGGTTTGAGTAAAACCATGCCCCGGTGATCGTTCAGAAACATTCAAGTCGTCCCGTTAATTTTTCCAGAAAAAACAAGGACTTGACCTATTGTACCAAAAGGGATCGTTGGAGATGTGTCTCAGGAATTCAATTGAATTTGGTGCCGAAGGCGGGACTCGAACCCGCACGAGGTTGCCCTCACTAGACCCTGAACCTAGCGTGTCTACCATTCCACCACTTCGGCAAAACGGGCATGATACCCGAGGGAACCCGGAAATGAGGCAGGGCTGAATCATACAGGAGATTCAGACGGTTTTCAATCGATTCGAGGACGTTGGGTATGCTGACGGAAAAAGAAGAAATATCAGGTTCGAGTGATCCGTCCGGGAAAAAAGAAAGGGTGCAATCCCGCATGGGGGACTGCACCCGGTCTGTCCAGAGGCCATTGTTTGACCCGAAAAAACTGCGTGCTTTATATCTGGCCCACTGCTGTTTTTGAACGACGTGTTCCCAACCCAAAGAACAGAAGACCTGCAACTCCCGTTGCGAAAAGCATCCATGTGCCGGGTTCCGGTGTGACGGACATGGTCAGGACGGCTGGGGCTCCGTTAGCTTCGACATAGATCAGGTCGAACGCATTCGGTCCTGAAAGAAAACCCGATGTGGCAATCTGGGAGGTGGGGGCTGGGGAGGAGAACACGGGCGTGTAGCTGCCATTGGCTATGGTGTAGAGAGAAGCCCCGTCATCGTGGTTGACAGTTACAGTTCCACCGGATCCGCCATAATTTCCGGTAATAGACAGATAAGAGCTGATACCAAAATTGCTTGTGCTCATGGTCGTTCCGAGAAACGTGGAGAGCGAGTCGGAGCTTTTGAAATTCGAAATGCCGGAGGTGTATTTCCCAAACCAGTCGGCATAGGTGTTCGATCCGCTTGAGGAATTGTCGTTCACAAAGTCGATCGGACCGGTGTAGGTGAATGTCGCCAGGGGACTTTGGGAAGGCATCGAGCCAATGCTGGCGTTGTCAGTTACTTGCCCCGACCCTGTTCCTGTGGGACCGGTCCAGGCCTCCACCGTGAACGTGTTGTCATAATAGGAGGCGTGGGCGACACCCATTGTGACGGGAACCATCAGCACGGACAGGAGTCCGGCCAAAACCATTTTACGAAAGGGTTTCATTGTTTCCTCCTGATTGTTTGATAAAATAAAGACCTGACCAGTTATGAGCACAATTGATGCCAGAGAGGCATCGACAGTTTTTGAAGAGGTTTCGGGCAAGGAGCGGCGGCAACCTGTCAGGCCCGGAGAAAGGAGGAGGGTGTATGAAATTTTGCAGGATCCGACCGTCCGGGTAGTAAATTCCCTGGACACTTTGCAAAAATACTGACGGTTTTCCAATTTTTTTGGGTTTGGCAAAAACCAGGGGAAAATCTTTTATTTGATTTCGGCGGACGAAACGGTGTTTTGCCGGGAAACCTGAGGGGAAAGTGAGGATGGTCGCCGATGTGGCTGAGTGCTCCCTACGTCAGGCAGGGATTGCGTCAGATGAAAGGGTGAAGGCCGGTTGAATGTGTTTTGCCTCTGGCTTCTCCCGGATTATATGATTGTGTTCCGGAATTGGTGCGCCTGGCTGGACTCGAACCAGCAGCCCACAGCTTAGGGACTGTTAAAATATAAAGATAACAGTTCATCCGTCTCTGGGATGAAGGGAATAATTCCATTCTCCATGGAAGGAGTGACGCACCAGATGAAGAGAGGCAAGCTCCTCGTCAGAGATCTTGACTCCTTTAGGGTAGTGCCCCGGATCCAGCTCGGCCTTGACCGTGAGTCCGCTTTTCGTCCGGGTGTTGGCAATCAGGTTCAGAAGGACTTCGTGGCTGACCAGCGGTTGCCCTCTCCAGTTCATGCTGATAAACGAAAACAGGCGATGTTCGATCTTGTTCCACTTGCTGGTTCCGGGAGGAAAATGACAAATCGTGATGGGAATCCCGATCTCGTCCGCCAGTTTCTGGATCTCGACCTTCCAGAGGCGCACGCGGGAACCATTGCTTCCTCCCCCATCCGCCGTAATCAGAAGTTCGGTCGCATGAGGGTAGGATTCCGACCCCACGCTTTGCCACCATCTCCGGATCGTCTGGACGGCAAACGCCGACGTGTCGTGATCGGTCCCCACGCTCACCCATCCCTCATCCTGGGCCAGATCGTAGACTCCGTAAGGGTTGGCCCGCCCCAGTTCCTTGTCGATGAAGTCGTGAACCTTGACCTCTTCGGGCTCTCCCTGCGGCCTCCATGTCCGTCCGTTGTTCTTGAACGGTCCGATGAGTTCTTTTTTCTTGGTATCGACCGAGATGACCGGTTCTCCCCGCTTCAGACGACCCTCGGCCTGGGCGTTGATATACTCGAACTGGGCATTCCGGTCCGGGTGATCTCCGCCTTCCAGCGTCTTGACATTGGCCTGAAGACTGTAGCCCAGTTCCCCAAGCAGTGTTCCAACGGACGCATGGCTCACGGTATGGCCCATCGCCTTCAACTCATTGGCCAGTCGTCGCAGGCTTTTGGTGGTCCATCGCAGCGGCGATTCGGGGTCTCCCCGCGTCACCGGCTCGACCAGCGATTCCAGATCGGTCAGGAGCGTGGGGTCCTGATCGGTCACCTTTTTTCGTCCTCCGCCCGGTCGTCGGACCCTCTGAGTGGAAGGCTCCGGTTCCTCGGGTCGCCCATCCAACTCTCTCAGTCCGGCATGGATGGCCCGTCGAGAGACTCCAGTGGCCTGGGAGACGGCAGTAACACCCCCGTGGCCCAGCACCTTGGCTTCGGCCGCACAAACAATTCGGCGCAACCGTTCATCCAACGTCCATGCCAGCAAGTTGAATCGGTCTGCGATCAGATTCTTCTCCATGGCGGAAAGTATAGCAAAATCCATTATTAGTTACAATTATTTTTTTACAACTCCT
>DAHWKF010000043.1 GCA_027343785.1 Leptospirillum sp. | reverse complement strand
CCGTCATCTTCCATCCATTGCTGGAAGCGCATCTGGAGGCTATTGTCGACCTCAGAATTGCCGATCTCAACAAACGTCTTGGAGAGAAGAACCTGGTAGTGGAAATTGATCCTGAAGTCAGAAAATGGCTTGTCAAGGAAGGCTATGAACCCCATTATGGTGCCAGACCGATGAGGCGCGCAATTCAACGGCATATCGAGGACAGGCTGTCCGAAATGATTATCGCAGGGCGTTTCAAGGAGTCCCAGAAAATTCGGGTTGTCCTGCGGGAAGGGCAACCGGTGTTTCTCGAAGAAGATGTCATGGCAGGCATAGGCTGATATTTTTTGGATGCACCAGCGTTGATCATTGGAATTGAAACATCGTGTGACGATACATCTGTGGCCCTGGTCGACATGACCGGGGCCGTTTTGTTTCACCGGATCCATTCTCAGGAAAATCTCCATGAGAGTTTTGGTGGAGTTGTTCCGGAGGTTGCCTCCAGGGCACATGTAGACGTTCTCCCTTCGCTAGTCCGGGAGGCTTTCAGCGTGTCGAGAACCCGTCCGGGACAGTTGGCCGGGGTTGCCGTCACACGAGGACCAGGTTTACTGGGCTCTCTCTTGACGGGAATGGCTTATGCCAAAGGATTGGCCGCTCCCCTGAAGTTACCGCTCATTGGAGTTGATCATATCGGGGCCCACCTGAGAGCCTGTGTCGAATCCGCTGATGAAATCCGTGGTAAAGCGATCGGGCTTGTGATATCGGGGGGGCACACCCATCTTTTCAGGATTGACAAATGGCCTGAACTGATCCTCCTTTCCCAGACGGTTGACGATGCCGCGGGGGAAGCATTCGACAAAGGGGCAAAAATCCTTGGGCTATCTTATCCGGGAGGCCCGTCCATCCAGAAGGAAGCCCTTCGAAACACTTTACCCCTGTTGCCCCTGACCCGGAAGAATATCCGGACGGAAAGTCCCTGGGATTTCAGTTTTAGCGGTCTGAAAACCGCCTTTGCCCTCCTGGTCCAGAAAGTCGGGATTACTCCCCTGACGCGTCCCCAGCTAGCGGCTTCCCTTCAGCAGGCCATCGTTTCGCATGTGATGGACAGGATGGAAAAAATTGTTGCATGCGAATCCCCCGAAGTTTTACTGGTGGGAGGGGGGGTCAGCGCCAACGCTTTGTTGCGTTCCCGACTGGAGGAACTTGCATTGGCATGCGGAATGGTTCTCCGCCTCTCCCCCATACCGCTTGCAAGAGACAATGCCCTCATGATCGCACGCCATGGCAGGGAACTTTACTTGGCCGGCCATTATTTCCCTTACCCCTACAAAGCACTTTTCCCCTATCCCCGCGATCTTTCCGATGTTCGTTCAAGGAAAACCCCCCGCCCTTCCTAACCCCGTTCCGCCCGGCCATAATTGAGAGAATCGGCCGATCATGATACGATGCAAAAATTGCCCCTTTTCGTTCAGAAAGTTCCGGATGTTTTGAGAAACCCTTAGGAGTTATAGTGCTTGAATATTGGGTGCGAGACCTTGCGGCTGCGGCGATAAGGTCTTATATGAAAGAAATTGGCCTAGCGGAAGATTTGTCGACGCTCTTGCCGAAAGGAATCCGGCTGGAGTTTCCGAAAAAGGAAGGCTTCGGGGAAATTTCAACACCGGTAGCCATGCATCTGGCTCCCCTCTTGAAGCTACCACCGCGGAAAATCGCCGAATCCCTCCGCCAGGAGCTGATGGATGCATCCCTCTTTCAATCGATCGAGATTGCGGGCCCCGGGTATCTGAATTTCATATTTTCCGAACAGTCCATTCGGGACGCTCTCCTGAAAGCCCTCGACGAAACAAGTGACCCTGTCATTCCGGAAGATTCAAAA
The DNA here is from genome assembly GCA_027343785.1 of Leptospirillum sp. Taxonomy (GTDB): domain Bacteria; phylum Nitrospirota; class Leptospirillia; order Leptospirillales; family Leptospirillaceae; genus Leptospirillum_A. The sequence continues at coordinate 10,091 of DAHWKF010000043.1, read as the reverse complement.
AGGAAAATCCTGCTTGAATTTGTCAGCGCCAACCCCACGGGTCCGCTACATGTCGGACATGGACGTGGAGCCGCTTATGGAGACGCGCTTTCCCGAATACTGAAGGCAGTCGGTCATGAGGTCAAAACCGAATATTACATCAATGATGCCGGCAACCAGATGGAGATGCTCGGGCGCTCGACCTGCCTGGCCTGGCGGAAGCTGATCCGTGAGGTTCCCCAGAAGGAAGAGGAAGCCTTTCTGAAAGGCGGAACTCCTTATAAGGGAGATTACATACGAGATTTAGCCCGGCTTATTCTGGATACCCCCGGTCTCCTGACAGAACAGGAAGCCCGGAACGCTCTGGATCCTCTTGCGCCGGAGGATGAATACCTCGGAAAGTTTACCGAGATCGCGCAGAGCCGGATCATGGAGGGTATCAGGGAAGATCTTCGGCAATTTGGTGTGGCATTTGATACGTTTTTCTCCGAAAAGGACCTGCATCGACCGTCAGAAGGCCCGGGAACGGACGCCATCACTCTCTGGATTGCCAGGATACGCGAAGCTTCAGGCCGGAATGAAAAAGGAAATGTACCGGACGTCTTTGAATCAGAAGGGGCCCTTTGGCTTCGGACAACGCTTTTAGGGGATGACAAGGATCGCGTCCTCCTGCGGAGCGACGGTCGGCTGACCTATTTTGCCGCCGACATCGCCTACCATGCCCAAAAAATTCAACAGGGGTTTGATCTTCTCGTGGATGTCTGGGGTGCCGATCATCACGGTTATATCCCCAGAATGAACGCAGCAATCAGGACATTGTCGGATCTCCTGGATCGACCGGTCGAATTTCGCGTCGCCCTGATTCAGCTTGTCAGCCTTGTGAGGGATGGACGTCCGGTCAGCATGTCGACGAGAGGAGGAGAATTTGTCACCCTTCGGGAGGTCCTCGATGAGGTGGGAGTGGATGCCACCCGTTTTTCCTATCTGGTTCGATCGCACGAATCCTCCGTGGAATTTGACCTGAACAAGGCGAAGGAACGTTCCATGGATAATCCTGTCTATTATGTCCAGTATGCCCACGCCAGGGTGAGGAGTCTCCTTCGACAAGCCCAGTCAAGAGGGGTTGAGATTCCTGTGGTCTGGAAATCGGCCGACCTGGAGGCCCTGTCGGAGCCTGCCGAAAGGGAGTTGGTCCGAATTCTGGATCGGTTCTCCTATGTCCTGAACGAAGCTTCTCGCTCCCTTGAAATTCACCCCTTGACGGAATACCTGACGGACTTGGCCGGACATTACCATCATTTTTATTTTCACCACCGGATTCTGTCGCAGGAGCTCCATGACAAGAAGATCATGGTTGCGCGTATCGGCCTCTCCGTTGCCGTGGGGCGGATTCTGAAAACAGGCTTGGGTTTATTGGGAATTTCCGCACCGGATGTCATGTGAAATTTCAGGTCGATTGCGGGGGATCCCCATCTTCAGCCCGGACAGGCAGGGTGAGTACGGATCATGGGTCCTTTGAAACACCGGCGTTCATGCCGGTCGGAACCCGGGGGACCGTCCGGGGACTCACAGCGGATCAGATTCGTGGAACAGGGGCGCAGATCATATTGGTCAACCTGTTTCATCTCTGGCTCCGTCCGGGAGAGTCCGTTGTCCGTGGGGCAGGGGGCATCGCCTGCTTCATGGGCTGGGATGGCCCTGTCCTTTCAGACAGCGGAGGGTATCAGGTTTATAGCCTGAAAGGTTCCGTCAAGGTCAGGGAAGAAGGAGTATTTTTCCAGTCACCCTATGATGGGCGAAACGTCTTCCTTTCTCCGGAAGATGTCGTGATTCTCGGACGTTCCATGGGAATTGACCTGATCATGGTCCTTGATCATCTTGTCGATCCCGTTTCTTCTCCTGAGGATTTGCGGGATGCCCATGCCAGAACGTTACGATGGGCCCAAAGGTCTTTGGATGTATCCGGTCCGGAGGACGCGGTTCTTGGCATCGTGCAGGGAGGGACCGATCTGGACGCCAGAAAGTCGAGCGCCATCTCCCTTCGCTCCATGAAAGGGAAGGATGGCCAGACTTTTGCCGGGTTCGGTATAGGAGGTCTTGGCATCGGGGAGTCTTTTGAAGAACGGAACAACGTTGTTTTTGAGACCCTTCGGGAACTGGACACCGACAAGCCCCGTTACCTGATGGGGATCGGCTATCCAGAAGACCTCTTGGCCGGAATCGAACGGGGTGTAGACCTGTTCGATTGTGTTTTGCCGACACGTAACGGAAGGAACGGGATGGTCTTTACCCAATCCGGGCGTGTTGTCATCCGGAACGCCCGCTACGAACAGGATGATTCCCCTCTCGACCCGCGATGTTCATGCGCGGTTTGCAAACACTATTCCCGGTCTTATATACATCACCTTTTCAGGAACGGGGAGATGCTGGGTCCCATCCTGAATACGATTCACAATCTGTCTTTTTATCTGGACTTGATGAAGCAGGCCCGGGCAGAAATCAGGGCCGGCAATTTCCGGAAATGGTCCCAGAACAAAATCGATTCATTCCAAATGACTGAAAGGGGTCTTTCATGAATGCCCAGGCACCGACAGGCGGAACCTCCGCTTTGCTGAATCTTCTCCCTATTCTTCTCTTTGTGGTTTTTTTGTACTTGCTGATCATACTTCCCCAAAAGCGACGTCAGAAAAAACACCAGACATTTCTGGCCGAGCTGAAGGTCGGGGACAGGGTCCTTCTTTCTGGAGGCCTGATCGGAAATGTCGTCTCGCTGGGAGACCGGACCGTCGAGTTGGAAGTGGCACCGGAAGTCCGCGTCACAGTCCTGAAACAGACGATCATCTCTCTGGCATCTGAGATATAGTTGCCGAGGACTACGAACAGATTGTATGGAAAGGGATTGAGTTCTAAACCATGAAAAGAAAAATCGGTTTTCGTCTGGCCCTTCTGGGCGGGGCAACTTTTATTTCTCTTCTCCTTCTTCTTCCGTCATTGCCGGTCTGGAAGGATCTGCCTGGCAATGTGAGGAAACTCTTGCCATCCGGAAAGATTTCCCTCGGTCTGGATCTGAAAGGGGGCATGTCTGTCACGCTTCAGGTTGACCGGGAGAAAGCGGTCGAGGGGACTCTTCAGGAGATATCAACCGCCATGAAGACCCCTTCGATGGAACCCCGTATACAGGGGACGACGATCATGTTTCCGGTCGGCAGCGGAAAAGACCGGGATACTCTTGTAAAACGGGTCCGTCGTCATTATCCCTATCTTCAGATCCAGTCCCAGGACGCCAGTACGGTGACCTTCTCCATTCCCCCGGCCGAAGAAAAGAGGATTCGGGCCCATGCGATGACACAGGCCATGGAAGTGATCAGAAACAGGATCGACCAGTTTGGCGTGGCGGAACCTCTGATCGAACGGCAGGGCAAAGACCGGATCCAGGTCGAACTGCCAGGTATCAACGATCCTGAACGCGCCATGTCCCTGATTGGCCGAACCGCCCGTCTCCAATTCCTGCTCGTCGACGACAAGAATCCGGATGCCGATAAAATCCTGGAGAAAAAGTCACCGGTTCCAAAGGGGGATGAAGTTTTTTACTCTCACAGGACAGGTGAAAAAGGACAGCGCGTAGAGTTGCCCTATCTGCTCAAAAAAGGCGCTTTGATGTCCGGTGACCTGATATCGGACGCCCGGGTGGCCTTCGGACAATTCAACGAGCCCTATGTTTCCCTGACCTTCAATTCAGCGGGCGCCAAGCTTTTTGACACAATCACGCGGGACCACGTCAAGGAACGGCTCGCCATAGTTCTGGACAATGTGGTGTATTCTGCCCCGGTTATCCAGGAGGAAATCGCCGGAGGTCAGGCCCAGATTACGGGAAGCTTCACCCTGAAGGAGGCCAAGGACCTGTCGATTGTTCTTCGATCCGGTGCCCTGCCGGCACCTGTCCATATTTTGCAGAATGTGACAGTGGGCCCTTCCCTGGGGAAGGACTCCATCAGGGCCGGTGTCCGAGCGACCATATTTGCCGGCATTCTGGTCCTGCTCTTCATGGCTGTATATTACCGATTTTCAGGGGTTATCGCGGACGGAGCCCTTCTTTTGAACCTGATTCTGCTGGTAGGGGCGATGGCCGCCTTGCACGCGACGCTGACCCTTCCGGGTATCGCAGGTATCATCCTGACGATCGGTATGGGAGTGGACTCCAATGTTTTGATATTCGAGCGTATTCGCGAAGAAATCCGACTGGGCAAGCCTGTGCGCTCGGCAATTGATTCGGGGTATGACAAAGCCTTCCTGACGATTGTGGATTCCCATGTGACTACCCTGATTACGGCGCTGATCTTATTTATTTTCGGAACCGGTCCGATCAAGGGATTTGCCGTGACCCTGTCCGTGGGAATCGCGATCAACCTGTTCACGGCGCTTGTGGGGACACGTGTTGTCTTTGATGCCATTACCGCCCGAAAAAAGCTTGAAAGGCTGTCCATATGAATCCCGACAAGCGTCCACCACATACTGATATGTTGTCCCGGAGAAAGCGATGATCGAACTCATCAAGAATCCCTCGATAGACTTTATGGGAAAAAGAAAGATCACTCTGACGATATCTTCGATCCTGCTCGCCCTCGGTCTGTTCGCCCTGCTTCAGATTGCCCGTGGAAAGGCGAATCTGGGGATCGATTTTGTCGGCGGCACGGCTGTCCAGGTCCACTTCCAGAAGACCGTCTCTCTTCAGGAAATCCGTTCTCTTCTTGAAAAAAACGGATTTCACGGGGTTCAGATACAGAATATCCAGTCCTCCAGTGACATTCTGATCAGGACAAAAGTCGGGCAAAAGAATGGATCTCCAGTCTCCGCGGCCCTGCTCAAGGATCTGCGCTCCGGTTTTCCGGACAACCAGATGACGATTCTTTCCGCAACGGAGATCGGCCCGACAATCGGCAATGAACTCGCCGGCAAGGCGTTTTTGGCCATCGTATACTCGATTATCGGCATTATTGTGTATATCGCATTCCGTTTTGAATTCAGATTCGGTCTGGCAGCCGCCATTTCGACGTTCCACAATGTCATGGCCGTTCTGGGCCTTTTGTATCTTCTCGGAATCGAAATCAATCTTCTGGTTGTGACGTCCCTATTGACCCTGGCCGGTTATTCCCTGACGGATACCGTAGTCGTGTTTGACCGTATTCGGGAACAACTGCGGCGGGCGACCCGGCAGTCCATGGAGGAAGTCATCAATCTGGGAATCAATCAGGTTCTGAGTCGTACAGTTGTGGTATCATCTACAGTACTACTGGTTCTGGTTGCGCTCTTTTTCCTGGGAGGTCCGGTCATCCATGATTTCTCGCTTGCCCTGTTGCTGGGTGTTATCATTGGAACATACGCCTCGATTTTCGTCGCAAGTCCGATGCTCCTGGTGATTCCGCGGGGAAAAAAGGCCGTATTGAGCGGGGGGAAAGCTTTACCGGGACAAGGGGTCCGGAATACCAACGCAAGGAACTGACAAGGGAGTAACCAGTGGGAAACAACTATATCGATCCGGAAGAAGTCCTGGGAAGTCTGGGGCTTTTCGTCCTTCCGGTGGTCCTGATTATCTTTTTTATTTATCTGAAGAAAAAACTGATTATCTAGGACATGAATCATGGATACCGATTACGGAGAACGAAAAAGAACCTCGGGCTGGCTGCTTCCGGAAGTCATGGAGGGAGAAGTCTCCGATATGGCGCGGGAGATCGGGATAGATCCGATCTGGGCCCGCTTCCTTCTGGGGAGAGGGTTCAACTGGGAGTCCTTGTCTGAATCCTTTTTTCATCCCCTTCCTCCCGGCGAGGATGCGGTGGGAGACATCCTGGTAGCCCAGGATATTTTGGGAAACGCCCTGGCGGACAGTTCTCCAATCGCGATATATGCGGATCTGGACGTGGACGGGATCACTTCCGCTGTGATGTGTTCGCGGTTCTTGTCGCGGCGACAACATCCTCACAGGGTTCTTCTTGTGAGGCGTGAAGAAGGACACGGCCTGAATCCGGACCGTATCCTGTCCCTTCCCGGGGAAGGTTTCAGAGTCCTGATCGTTGCCGATCTGGGAGTCTCGAATCTTCCACTGCTTCAGGAAGCCGGAAGGAGAGGGCTTTCTTCTATCGTCGTCGATCACCATCTTCTTCAAGAGCCCTGGCCGGATGACATGGCGATTGTCCACCCCCAGGGGCGCTCCAATCTCACGGCGGTGGGTTGTCTGTACGTTCTTTTGCGGGGGTATGTGGAAGATCCGGAGGAGCGTGAAATGGCGTTTCTTGCGGGACTGGCCGTCCTTTCGGATCGGGCACCCATCCTCCACGAAAATCGATATTTCATACAGGCCCTGCTTGATCGGGATATCCTTGACGCTTTTCCCGGAGTCAAGGCGCTTCTCAAAAAACGTGTTCACCGGAAGATCATGGTCAACGATTATTCTTTCTGGGTCATTCCGTCCCTGAACGCTCCGGGGAGGATGTCTGACCCATTGCCGGCCTTTCACCTGCTGATGGCCCGGACCTCCTCCGAAGCCGAGAAGTATTCCTTACAGGTGATGGAAATGAACAAGAGGCGACGGGAAGCCGAGTGGACGATATATGAAGAGGCCCGACGCCAATGGGACGGAACACCTTTTCTGTTTGCCCCAGACTGGGCTCCCGGCGTCATGGGACGGATTGCGCACCGTCTCAGCGAAGAGTTCGATCGTTCGGTTTTTGTGGCGACTCTCAGCCCGGGAGGGGGTGTGAGGGGTTCCCTCCGTCTGAGGGGAGGGATCACGCTTTCGGATATCCTGAAGGAACTCGAAGGCCTGCCCATTTCAGGCGGAGGACATCCGAAAGCCGGTGGCCTGGGATTTCCCGTCGAGCTTTTGGGAAAGGTCCGGGCGGTTCTCGGAAAGATCCTGCAGGAAGCCGGATCTTGTCAGGAAGGGGGAACGCCGGACTCCCTTGAGATAGACGCTTTTCTTCCGGCGTATTACCGTTCTCCATCGTTCTGGGAGGGCCTCGGCCGGCTGGTTCCTTTTGGAGAGGGATTTCCCGCTCCGCTGTTCGGGATCCGGAACGTATTGGTAGAACGCATGGAAACGACAAACGGACGTCTGGTCTTGTGCCATTTCCGCTGGAGCCACGGAACGGAAAAAGCGGCCTTCAGACAGACAACAAATCTGCCCAAACCGGGGGACAGGCTCGATCTGGTCATGACTCCGGAACTGGTCGGCAAGGGAGATCACGTTGAGCGGCATTTTTCCATCCGTCGCCACCGATCCACAGGATAGGTCGAACATACAGGAAACGTCTGACATCAGAGTTCATGCGCCGGCGAACGATCCGACCATCGAAACGCTTGTGTCGGAAGTTTTGCTGTACAACAGCAGTCCGGATGTCACGGACAGACTGCGTGAAGCCTATCGGCTGGCCGCGGAAGCCCACAAAGGACAATACCGCCGTTCGGGGGAGGCCTATGTCGACCATCCTCTCAGGGTAGCCCTGATTCTGGCCAGCATGAAAGTGGATGCCACATGCCTGATTACTGCCCTGCTGCATGACACCCTAGAAGACACCTCTCTTCCACCGGATTTGATCGAACAGAAGTTTGGCAAAAAAGTCCTGACCCTGATTGACGGCGTGACCAAGATCGGCAAATTCCAGTATCAGGCGTCCAAGGCGGAAAAACAGGCGGAAAACTTCCGCAAGATGCTGCTGTCGATGTCGGAAGATATTCGGGTCATCCTGGTCAAGTTGGCAGACCGCTTGCATAATATGCGGACACTGGCCTCCCTTGAAGGCTCCAGACAACGGGCCATCGCCCAGGAGACGCTGGAAATATACGCCCCTCTTGCAAACAGGCTGGGGATCGGATGGATGAAGTCGGAACTGGAAGATCTCTCGTTTTCGATCCTCGAGCCGAAGACGTTCCAGGATTTGCGGACCCGCGTTGCGACCAGGCGGAAGGAAAGAAAGAACTATATCAACCTGATCGTACAGACGGCCGAAGACGCACTGAAATCAAACGGCATTCCGGGCCGTGTCCTGGGCCGATACAAGCATATCTACAGCATCTACCGGAAGATGACGCTCCAGGAAATCCCTTTTGATGAAATCTACGACCTGATGGGTATTCGGATCATTACGGATACCAAGTTGAACTGTTATGGCATCCTGGGACTCCTGCACAGTATCTGGAAACCGATCACCGGACGCATCAAGGATTTTATCGCGGTTCCCAAATCGAACATGTATCAGTCCCTGCATACAACGGTGATCGGCCCGGAAGGCGTTCCGGTGGAGTTCCAGATCCGGACCGAAGAGATGCACCGCGTAGCGGAAGAAGGCATTGCTGCCCACTGGAATTACAAGGAAAAAGCCGACAGCGCGCCTGCCGAAGGCGAGCGAAAGGTTGTCGCCTGGCTCAGGCAGTTGGTCGAATGGCAAAAAGAACTTCCGGACAACCGGGAATTCATGGATTCCGTGAAGGTCAACCTTTTTCCTGATGAGGTTTATATCTTTACACCCAAGGGACAGGTGAAAGAACTCATCCATGGTGCCACGGCGATCGACTTCGCCTACAGCGTCCACACGGATTTGGGGAATCATATCGTCGGTTCCCGGATCAACGGTCGATGGGCTCCGATCAAGACGGTTCTGGCATCGGGCGATATCGTTGAAATCTTGACTTCCCCCACCCAGACTCCCAGCAAGGACTGGCTCCGGTATGTTGCGACTCCCCGGGCTCGCGCCAGAATACGGCATTGGCTCAAAGAGGAAGAAGACAGGCAAAGTGCCGAAATCGGGAAAAAAGCTCTGGAGTCCGAATTCAGAAAGGTCCATAAATCCCTGAACGAGTTTCTGAAACCTCCGTATCTGGAGACCATCCTGTCTTTTTCGGATCTGCCGACGCCGACGGTCGAAAATGTGTTTTCTCGGATCGGCTTCGGGAAGGTGACCCCTCAGGCTATTCTCAGAAAACTTTTCCCGCTTCCTTTTGACGCGCCTTCGGGTGTTGCACAGGACCACGAAGTTTCTTCAGCCGATTATCCCATTGTCGTCCGGGGTGGGGGAAAAGATCTCCTCTTGGGTTTGGCGCGCTGCTGCAGTCCCGTTCCCGGTGAGGAAATCGTCGGTTTCGTGACGCGTGGTCGCGGAATCATGATTCACTCCCGGGATTGTCCCAATCTTGACCATCTTTCCGTCCAGAAGGAACGGTTTATTGCCGCGACATGGGATTCGGACTCCGGAGCGTTTTTTGACGTGGATCTTCGGATTTTGATGGAAGACAAGCCGGGAATGCTTGCGGGCGTATCGGCTGTGATTTCGGCCAAGGGGACGAATATCACCCATGCCGAAGTCCGGCAGGACAGGCGGAAAATGGCGGTTCTCAATTTTTCCCTGATGGTCAGGGACATGACGCATCTCCAGACGATCATGGATGAAATCCAGCAGGTGAAGGGGGTGATCCGGGTCCAGCGGCTCAAGAAAATATCGACCCTCTCCAAAAACGATTCAGGGAAGGAAGAATAAGATGGCTCTGACGAGGGAACAGCAGCTTGCCGCCCATATACGGGCACGACCTCACCTGAGGGAAATTTTTCAGTTCCAGCAAAAAATTGAAGAAATCTGGCATGCTTCAAGTCCGGATGATTTTCTCCCGGCGATCGACCTCCGTGATCAGAATGTTCGGGACAGGCGACAGGTGGGGAGAGCCCTTCTGGATCGCGAATCTTTTGCCCGGCTTGAGTTTTCCAGTTCGGGAACCCAGTTCCGGAAAATCCTGACCGTCATGCGGCAGGGGGGGGGAGAAAAGGAGGTTTTGGCTCAACGGATCGCAGCTTTTCTGAGGGTCTCCGGAAGAAGCGAACCCTGGCTGATCCGGACGGTGCTCTCGCGAGACGACGCTTACCTTGACCAGATTTCGAGAGAAATGGATGTTCCGGGTCCCCTGTTGATGCATCTGATCAAACTGACCCTGCGGGTTTCCTTCGAGCGTCTCCATGAAACTCTCCGTACGCTTCTGACTGGGAGCTTGGACTGGGACTACCCGTTCTGCCCCGTATGCGGGGGATCACCCGCCTTGGGACAGACTCTTTCCGGGGAAAGGCGCCG
>DAHWKF010000080.1 GCA_027343785.1 Leptospirillum sp. | reverse complement strand
GAAATCAGCGGGGGAGGGTCCGGGCTCCATTGGGATGAAATTGACGAAGATATCAGTGTCGAAGGATTGTTGCTGGGAATTGGAGATCAGACCAAAGCCCACCACGCCATGGGGACTTAGCCTTCAACAGAAATCCGGTGTCCGTTCGAGGTCAAAACGTCCGAACAACAGGGCAGATATGAAATCAGCGGGGGAGGGTCCGGATCCCATTGGGATGAATTTGACGAAGTGCCTCAGTGTCGGAGGCCTGTTGCTGGGGACTGGAGCCCAGACCACGTCTTGTCTTGCTCTGGGAATATAGCCAGATCCGCCATATTCCCCGGGTTCAGCGGAAGGGCCATAAGCTTCGAGGTCTTCATGTCCGTCCCATGCCCACTAGCGGTTCAATCTTCGGGTGCGGTTTTTGCAAAACCTGCCACAAGTCCCAGGCTCCCTGATTTTCCAACCAGGATTCCGGAGTTGTTTTCGTCAGAAGCCCAATACGGATCGCCATCTCGGCCGAGATTCCAGACTTTCCGTTCAGGATCCTCGAAAGGGACACACGCGTGACATACAACCGCCGTGCCAATTCCGTGATGGTCATTCCTTCCGGAATGAATTCTCTTAAAACTTCTCCGGGGTGTGCCGGGTTATGCATTCGACTCATGATCTCCTCCTAATGGTAATCCACATAATCGACATCGGCCGCATTTTCTTCCTTGAATCCAAAGACCAGTCTCCAGTTTTTATCACCCAAACTGCCCATGAACCGGAAAGTTCCCCTTTGAGGGAATGCAGCTTCCACCCGGGAGCGTTCATATCCTCCGGATTTTTTGCGCTGTCCAACCGGGTCAACTGGAGTCGAAGCCGTGCGCCATGAGCCGGTTGAATGCCGGCCTTGGATCCTGTCAGGAAAAACTGTTCGAGTCCTTTATGCCGGAAGCTGCTTATCATGCTAAAATTGTATACTGTATAGTTACTGTTTACAATATGGCCCCTTTGTCTTGACACCATTTACAAGTGCCGAAGAGGGCGTCAAAAATCGGCACTCCGGTTTTTTCCTGTTTCGTTCCGGAAATGTTTTTCAATATCCAGAATCCAGGCCATTGTCCGGAAAAATTCTGGTGCCGGTTTTGGTGCCGGTTCGAGGATAAAAAACGGTAAAAAGAGAGCATCAAAGAGCACTCTTTGTTTTCAAGCAAATAACTGTTAAATAAAACAAGATAACAGAAGATCATGAACCATGAAAAACATCCGCTTCATTCTACGAATCTAAAGGTCGGGGGTTCAAATCCCTCCGGGCGCGCCATTTCTTTTCATTGTAAAATAAGGCTTATTTTGCAACTGCCCTTTCTCTCTTTTTCCCGAATTTTGCTTTTTTGGGACACTGAGTCCGAAAATGAGGATTCCCGGGGTTCTGGGAGGAAGGGAATGGCCACGTTCGAAAAACGCGGGGATCTGCAATGGAGGGCCAAGGTCCGGAGGAGAGGATTTCCGCTCCAGACCCGGACGTTTTTTACAAAGGCTGATGCGGAAGCCTAGGCCCGATCGCTCGAAGGCGAAATGGACCGGGGATTCTTTGTCGACCGGACGGAAGCCGACAAGACGACTCTCTCGGAAGCCCTGGATCGCTACGAAAGGGAAGTGTCGTCGCGAAAAAAAAGGACACGCGGTCGAAAAGGGATATATCCGGCGGTGGAAAGAGACCTCTTTTGCGAACCTTTTCCTGTTATCGATCCGGGGATCCGATGTCGCCACCTGGCGGGACAAACGCCTTGAGGAAGTATCACCGAATTCCGTCTGCCTGGAACTGGCCCTTTTGTCCTATCTCTTTACTATTGCGATTAAGGAATGGGGGATGGAGGGTCTGGTCAATCCTGTCCAAAGGATCCGAAAGCCCAAGCTTCCCCAGGAAAGAGGCCGCCGTCTGAAGTCGGGGGAACTGGAGAGGATTCTGTCCGAATGTGAAATTTATGGGGGTGATATCGGTCCGGTGGTTCTTTTCGCCCTCGAAACGGGAATGAGGAGAGCCGAGATCGCCGGGATGACCTGGAACCATGTCGAATTGAAAAAGAAGACCGTCACGCTTCCGGAGACAAAGAACGGGGAGAAGCGAATTGTTCCATTATCGACCGAAGCGGTCCGCATCCTTTCCAGCCTTCCCCGAAGAATCGATGGGAGGGTGTGGGCCTTGGGGGACCCGAATTCGATTGCGAAGGCGTTCATCCGCGTTCTTACACGAACCCGGGCCGCCTACGAAAACGAATTCAAGGAAAAGAAAACGAAACCGGATCCGGGTTTTCTGACCGACCTCACCTTCCACGATCGCCGGCACGAGGCGACTAGCCGATTTTTCGAAAAGGGCCTGAACCCCATGCAGGTCGCCGCGATTACAGGGCACAAGACTTTGCAGATGTTAACAAGATATACTCACATGAAAGCGGAGGACTTGGCGGAGTTGCAAAAGTGAGCGGATTCGGAAGATTTCGAGAAAAGATTCTTTCGGGAAATGCCGATGCGAATATCCACTTCGACGAACTGTGCCGATTCTTGTTATCTTTAGGCTTTGATCGACGAATTCGAGGAGATCATCACATCTTCACGAGGGATGGAGTCGCTGAAATCCTCAACCTTCAGCCGAAAAAAGGAATGGCAAAGCCCTATCAAGTCAAACAGATCCGAAATGCCATTGTCCGATACAAGCTATCAGGAGAAAAAGATGCCGATTCGTTATGAACTGATCATTTACTGGAGTGAAGAAGACAACTCCTATATTGTGGAGGTCCCGGAATTGCCTGGATGTATGGCCGACGGTCAAACCTATGCCGAAGCGGTGAAGGCCGCCGAAGATGTTATTGGGGAATGGATCGAGACTGCCCGGGAAATCGGCCGTCCTATTCCGGAACCTCGAGGAAAATTAATGTATGCCTGATCCTTGTTGAAATTGTTTGCGGTCGGTCAACGAATGTCCCAAAAAAGGGAGATTATGTCCCCCGTCGCATAAAGTCGATTTCATATAAATATCGCCAAGGTTTGATATGCATGTTCAACAAGGAAGCAATCTCGTTTAATAGTCGGGTTCTTCCTCCCATGGAATAGGTTATTTCGCACGGCATACCAGAAATCAACCATATTCCCCCCCAGTCCGACAATGATCTCACGATCCCTTTGGGAGCATTGTGGTGATGCCTTGTTTGAGGATGGAGAACTGGAGCGTTGTTGCACTGATTTAGACAGAGTGATAGCGACTTTCGGTGGGGCTGAACTCTTGGACCACCTGTTTCGCGGTTATTTACGGCCACTATTTGCACGCGGGCGCTATATGCTTGCTCGTCTCACACAACTCATTCCGGACCCTGATCGAGGGCCTGCAAATTCTTTCGGGTTTCTCCTTAATTTAGCCATCAAACATTTGAAACAATCAGGCTTTTTGGTAAAAAAGATCAGCTTGATGTTCTCTGCCTCAAACACAACATACCCGCCAACACCCTCGTGAGGGAGATCCTCTATAAAGCACCACTCGGGGTTCTTTTCAAACACCAGAACGATGTGCTTAAAAAAGGGCTGAAAATTGTCTTGACAATGGGGTCCCCCTCAGATTGTCGGTGCCGACAATTTTTCGACTTCCGGGAGGGAATGGGTCGGACGCGATTTTACTGGAATTCCCAATCTGCACCTCCGCCGGATCTTCCTTTATTTTCATTGTTTTGAAAAAATCATTTTAATCTTTCCGGGAGGACGAACAGGTCGAGGGTTCTTCATATTTCCGGTGCCGTCTCTCGCACTGTTTCGGGGGCGGGGCGAAGCGCTATCAGGGCCAAAAGAGTGATGACCGCCGTGATCGACAGGTAATACCCCACCGCTTTGATGCCATAGGTCAACGCAAGTTTTGTCGCAATGTAAGGAGCCGGAGAAGCCCCGACAATACCGGCTAGATTGAATGCAAGAGATGCTCCGGTGTATCGGACGGGTGTGGGAAAAAGCTCTGAGAGTATCGTGCCGGCCGGACCGTAGGTCAGCCCGATGACAGAAAATCCCGCCACAAAAAAGAGGAAAAGCCTCAAAATATGATGGGACACCATCATGGGAGCAAATCCGAATCCGAAAAAGAAAATGATGACCGTTGCCAGGATCATGGCCTCCCGGCAACTTCTTCGGTCTGCATAGTGGGCTGAAACCGGAATCATGATTGCAAAACAGACCACTCCGGCCATTTGGACAAAGAGAAGAGATTCTCGAGGGTATTGAAGATGGCTGGTTCCCCAACCGAGAGCAAAGACTGTCATCAGATAAAACATGACAAATGTACTCAGCAGGGAAAAAATACCGGCAATCAATGCGCCCGGATGATGTCGGAGGACGGAAAGGAACGGGATGCGAACCTGTTCCCCTTTTTCCAGAGATTTCTTGAATTCCGGGGTTTCGAAAAGCCTGAGACGGATCCAGAGCCCCACGAGGACAAGGAGCGTGCTCAGGATAAAGGGGATTCTCCAGCCCCAAAGGAGGAATTCTTCATGTGTGGTGAAATGGGAGAGCAGGAGGAAGACGCCTGTCGAGAGAATAAAGCCGGCCGGAGCGCCGAGCTGAGGGAACATTCCGAACCAGGCTCTTTGTTGTTCGGGGGCATTTTCTGTGGCGAGCAGAACGGCTCCGCCCCATTCTCCCCCCAGACCCATTCCTTGCCCGAGCCGGCAAAGGGCTAGCAGAACAGGGGCCAGAATCCCGACCTTGTCATATGTCGGCAAGAGACCGATGAGCACAGTCGAAATTCCCATGGTCAGGAGGGAAACCACCAAGGTGGCCTTTCTCCCCACGCGGTCACCAAAATGGCCAAAAAGAATCGCCCCGATCGGACGGGTCAGAAAAGCCAGTGCAAACGTGGCCAGGGACTGGAGAGTGGCTGTGGCGGGATTGCCTGGAGGAAAGAAGAGAGACGGGAAAACCAGGACGGCGGCTGTCGCAAAAATATAAAAGTCGAAAAATTCAATTGTCGTTCCGACGAGGCTTGCCAGTAGAATGTGGCTTCTGGATACAGGTAATTTCATCCTTTGCGCGCATTGGGAACCTCGGCGTTTACACCGGGGAGGAATGCGCTCTCCTTTCTGTTTACTGACTCAAATATTTGAAATAAACTCTTCCCATGAAGCTGACCTTAAGGTCAAACTTCTTCCTACCGAAAAGCCGGCGGCCATCCTTCTGGAGACGTTCAGGGAAGCGGACGCCGCCTGCAACCGGATTTCCGAAAAGGCGGGGGAAGATGAGACATTCAATCCATTCAGGATTCACAAACTTGTCTGTCACGACTTGAAGCGCATCTCCCTGAAGGGAGGGGCAGTTGACGGTTTCCTTGATTCTGTCAAATAAGTGGAGTCGGACCGAACTAAGGATACAAGAGTTGCGACAACGCTTTCCTGAGCAACAAGTTCGCTTTCTCCTGAATGGTCTGGCAAGCGGAGCCAATGATTCATCGCATGGGCGTCCGATTTTCAGACAAAAAACGATACTTTGTCAAAAGGATCGGGTGGAAGGGCCAACCGGTTGATAGGAGTTTAAAATGCATCCCCCGTTTTTTGATCTTGGGAGAAGAAAAATTCCTCAGAAATTGCTTCCGGCATGTCTTTCATTTCGTTCTTTTTCAATCCAGTTGCTTTTAAGTTCTGTTTTGCTGGGTTTGATGGCAGAGATCACTGATTCCGGAGAGGCCTGGAGAAACCCGGTAAGTCTTGGAAGTGACATGAGGTCTATTGTCAATCTGAAAAAGATCTTGGTATCTGGATTCGAGGCGGTTGATCCGGGCAAGAAGATGACGCGGAAAGTGAGTCAAGCCACTGTCTTTTCAGAAGCAGATCCGTCCCCATTGACCTCCAAGGCGGATAATGCCGCGACGGGAACCCCCGCGACGGGGAACCCCTCAACCGGGACTCCCGCGACGGGGAACCCCACAACCGGGACTCTCGCGACAGGGAACCCCTCAACCGGGACTCCCGCGACGGGGAACCCCACAACCGGGACTCCCGCGACAGGGAACCCCGCGACGGGAACCCCTGCAAAGGGGAACCCCTCAACCGGGACTCCCGCGACGGGGAACCCTGCTTTACCTTAACTTATCTCTGTCTCCCCGGACGTCATTTGTCGATACAGGTTTTTAACGTGCAGGATTGTTGATGGCGCTTTCCGGGTAACATTAGACCAAGAAAACAGGTTTGAAAGATATCCAACCTACTTGATTCGAATATCGTTCTTGACGGATTTCACCCCCTCGACCTTTCGCGCCACTTCAACCGCCTTGTTTTCGACTCCCAGCGATTTCACGTATCCACTTAAAAGAA
The DNA here is from genome assembly GCA_027343785.1 of Leptospirillum sp. GTDB lineage: Bacteria > Nitrospirota > Leptospirillia > Leptospirillales > Leptospirillaceae > Leptospirillum_A. The sequence continues at coordinate 26,463 of DAHWKF010000080.1, read as the reverse complement.
CCTCTCCCTTGAAGGTCTGAACATTGAATTCGGCAATCTTCAGGCCGGGCTCATGGATGATGGCTGCTTTCACCTTGGTGGTGATCACAGCGTCATCGATGTATTCTCCGGCTCCTTCTTGCTTGGAGGTTGAACCACAACCCACAACGGACAAAAGGGAAACAGCCAGTAATATTGTGTAAAGTGAGGCGGCAATCTTTTTCATGTTCGCAATCTCCTGATAAACGATACAAGGGGATCCCTTGTTTTAGACCCCGTTTGTAAACGGTTTGATTTGTTTGCCCAGAACGGAATCGCTTCTTTATCTGGATGCAGGTCAACGCGGAAACAATATTCGGACCATACGTCCCCGTCCCCGGGAAGATACCTGATCGGTTCAGGGTATCCTTCTGGTGGAGGTATAAGAGTCCATGGAAATTCCGCAAGGCTGCTATCTATCATTGGAATCCCCGTCATGAGCCACCCCGCTCACGGGTGGCACGGGAAAAGAAGGCATGGTATAGCCCGAGCAAAAGGGCGGCGCCAACAAAGGCGACGAGCAGACTATAGATGTTGAATTCTCCAACACCTGACATTCCAAAGGCGTTGAATACCCATCCTCCGACCACAGCCCCAACGATGCCGAGAGCTATGTCCATCAAGACTCCCTGCCCGGTTCCGTTCACGATTTTGCTCGCGGAGAAACCCGCGACAAGCCCCAATACAATCCATGCCAATAGCGACATCGTTCCTCCTTGTTCATCGGTGTCCCGCCGGGGCTTTCATGAACTCCACAGTCCATCTTGCTCCCCCGGTTTTAGTTCATGAACTACCGGTCCGTTTTTGCGTCATCATGGTCTTTGGCATACGGGCGCGCCACACTCTTCGACGTGGCCAGAACAACCCATATTGACCATGATGGACGACACAACCTGAAACGGATGTTTTGCGAGCGACCTTATCCCATAAAGCCTTATCGCTTTTTTTGGGCAGGGCATCACAACCGGTGGCATGTCCACATACCTTGATGGAAGCATAGCTTCCCTCACAAAGGGTGTCTGTTCGCTATCGAACATAATGGGAAAGACAATATGGGAGGATGGTGATGTCATTCGCGTGAACGGAAGGGTCTCCAGGAGGATCCTTTTTGACTTCGCTATGGTGCACCCTGATGGTTGACCGTCAATTTGAGAGTAATTTTTCCAGGTCCCCGTTAATCAAGGGGTGGCTGAATAGAAAACCCTGCCCCTCGTCGCATTGATGTGCACGGAGGAATGCGAGCTGTTCTTGTGTTTCCACCCCTTCTGCGGTAACCCGTAAATGGAGATTCCTTCCCATTCCGATCACAGCGCTGACGATGGTAGAGCTATCCTTGTCCGTGGGGATGTCAAGGATGAAGGATTGGTCGATCTTCAGGGTGTCGATCGGGAACCGCCTCAGATAGCTCAGGCTCGAATAGCCCGTGCCGAAGTCGTCGATGGAAAGCTCTATCCCCATGGTCTTGAGTGCTTTCAGTACCAGGGCCGAATCCTCGGCATCATACATCAGGATGCTTTCGGTCATTTCCAGTTCGAGATAACCCGGAGGAAGACCCGTTTCCTTCAGGATCAATGCAACACTTTCCACAAAACTTTTTTGCCGGAATTCCATCGCGGAGATGTTGACCGCCACCGGTACAGGGTGAAGCCCGGCTTTGAGCCATTTCTGATGTTGTTCACAAGCCTCGCGCATGACCCATTGGCCAATGGGAACGATAAGGCCGCACTCTTCGGCAATTGACACAAACTCTCCGGGGTAAATGAGTCCCGAGTCCCGGTCTTGCCATCGAATGAGGGCTTCTGTTCCTGTCATAATGCCGGAAACAAGGTCGATTTTCGGCTGGTAATGAAGCAGAAACTCTCCATGGTTCAGGGCTCGTCTCAGGCTGCTTTCGATGAATAAGCGGTGGACAGCGCGGATGTTCATGTCGGGTCTGAAGAACTGGTAGCTGTTTCGTCCGTTTGACTTGGCGTGATACATCGCGGTGTCGGCGTTCTGCATAATTGTGTCGGTATCAACGCCGTTATCCGGATAGATGCTGATTCCGATGCTCAAGGTGACGTGGAGTTCGTGTCTGCCGATAAAATGGGGGGTGGAAAACGCATATAGCAGTTTTTCCGCTACAAGCACTACATCTTGCGTGTGTTCGACCTCGGAAAGAAGGATAACGAACTCGTCACCGCCCTGACGGCATATTGTGTCCGTTGTGCGCACGCAGCCTGTCAACCGCTTCGATACAGACTGCAGAAGCTGGTCTCCGACGGAATGGCCCAGAGAGTCGTTGATGTTTTTGAAATAGTCCAGATCCAGGAACAGAAGCGCGACTTGCTTCTGGTAACGATGGGCAAACTGGATCGCCTGGGATAGCCTTTCTTCCATCAATACTCGATTGGGCAAACCGGTAAGAAAATCATACTGTGCCAGATGGGACATCTTCAGCGTCAGCGACCGCGATTCGCTGCTGTCATGGAAGACGATCACCGCTCCTGAGATCTCACCTTCGCGGTTGTGGATGGGTGATGTGGAATCCTCAATGGAGGACTCTGATCCGTCGCGGCGGATCAGTACACAATTGCTGTCCAGTTCGACGGTCCGGCCCTGTTCGATGGCGCGTTGAACCGGATCGGAAGCTATTTGGCGCGTTGTTCCATCAATAATCTTGAACACCTCCGAAAGATGTCGGCCCAACGCGTCTTTTTGAGACCAGCCGGTCAAAGTCTCTGCCACCAAATTCAGATAGGTTACGTTGCCGAGAAGGCCTGTCGTCAAGACGGCGTCACCGATGGAGTTGAGCGTGACCTGGGCGCGTTCCTTTTCTTCGAACAAAGATTCTTCTGCCACCTGCAACACAGATTCAGCCATTTTTCGATCGGTGATATCCTCTATCGTTTGTACATGCCCATAAGATCTTTGCTCGTCCTGCATTGGCGCTGAATTCAGGCGTGTCCACACAATGCTCTTGTCCTCCCGAAGAAACCGGACCTCCGCCTGGAATGGTCGTTGTTCTCGAGCCGCCTCATGCCACTCGGACAGAACCCGCTGGCGATCCTCCGGGTGGATCGTCAGACTCCAGTTCGTTCCCATCGCACGCTCGAATGTCAACCCGGATATCTTCTGATATGAAGCATTTGTATAAACGCAATGTCCCTTTTCATCAGAGACAAAGATGCCGAGTGGAGAAGCGTCGCTCATTGCGCGGAAAAGGGACGCGGTTTTCCGCACCGCTTCATCGGCCGACTTTGCTTCGAGTACATAACGAAGGGCGCGAGGTAACCAGTGGGCATCGACATGGTTCTTTTCGAGATAATCATGTGCTCCACACCGCACGGCCAGTCTCGCATTTTCTTTGTCATTCGCCGAGCTCAGTACCAGAATCAGGGCATTCGGAGCAGCCTTGAACACGAGATCGAATGCACTGATCCCATCTCCGTCGGGTAAAGTCAGGTCCAGCAATATCACATCGATCTTTTTTTCCGCCAGACGCTTCAGAGCCGATGAAAGTCCTGTCACCCATTCGATGCGATACAGGCTGTCTTCCTGATTTCCCAGTGCCTCCCGGATCAATCTGGCGTCCTCGGGGTCGTCTTCTACAAGGAGGACGGTGCTCGGGTGATCGTTCGTCTCGGAAGAAGTCTTTGTGAGGAGTTGCGCAAGCGGCGATGGAGAATCTGCGTTGTATTCTTTTTCCTTGAGCAGGTCCGGCTTTTCCGGATGACGGTCTTCCTTTTCGCGCAAGTTTCCGACCCAACCGCATTCCATTGATAGACAGCGGTAACGTCGGAGTGGGCTGAATAAACCCTTGAAAAAATCCAGGGGACGTCGGGGTATACGTTCAACATCTCCTGCGCAAAGGGGGCATCCAGGCCTTTTTGAGTCTTGAAAATTCTTTTCATGACGAACAAAGTCCAATGCGGGATCCGACATCATGATTCCGAATGTTTTGTTCCGTTTAAAAGCTTTCCGGATATCGTTCGTTTCTGACAGGTTGACATTCTTTCTGACTCCCATTTCTGGTCAATATCTGTCGGACCTGGATCCGCTTGTAACGCGACGAATTTTCCAGACAGAAACCCGAGAAGGCAAGACAGGCTGGACTCGCTTTACCCAAATGGGGGAGAGAAGTGAAAGGAAAAACGTCTTTCTCTCGTCATGGACCACGAGACCGACAGGTTCTTCCAGAGAAAGTCCGGAGTTGCGCGCGTCTCATCGTCGACGCGCGCGGATTTGGACAGGTCAGGATGGGGACTTTGGACGGTAGTCCTTGTTGAGGTCTTCAAATTGTCTGACCTGCTTGTCGGCTTCGTCTTTTGAGATCCCGTAGGCTTCCTGGATCTTGCCCGACAATACGTCGCGCTTGCCGCCAATCACTTTGAGCTGATCGTCGGTAAGCTTTCCCCACTGAGATTTGACTTTGCCTTTGAATTGACTCCAGTTGCCAGCTACGATGTCCCAGTTCATCTCATACTCCTTTTTGAATCCGGCGAAAAAAGTCTTCAAGCGTTCTTCTTCCGTCGGGATCGGCCATAAACCAATTGCGTGTTTGGACAGTATCAATCTGGACAGATTCCATAAAAATTCCAGATTCATCTGCGAGTCTAGTCGCATGATCAGGCGGGATCTGTACGATAGCGCACATTAGCCGGGAAAGGGATTGAGACGGAGAAGGCCGGGTGGTGCTCCCCGGATTACGCCTTGGAACACTCCGTTGCCTGCTGGCGATTTGACGTTTTCGTCACTTATCCGACGCTTGAACATCTCGTGTTGAAAATGACAGTTCTGCGGCTTTTGAGGGTGTTGGCGCTCACAAGATTTCAGAAAGAGTGGGCAAGATCGGCTTGCCACAGCGCCTCTCTTTGAATGCTCCGGAAAGCTGATCGTACCCAAATGATATCGGGAGCCGTTCATGTGTCCACTTCATCATATTTGCCAAAACTACCTCCTTTCCGCCTTGCCGGAGGAGGAACAAAACCGTCTCTCTTCTCATCTGGAATTGGTACCGCTGACGCTTGGCGAGGTGATTTACGAACCAGACACGCAAATGCGTCACGTCTATTTCCCGACGAACTCGATCGTATCCCTGTTGTGCGTCATGGAGAATGGCTCGTCTGCCGAAATCGCCGTGGTCGGAAACGAGGGGATTGTCGGCGTCTCCTTGTTTATGGGGGGGGAAACCACGCCGAGCCGGGCTGTTGTGCAAAGTGCTGGCCATGCTTACCGGCTGAAGGGTCAGCTTTTGAAAAACGAATTCTATAGCGCAAGGCCGATGCAGCGTCTCCTGCTCCGTTATACCCAGGCATTGTTGACGCAAATGGCACAGACGGCAGTGTGTAACAGGCATCATTCACTGGATCAGCAGTTTTGCCGATGGCTGCTTCTGAGTCTCGACCGATTGCCCACCAATGAACTGATCATGACCCAGGAACTGATCGCAAACATGCTCGGGGTGCGACGGGAAGGCGTCACGGAGGCTGCCGGAAACGTCCAGAAGGCGGGGTTGATCGCGTACCACCGTGGACATATAACTGTTCTCGACAGAAAGGGGCTGGAAGCCCGGTCTTGCGAATGCTACGGGGTGGTGAAAAAGGAGTGCGATCGACTGCTCCCGAAAGCGACCATTGTTTCATCCGGTTCATCGGGTTCTTCATTGGGCTGATTCCATGGTCCAGGCCCTCCACCCCCCGTATGTTGTCATGTGTGTTATCCCCGGACGATCGCCAGATTTGCCTTCAGGACAAGAATTGCCTGTTTCTGGACAACTTTTGTGTTGACCGACCGACTCCCCAGACCCGGAATGGGTTAAGACACCTCCGTGAATCATTGATTCGGGTGATTCCGGGAGACAGGCCTGGATAAACCCGAAGAAACACAGACGGTCGGTCATTTCGGTAAACCGGAAAGGGCGTGTATGAAAGCCGGCGGAAGCCCGGCATTCGCATGTGTTGGTCCCTCCTCATATCGTCAATCCAGCTCGTCCTCGTCTTCCCGGACCTGTTCCAGGATTTTTTCTTCTTTGGGCTCGATGGGTCGGGACTCGGGGTTCCAGCCCTTTGAGTCAGGGGTTTCCGGTTGTTCCATCCTGTTGGCGACCCATCGGGAAATCGCCGGTCCGAACAAAAGGACGGCCATGAATCGTGATGTCTGAAGCGCCATGACAAAGGGGACATCGACGTTGTGGGTGGCTGCGGCGATGATGGCGACCGAATCCATCCCCCCCGGACTGGTTGCAAGATAGGCTGTCAGAAGACTGATTCCGAGGACGTGGACCAGCCAGAAAGCAAGCCCTCCGCAAACAATGATCAGCGTCAGGATGGCAAGGATGGTTTGCGGCAATGTCCGCAGGGCGTGGACGATAATGGGCCATGTAAATCCAAGTCCGATCGTCCAGCCGAGAAAACTGTAACTGGCTGCCAGCAGCCACGGAGGGAGTTCGATGGAAACGATGTGCGCTCCGTGGAGGATGGCTCCCAGAAGCATCGGGAGGAGCAACGCACCGGCGGGAATCCGTGATAGCCGCCCCAAGGCTCCTCCAATCACGAGGATGAGCAGTGTCTCAAGAAATGCATGCCAGTGGACGGGGGAATACAAGATGAAGTGTCTGGAGGCCGGGGTGTGGACGTTCATCCAGAATCGCACGATCAGGGAAGCCGCAGTCGCGACCATGACGACACGCAGATATTGCATGAACGCGACAAGACGGGCATCCGCTCCGTAGGATTCTGCCATCATCATCATGACAGAAGCCGCGCCAGGAGAGAGTCCCCAGACGGCTGTCGTTCCCGGCAGAATCCGGAGGCGGCCCAAAAGCCATCCCAGAAGGCTGCTGGAAACAATGGTGAAAAAGACAATACCCATAAAGAGTGGCCAATCCCTTCGGAAAGTGACCAGTATTTCCGGAGTGATGTTGCGGGCGATCATGCACCCGATCACCGCCTGGGCTGTGGCGTGGAAAATCCGTGGAACACGGAGGCTGCCTCCGCCGACGGAGAGCAGAATCCCCCCGACCATTGGTCCGAGAAGGAGGGCCGCAGGGAGCCCAGCCAGCTCGAAGAAGACGGAAAGAAAGGCAGATGAAAGGATCAGCAGTATCCATTGGGCTCCGGAAGGGACCCGGGCCAGAGAAAGGGAGCGCGCCATCATGATGGTTTTAGAGTATAACGGTTCCTCTCCCGCGGGCAACACGGTCTGGCAGGTTATGTCAAACAACTCCATTTCTGATTCCGTTCTTCTTATGGAACATTCTTCTTAAAATGCCTTTTCGCCGATGTTCTCTCCCGAGGCTTTTTCATGATGGCAGGAGAAAGTGGGGTTTTCGAAACGGATGCTGTTGCGGTAAAGCGTGTGAGCATGTTTTCATAATCCGCAGGACTTGCTTAAGACCAGATGATGCTTCCCCATTTTATGAAACTGTTTTTTGACAGGGAATGTCTGGTGTATAAAAAAAGGTTTTTGCGGAGATCCCATCGTGTCCCTGACAATCAACAATCTGGAAATGCTCCTCGTTGTCGCCGCCGTCGCCTCGATCCTCGCCCACCGGATACGGATTCCGGTCAGCGCAACACTAGTCCTCGCGGGAGTCCTGCTGACGCTGTTGCCGTATGCCCCAAGAATCACGCTCACGAAAAGCCTGATTTTCGCCGTTTTCCTTCCTCCGCTGGTCTTTGAGGGGGCGCTCAGCATACCGTGGAAAGAGCTGAAACGGGACCTTTTTCCCGTCATGGTGCTGGCTTCCGCCGGTGTTCTGGTGTCGATGCTCATCACCGCCGCGGGCATGCATTGGCTTCTTCACTGGGAATGGCTACCTTCGATGGTGTTTGGAGCGCTTATCGCCTCCACCGATCCGGTTGCCGTCATCGCCCTCTTCAAGAGTCTCGACATTCGTGGAAGATTGAGGATCCTCGTCGAATCCGAAAGCCTGTTCAACGATGTTGTGGCCGTCGTCCTGTTTGGCCTCGTTTTGTCCCTTGTGGATGCGGGCCCTGGACACGCGGGGTTTTTCTCTGTTTCCGGGCAGCTATTATATATGGGAGCCGGCAGCGTAATATGCGGGTTCCTCGTCTCCTGGGCGCTCCACCTCCTCGCCGGACGGACACAAGATCTGATGATTGGCAACCTGCTGACGTTCGTGGCGGCCTTTGGTTCGTTCACCCTGGCCGATTCCTTCCATCTTTCGGGGATTCTGGCCTGCGTTGTGGCGGGTATTTCGATCGGGAACTCGAAGACGTTTTTGGGATTTTCTTCCAATGGACGGGAGTCGCTCCTGGCCCTTTGGGAGACCATCGCTTTCATTGTCAATTCGGTCATCTTTGTGCTGATCGGTGTCCGGATCGCCCACGAGAACTTCCTTTCAGACTGGATGACGGCCTCGTTCGCCATCATCATTGTTCTCCTGAGCCGGGCGGGGACGGTCTACCCGCTGAGCGCGCTTTTCAGATCGGGACGCTGGCGGCTAAAAATGTCCCACCAGCACATCCTGTTCTGGGGAGGATTGAGGGGACCTATCGCGTTGGCGTTGGCCTTGGGATTGCCTGAAGGATTCCCGCAAAAGAACGCGATCGTCTCCCTGACCTTTGCCGTCGTGGCTTTTTCGATTATCGTCCAGGGGCTGACGATCGGACCGATCATCAAGAAAACCTGTGGGGGCGACGGAGACAAGGTGCCAGTCCACGTGGGCCGACCGGACCGTCAACCGGACTGACCGGACCCCCACCGGAACCGATCGTTCGGCCGGAGAGTCGATATGGAAAAATATCTGGTGGCCCTGGGTGGTGTCCTGGGGTATTTTGGCCTGGTTTTCCTGTATGCCGTGAGCGCCTACCTGCTGGTCCGAAGTCCTTTCTGGGTCCGTCTCCTTTTTGGTTTCTCCAGTCTTTCGATCCTGTGTGGCATGATTGCCCATGCTTTGGGATGGTTTTCCAATGCGCGCATCCTGTTTGTCGAGTCTGTCCTGATTGTCGGAGCCGTCTGTCTGACGGCCGTCTATTTCTGGTTGCGAAAGGGAAAAACGTCAAAGGCCCTTTTTGCCCCTTCCGGTTCTGAGAAGGTCGGCGATCCGGCTCTCCCTCCTCTGGTAGGCGCGGGAGAAGAAGAGATGGGCGAAGACGAACCGGAAGGAAACGCTTCCGTCGGGAAGGAGATTGCAAGGTGCCTGTCCGGCGGCTTGTCTGTTTTGGTGTACGGTCCGACCGGGTCCGGCAAAACCTATGGCGTTGTTCTTGAGTGCCTGCGGAATGCGAAGGTGGAAGGGACCATCAGCGACATTGTCCTGATCCCCTGCTCCGACGGGATGGAGGACTATGACCTTCTGAACAAGCCTGTTCCCGTTGGTCCGAAAGAAAAAGCCGTCAGGCTCCGGGAGATGGGGGGAGAGTATCCGGGGGTGACAGAGGCGTCGCTGTCGCGTCTTTTCGGGGACTGGGACAGGGCGGAAGGTCCTCTGCGGAGCGCCTTCCGGAGAGCCTCTTCCGGGGAAAAACTGGCGGTCGTCTTTGATGAGCTGAACCGCTCTTCCAAATCAGCCATGAACCTGATTCTGAAGGCCATGGATCCGGTTCTGGGCTATTACGAACTGGTCGATTTCACCAGCGGGCAGGTATTCAGGGTTCCCCTCGAGAGACTCCTGTTTTGTGCCACATGCAACATCGGAGAAGGGTACGGTCAGACGCGGGAACTGGACTGGTCGTTGGTGGACCGGTTTTCTTCGGTGGTTTTTATGGATTACGACATCGGTCTCGAACGCCATCTTCTGGAATCTGAAGGTGTGGGATCGACGGTGGCCGAGCAAATGATCCGTGTGGCAAAAGCCCTCAGGGCGGCTTACAGAACGGGGGATCTGTCCGCACCGCTCTCCACGCGCCACCTGAAAAACTGGGGCTATCTCGTGGCCGGAGGGTCGGATCCCGAGACCGTTGCCAGGAATCTCTGGATCAACCGGCTTGTTTCACATGACCGCCACGGTTTTCCGGACGAAAACCAGGTCAGGGGGATTCTCGAAATTCTGCATGCCACCTTTGGCAGACAGGGAACCTGAGATCTCTGTAGGGTCCGGCCCTCCCCGAATGGCTGGACCCCTCATGACACGAAGGTGAATCGGAAGATCACTGCATGACGATATCCTTGCCATTCGGACGCATTCCGGTTTTTGTGATGGGTCCGACGACAACCGTCACGAGGTGTCCCGGATGCAGAAGGTCCCGGGCTGCGGTCTGGACCGATGCGGACGTCACGCGCCGGATGCTTTCGGGATAGTCTGTGAAGTACCCCAGTCCCAGGTCATACGCCTCGATATAAAGCAGGAGGGAGGCAATCCGGTCGTCGGTGTCAACACGGAACGGAAACTGTCCCAGAATATTGTTCCGGGTCGTCTCGACCCTCTTGTCCGCTACCGGCTGTTGTTTCATCTCTGCGAGCAGCTTTCTTGAAAGATTGATGACCTTGGTGGTGTTGGGGGCGAATGTCTGGAATACGACAAAGAACGGTCCAGCATGTCTTTCGGCGTCAAGTCCGCTGTAGATGTAGTAGACGAGTCCGTTTTTCTGGCGGACGACGTGGTTCAGACGGGATGTCGTGGTGCCCCCCAGAATCTGGTTCATGACCAGGGCACTGTAAAACCGGGGGTCGTTTCTCCGGATTCCCGGCGACCCCATCATGACCATCGTCTGGGCGAACTGGGGTCTGTTGACCAGAATCGTTTTGGAGGACGGGGGGGCGACCGGGATGGTTGTTGGCGAAACGTCCCGAGAAGCAGGAGAGGGAGGATTCCAGGAACCAAAGACAGATTTTGTCAGCGCCAGTGCTTCATCCGGCGTGATATCTCCGGCGAACGTCACAACCGTACGATCGGGACGGTATTCTGTCCGGTAGAAGTCCCGGATGTCCTGAAGGGTGATCCGGGAAACGGACCTGAGGGTACCGGACACGGGGTGGCCATAAGGACCGTTTCCATAAAGCGTTTTGTAGAAAAGATTCCGCGCCACGGGTCCCGCATGATCCTTTTCATCCATCAGTCCCGCCCGGGCCTGTAACAGGTTGTGCCGGAATTCTTTTTGCGGAAACACCGGGTTTTGCACCATGTCGGCGGCGATGGAAAAAAGGGAGGAAAGATCCGATTTCAGGACCTTTCCGGACACCGTCGTCAGGTCACGGCTCGCTTCGGCTTCGAGGTTTCCGCCGGTTTCGTCAATCTGGCGAAAAATCGTCAGGGCGTCCCGGGTGCGGGTACCCCGGTTCAACAATGACGCGGTCAGGTCCGCAACGCCCCCTTTTCCGTCGGGATCCCGGTCGGATCCCGCAAGCACTCCAATACGGAAGGAAACCACCGGCACTACAGGCCGGGGGATGACCACAACAACGACACCGTTAGGCAGAACGGCCTTGTAGACATGGCTGTGAATGACGGGCACGTCCCGTGTCTCAAAGGGAGAGGTGGGCGGCGCGGGGGATGAGGCTTGCGGTATCGCGGGGGAGGTTTCCGCGCATCCCGCCAACATCAGGGTGGCCAGGGCCAGGGCGATTCGGGCTTGATGGTCGAGTCTCATTTCGTCTCCTTCCTTGAGGGGTCTCCTTTACCGGACGATCCTGTTGGGTTTTGCGAATGAAGGATTCTTTGGAGTTCCCGTCGGGTAGAGATATCCGACCGTCTCGTTGGATCTGACGAGGTAGGTTCTGGCGACCCTCTGGATATCCTGGGCGGAGACCTGGCGAATCCGTTTCACATAGGTGTCCAGGTAGTCGAGCGGAGCGCCGATACTGGCCATTTCCCCCAGCATCATTCCCAGACCGAATGTCGATTCCTGACTCATCAGAAAGGACGATATGACCTGTTTTTTCGCCCGTTCGAGGGACGAAGGCGAGACCGGATCCTTCTGAAGGGCGAGAATCACGTTCTCGAACCGTCGGCGGAGGACGGGCGGTTTCACCTTCGGCAGTCCCTGGGCGTAGAAATAGAAAAGGGCGGGTCCTTTGGTCAGCGGCTCGTAGTCTCCTTCCGCGTCGACCGCTACCGCGTTCTGGTAAACCATGGTCCTGTAAAGGATAGAAGAGCGCCCTCCCGAAAGGAGGGTCGACAGGACGGTCAGCGCGTAGGAGTCGGGGCTTTTGAAATTGGGGACATGGAAGGCCATCATGGTCACGGGGAGCATGGCGGGTTTGTGGACAACCGTAAAACGGAGTCCCGTCTGCTTTGGCTCCCGGGGGATCACCGGTGCCGGGGTTTCCCCCGCCGGAATCGAGCCAAATGTTTGCGCCACCTGATCGACGAGTGCGGGCCCATTGACGGGGCCGACGACGACGATCGTGGCGTTGTTGGGCATGTAGTACGTCCGGTAATATCGGCGAAGATCCGCCTGGGTCAGATGCTTGATATCGGGTTCCCATCCGATAACCGGGTTGTGGTAGGGATGGGTCCTGAAGGCCTTGGCGTAGACCTGCTCGACCAGCTTCTGGGTCGGATCATCGTAGTCGTTTCGGCGTTCCTCCAGGACGATCTTCCTTTCCCTCTCAAGCTGGCTTCGGGTGAGGGACAGGTTGTTCATACGATCCGACTCGATCTTTTCCCCGATCGAGATGTAACGGGGTGCGGTATTTTCGAAATACGCCGTGAAATCATAATCGGTAAAAGCGTTGCTCTGTCCGCCGACGGCATTGATCTTCCGGTCAAGGACCCCGTGAGGATAACGGGGGGTGCCCGTGAACATCATATGTTCCAGAAAATGGGAGATGCCGGTCTTTCCTTTCTGCTCGTCGATCGATCCCACCTTGTACCAGATCTGGAAGGTCACAATCGGGGAGTAGGGATCCTCGACATAGATCAGCCGCAGTCCGTTGGGAAAGGTATGGAGTACGGGTGTCGGATGGAATCCGGATCCGGGAAAGGTGTCGGGACTGGCCTGAAGTGTTCCGGGCCAGATAAAAAGGGAGAGTGACAGACCGGCGAGCAGCCCAGGGAAAACACGGAACACAGGAAGAAATCGTTTGGCAGTGCGCACGAATGACATCCATATCTCCTTCGGGGAAGGTCAGGACAAAACGATCCGCCCGGGCTGTTCCATCCGGCGGATCAGACGGGTCTCTTTTCCTCGAGGTCCAAAAGCTTGACCCAGGTGACGATGTCGTTCCTGCCTGGCGCTAGCTTGTCCCGCGTGGAACGGAAATACTCCCATTTTTCCGGGGAGTCGGGTCCCCGGGATTCGTATTCCCGGTTGAAGGCCTCTACCTCCTTGGGGTCCCTGGACCGGTGGGAATGCTCACGGACCCATGCGAGCATGCTCTGGTCATCGGGGTGGGCCTTGACCGCCGCGGCGAATTTCTCGTGATCGATGCCAAAATATGAGAAAAATCCCTGGTCCAACGGGCAATTGTATATATACTCTCCCAAAGTGCCGGCAAGGTGGGCTTTCGCCTTGTCAATGACCCTTTTCAGGTGGTCCATGCCCCCAAGACGGTCAACGGGGCTTCTGGGAAAATTTTTTGTCAAATCCATCGTCTTTTTGCCTCCGTTCAGTTGGTCTGGCTGGGGTATTCAAACCGGATACAGCCTGGATTGTAACCCGTAATGTCTTGTCGGGCAAGCCGGAAATGCCCGGCCCGATTTTGTTTTCCTGAATTTCCGCACTGTCGTGAAGAATGCGGGGCGTTGGTGATCATTCGTGTGATCGATTGACAACCGAACGGATTTCCGTCGTGACCTGGCTGATTTCCGAAAAGCTGGCATTGGCCCTGGAGACCAGATCCCGGGTGGTTTCCATCAGGAGGCTGTTTTCCGAAGACTCCTGGCCTATCGTTAGCATGGCCCGGGAAATGGACTGGGTATTTTGCTGGATTTCCCGCGTCGCTTCCTGGACACGCTGGGCAAGCTTTCTGACTTCATCGGCCACCACCGCGAACCCTCGTCCGTGGTCTCCTGCCCTTGCCGCTTCGATGGCCGCGTTGAGAGCCAGAAGATTTGTTTGCGACGCGATTTCCTTAATGGTGTTCACAATTTTGTTGATTTCGGTCGTTTGTCCCGAAAGGGAGTCGATGGACTCCCGGAACTGTGAATTTTTGTCCAGCACATGACCCATCTGGCGGGCCACATTCCGGACGGAGTCCTCTCCTTCATGAATTTTTTCTTCCAGAATGGAGGTCACCCGGGAAAGGGTCGTTTCATAGAAGACCTGGGATGATATATCGCGGGCGTTTTTGATGATGCGTTCGACCTTGCCGTCCGGTCCGCATACCGGCGTATATTCCGCCTCCAGCCAAAGGGGCGATCCGTCTTTTTTGACCCGTTCGAAAACCCCTTTCATCGGAACTCCCGAACGAAGACGGGTCCAGAAGCCGGTATATTCCTGGCTGTTTGCGTGCTCGGGGCGACACAGCATCCGGTGATGGTGGTCCAAAAGTTCCTCCCGGCTGTAGCCGGTGGTTTTCTGGAAAATACCGTTGGCGTCCCGGATGATTCCGTCCGGAGAAAATTCGATGATCGCTGTCGTACGGTTGATCGCATCCCAGAGGGTTTCCAGATCGCGGAGTTTTTTATCCTGATCCCGCGCTGATCCCACGGAAGGCATGTCAGAGGTCGTCCGTTGATTGGTCTTGAACAAAAAAATACTCCTTTGCTGAATTGAAAATACGATGGGAAGCTTGCATGAAAAGGTCGTCGGCAGAAGGGGAAAACCTTCTTGCCGGCAAACAGGGGGGATGCCGGAGGAAACTCTCGAATCCCGACGGAGCTTCTCCCGATTTTACAGTGAGGAGCGAAAGCTGTTCAAGGAATCGCTCCGCCCAGAGTCTGGCGATGGATGGGCGAAAGCTTGCAGGGTGCCTCCAGCCGCTTGGCTTTCCGCATGCCCGGACTCTCCGCGTCACCCTGGATATTCAGCAGTGGAGCCTCCGGGAAAAGCGAAAAAAAGCCCTCGGTCAGGAGGACAGACACACCGGGAAGTCCGGGTTCCCGGGCTTCCAGAAACTGGATGGCCCCTTTCCCCTCCGGGAGAATGGCAAACCATCCGATCCCCAGCGGGCGGTCTTTCGAGCCGGCGATCAGGCCCACAAGACCCAGACGGGCAGATTCTGAAAGAACTTTATGATGGGCGACCCATTGGTCCTCCAGAAGGAGCCTTTCCGTTTCTCCGAGCGGACGCGCGTTTTTTTCATGGAAAAATTGCGTGAGCATTTCCTGGACGGGTTTTTTGAAGCGGGGTTCCCAGGGGAAGACTCGGGCCAGGGGTTCTTCCCTCAACAGTCGGTTCTTCTCCCACCTGTGGCTTTTGTGCCTGTGGCCGGAGAGATTTTTCCATTCCCCGGAACACAGCAGGACCTCCGTGTCGGCTTGAACGGGGGGGGTGGGCAAAGGGGCCGCATACCCGGAAGGAAGGCTGTCCAGGTATCCGGGGAGCCCGCCGTTTAAGTCATGAAGTTTTCGAGAAACAAGGTCCCAGAAACCGTAATGGAGGAGTAGATGATTTCCGGTCTCCCCGGGGGAGATGGTCCAGGGTGGGGGGGTCGGAAGGAAGAAGAAACCTCCGCTTTCGACCAACAGAAACGGCAGCCCTTCCCAGCGGGATTCCCAGAACTTCAGATCCCGGTCGTAGAGAAGAAGGGCCAGGGGGTGTGCGGTGGAAACTTCCGGCAACAGCGTTTCGGGAAGGAGACTCCCCATCCGGGGAAGAAGGTTTTCCACGGATCCGCTAATGGGCCGGAGAACGAGGGGATCCCCGGTCATGTTTGGGGTCGGTCTAGCCTGACCAGGAGTGTGCGATGAGGAAAGGTGTCCAGTGAAAAATGGTGGCAGAGAGTGCGTTTTTGGCAGTCGTCCCATTGGTTCCAGTATTGATCCCTGATTTCCAGAGCCTTTGCGAGAAACCAGTCATTCGGACGGTGGCTGGAAAAAGGGCATGTGGAGTCCAGTGCGATCCAGGGTTCACCCTGGTCAAGGGTAAAAACCAGCGGATAAATCCGGCAGTCCAGGGGATGCCCTGGCCATGCGCCGCAGGCAGCTTTTTCTTCGTCCAGCAGGGTACAGGTCCAGACGGTAAATCCCTCCCGGTGGGAGGGAGACAAGGACAAGGATTTTCCGGTGATGCTGAATTCCGGAGGGAGCGCGTCCGTTTGTTCCGGATCTGAGGGAAGACGGGATGCAAATGGCGTCATTTCGGGCGGAGTCATAAAATGACAGCATTGCCGGCAGCTTTGGCAAAGGGCGTGCGGAACGTCGACCTGCGTCATGTTATTTCCTGACGGCAAGAACCCGCGCGGGATCGTCGGAAAAGGATCGGGAGAAGAGGCGCCTTTCCATTTCCTCCAGCAACGGGACAAGCGTGAGGCGGTCGAGGGCCGACACCAGGAAGGATTCGGGAAAACGGGCCTGAAGGACTTCCCGGTCTGCGTGAGACAGGCGGTCGGCCTTGTTCATGATCAGGATGCGGGGGATGGCGTCGATCTCCATCTCCTTGAGCAGTTCATCCACCCGTTCGATCTGTTCCTCCACCTTCAGGTGTGCAGCATCGGCCACATGGAGAAGAAGGTGAGCGTCCTTGAGTTCGTCAAAGGTGGCAAGAAAGGCTCTTTTGAGATCTCCGGGAAGATTGCGGATGAACCCCACGGTATCCGTCAGAATGATTTCCCGTTCCCTGGGAAATCGAAGCCTGCGGGTCGTCGGATCCAATGTGGCGAACATCCGGTTTTCCGTCAGGACGGAACTGCCGGTCAACTGATTGAGAAGGGTCGATTTGCCGACATTGGTGTAGCCGACGAGGGAAACGACAGGGATCTCCCGTTCCTTGCGACGCTCCTTACGGTTTTGTCTTTCCAGGGCGACGCGGGCCAGCTTCGCCGAAAGATGGGTGATCCGGTCCCGGACTCTCCGGCGGTCTTCCTCGAGTCGGGTTTCTCCTGGCCCTCTGCCCCCGATGCCTCCGGTAAGTCTCGAAAGGGCGGTCGACCGTTTCTCGAGACGGGGAAGCAGATATCGGAGCTGGGCCAGTTCAACCTGGAGTTTTCCGTCACTCGAATGCGCCCGGCGGGCGAAGATATCCAGGATCAGCTGCGTCCGGTCGATAACTTTCAGCTCTGTCATGTCGGCGATGGTCTTGACCTGCACGGGTGATAGGTTCTGTTCGAAAATGATCAGGCTGGCCTGGACGTGCAGTGCGTGAATGATGAGACTTTTCAGTCGGTCCCGGCTCATCAGTGTGCTGGGGTGGTAGGAAGAAATGCGCTGGACCTCCTGTCCGAGCACATCGACTCCGGCAGACAGCGCCAGTTCTTCAAGTTCCTGGATGTTTTCTTCCTGGACCGACGGAGATTCGGGTGACGCCGACACCAGAATCGCCCGTTCACGGAGCGATAGCTGATGCCGGGAGGATGTTCGGACCCGGCGCATCTCCTCTTCGATCGCCCGGACCCGGTCATGGCCTTCCAGGTTGCGGGGTTCGACCCTGAGACCCGTTTCCAGATCCCACGGGAGGGCGGCTTTGGGATCCGGGTTCAGTGTCGCAATGGAGAATGCCTCCACCTGGGGGAGGTGAGATTTCATGTGGATGACGATCTGCGCATCCAGACGAAGAAGCGCCAGATCGTTCAGGTCATCCCTGGACAGGGGTTCACCCTTGAGATGGGTGTGGACAAGGGTCAGGCCGCGGAGAAGGTGGTCCCCTCCACGCGAATCCGGGAGTTTTTCAATATAGATTTCCTGGGGGGTTCCGACAAGGACTTCCAGGACACTCCCTTCGCGGGACAGGATAATGCCTGTCTGTCTGCCGATATCATGGCTGATTTCTGCCAGGGCATGCATGATTTCAGAGGTCACCCACAAGTCTGTCGGGACCTTCCTTCGGAAGAGTCTTGACAGGCCCTGGATCTGGCTGGGTTTGAGGCCTTTGAGGTTGCCGTTTACAAGGGAAATGGGAAATCGCCCTCCCGCATGTCGATCCGTTTCAGGCCCATGAAGTAGGCACAACGGCCGTCGTCAAGGTCATTAAAAAAAGTTCTTTCATTGCCGTCCTCAAACTGTATCCGGACATAAGCCGCTCCGCCGGGCAAGGTTGAGGTTGAAATCTGCAGGACGACTCCCCTTCCCCATTCCGGGTAGTCCCTGTGGGTGACGGCCTGACCCGGCTTGAGAAAAAGCCGTTGCCCCGATTCCATGTATTACCCTGTTCCCAGGGGTCTGCCAGGCCTCCGGGGCCTGGACAATAACGCCCGGATCATCGCGGCCTCCGGGTCAGGAGCCTCTTTTTGTAAATGGGGTTGTCCGGGCAGATATCCGCGGCCTCTTTCAGTTCCTGAAAACCCCGATTGTCCCGGTCAAGGGCAAGATCAGCCAATCCATTCCACGAGAGGATTCGGGGATTTTTTGGCTGTTTTTCCAGGGCTTTCCGGAACCGTTTCTGCGCTTTCACGTAGGATCCGCCGACGAACCAGGGTTTATAATAATCTTCCAGTCCCCTTGAAAGATTCGCTTCCGGATCGTCCGGAGACAATGCCAGTGCCTGGCTGTTCGCCCTGCTCGCCATTTTGCCGTAGCGCATTCCCTTGGGGAAGTGGAGGTATTGGGTCTTCAGGAGGTCGAGCATGCCTTCCATCGTCCATGGCCATGATTGTCCGGGGTTTTCCACCTCGGCCTTCCGGGCAGAGCGGAGACCTTCATCGACTGTCTTTAATCCTTCTTTTCGGGCGGATTTGCTGGACCGGTCGTCCCGGAGAAGCCTCGCTTTCAGTATCAGAAGCTCCAGCCGGTCCTTCCAGGATGGATTGGAAGCAAGGTCCTGGTTGATCTGAGCCATGTCCGCCCGGCAGTCAAGATTCTGGATGTCCGGTGTCACCGGAGCGGAAGTTGCGTTGCTGGACGACGGATTCACAGGGGCAGATGCACCCGCGGCCAGCGGGGAGAAGGACAGCAACAGGGCGGTGGAAAAGAAAAGACTAGGATATATGCGCATAGTCATGGAGCAATGTTTTCAGTTCATGTCCCATCCGGGACCGGTGGACGATCTTGTCGATGCCGGCCTGTTGTCCTCTTTGGATGTTTTCCGTATCGGTATGGAAGGAGATGCCCACCAGGGTGGTTTTCCCGGATCGCTTCCGGAGTTCAGAAACGATCGGGAACAAGGATTCCTTCAGGGCTGACAAGTCGAAGACGGCGACCAGATCCCGACTTGGAGGCAACAGGAGAGGTTTTTCCGGATCGACCTGCCGGAATGCCCATCCTTCGGACTGGGCCGCCTGCCGGATAGGGCCGGACAGAAAAAGGTCTTTCCCGATATAAAGGACTGTCTTTTCGTCGAACGTTCCTTCGTTCAATCTGACTCCTTATCGTTATCGTTGCTTTTTCGGAGGTGAGAGTCTCTCCTGTCCCCCCATGTAAGCGCGCAAGGGCTCGGGGAGGAGGACAGAACCGTCTTCCTCCTGGAAGTTTTCCAGAATGGCCGCGATCGTCCTTCCGACCGCCACCCCGGATCCGTTCATGGTGTGAACGAGCCGGGGTTTTCCCCCTTCTTTCGGTCGATACCGGATGGCGGCGCGCCTTGCCTGGAAATCCTCGAAGTTGGAGCAGGAGGAGATCTCCCGGTAGACACCCTGGGAGGGCATCCAGACCTCAAGGTCATATGTTTTGGCCGATGAGAATCCGAGGTCTCCGGTGCAAAGGACAATGCGACGGTAAGGAAGCCCCAGTTTCTCCAGGACGGCTTCGGCGTCGCCCGTCAGTTCTTCAAGATCCTCGTAGGAGCTCTCCGGTCGGGTCAACCAGACCAGTTCGACCTTGAGAAACTGATGCTGGCGAATGAGTCCCCGGGTATCCTTCCCGGCCGCACCCGCCTCCCGGCGGAAGCATGTGCTTGAAGCGACGTACTTGACCGGCAAGTCCGCCTCATCCAGGATCGAATCCCGGTTCAGGTTTGTGACGGGAACTTCGGCTGTGGGAATCAGCACCAGGTTATCGTCCGGAATCAGGAAGCTTTCTTCCCGGAATTTCGGGAACTGGCCTGTTCCTTCCATCATTTCGGGACGGACCAGAAACGGGATGGAGACTTCGGTATAGGGTTTTCCGGAACGGCGTTTTTTCTGAAACCCTGCATGTTCGTCCATCATGAAGGCCACAAGAGCCCTTTCAAGCCGGGCGCCGTCTCCCGAGAGCACCGAGAACCGGCTGCCCGAAAGAACCGCGGCCCTGTCAAAATCCAGAATTCCGAGCCGGGTTCCGATATCCCAGTGGGGAAGGGGCTCAAAAGAAAAAGTCCGGGGGACGCCACTCCTGTGGACTTCTTTGTTGGAATGCTCGTCCGGCCCGACAGGAACGGAGGGGTGGGGAATGTTCGGTATGAGCAGGAGCTGTTCCCGTACCCCCGCCTCCATCTTGGAGAGATCCTGTTCGATCCGGGATATTTCGGCATTGACCAGACGGGACTCTTCCATCAGGGAGGAAGAATCTTCTCCGAGGCGCTTTTTTTTGCCGATGTCTTCCGCCAGGCGGTTTCTCTTCTCCCGCAAGCCTTCCCAGTTTTTCCGGAGAGCCGAAAGCGCCCGTTCATCATTCAGGATCGCCTCGAACGGTATGTTCTTCTGGTTTCTGTCCATCAGGGCTTTCCTGAAGACGTCTGTGTCGGACAGTATGCGGCGTATATCGAGCATGGAGCCTTTCCTGAATGCATTGAACGTTGCGGGCTTTCCGGAAAATGTCTTCCGGATAGGTGCCGGACAAACTGTTTTAATCTTACCGCTCTTTTCCGACAGCTGTAAACCGGAGCCGATGCCATCAATCAACAGGTTTCCCTTGTATTGGAATTTATCGTTGGGATATATTTTTCAGGAAGCAATTGATTTTTGAAGATCTCCGGACCGGAGCGCGCGCGTTTATTGGGAGAGGGGCAATCTGTATGACCGGAGGAAGCGTGATGCGATTTGCGATCATTATGGTCCTGGCCCTGGTTGGAGCATGGATCCAGCCGGCCTTTTCCGTCCAGAAGATCACTGTTCAGAGCCGTGATATCGGGAACGGGCAGACCATCGCCAATCGGTATGTTTTTTCGGGATTCGGGTGTAGCGGCAAAAACGTCTCTCCAGACGTGCACTGGTCCCATATTCCTCCGGGAACCAAAAGCCTCGCTCTGACGGTTTACGATCCGGACGCCCCGACGGGATCGGGCTGGTGGCATTGGGTCGTCTACAACCTTCCCCCGACCTTGCGGGGATTGCCGGAAGGCGCCGGTTCGAAGGATGGAAAAGGACTTCCTTCCGGTGCCGCGCACGCGGTGACAGATTTCGGCTTTGCCGGTTATGGAGGGCCCTGCCCGCCTCCGGGTGATCCGCCTCACCACTATATTTTTTCAGTCTATGCCCTGAAAACCCCCCGTCTCATGCTCCCCCCCCATCCGTCCCCGGCCCTGGTCGGATACTTTATCCACATGAACATGATTGGCGAGGGTCATTTTACCGGTCGATACGGCCGGCCATCAGAACGATAACGATACCGGACAGCCGTTTTTCCGGCAATGGTCATATCCGGCCCAGTTGTCCCATGGGAGATCCTCATGGCTGTTCATGACTCGCCTCTATCCGGAGAAGATTTCCGGAATTTTTTCGAACAGGGACCCGAAGCGATCCTCCTCGCCGATCCGGACACGCTGGTTGTCTGCGATGTCAACCGGTCATTTCTTGATCTTCTGGGTTTTCCTTCCCGAAACGAAATTGTGGGAGAAAGCGTATTCCTCTTTTCTCCAGGCCATGAGACGGAACTTCGGGAAGCCGTTTCCAGGTTGAGCCAATCGGAATCATCTTCATTGACGGTTCGCAGGATGTTTATGAACGCCGTAGGACAGTCATTGCCGGTCGAGTGTTTCCTTTCCGTCTCGCATCTCCCTGGGGGAAGGGGCGTGCTCGTTGGACACGTCCGGGATCTGACGCGGGAGTGGGAGGTGGAAAAACTCAACCGGATCTATCTTGAACTGGACCGGCAGATCCTGGCGGGAGAAGATCTGGAATCGCTCATGGGCGTTGTTGTCGAGCGCCTGGTGAACGAGTTTGGTATTGCCCTTTCTTATATATCCGTTCCGGAAAAAGACGGAACGATCCGCTATCTCGTCATCCGGTCCGAGAATCCGCACTGCGCCCGTCTTCTGGAAGAGGAAACCCGGTCTTTGACATGGAACAGCGCTCCCGGTAACCAAAGGGTCAGTTCGAAGGTCCTCTTTTCCCGGAGAGCGGCCTTTGTGATTACAGAAGATGTCCGGGATTCCCCCATGCGGGACTGGTATCTGAAACAGGGGATTGACGCTTCACTCGTGATTCCTCTTCTCGGGGGAAGCGAAGAGAACTTGCCATGGGGGACGATGACGGTATCGGTTCGCGACCGTCATTTTTTCCCGGAATACCGCCGCCAGCTTTTTCTGGAGTTTTCGGAGCGGTTGCGAGTCGCTTTTGCGCATTATGATGAACATAAAAGGATCCGTCTTTTCCGGGAAGCCATGGAATCCGGGAGAGCGCCCTCCCTGATCGTCAATCCGGACGGTACCATTGCGTGGTTCAATCGCGCCTTCGCCGAAATGGCCAGAATGGACCCGACGAAAATTTCCGGAGCCGGTCTGGGGTCATTTTTCCCTTTTTCGGAATTGCCGCTGAAAAACGCGACATCCCCCACCCCCATGGGTCCGGATGAAGCCGTTTCCGGTGAATGGTTCGGTATCACCGGTGACGGGAATTCTTTTCTGGCCGAAGCCCTTGTCAGCTCCATCCTCGATGATCGGATGAGACTGACCCACTTTCTTGTCCACATGAAAGATATAACTTCCGAAAGGGAAAAAGAGAAGGAAATATACCGCCTTGCCCACCAGGATCCGCTCACCGGCCTGCTGAACCGGAACGGTTTCATGGACCAGTTCCGTCAGGAGGTGGAAAAAGCTGCCCATTCAGGGCATCTCCTGGCACTGGGTTTTCTGGATCTCGACGGCTTCAAGGAACTGAATGACACGATGGGCCATGCGGCGGGAGACCAGTTCCTCGAAAAAATTGGGCGGCGAATGTCGGAGATGGTGGAAGGAAAAGGCATTCTGGGGAGAATTGGAGGGGACGAATTCGTTCTTCTGATCTCTGAAAAGGACGGGATCTCGGATTTTGAAAGGATTTTCTTCCATCTGCTCGAGCAGGTTTCACGCCCGGTCAAACTGGAAGAAGGACAGTTCCAGACGACAGTGTCCGTCGGCGTCGCCATATATCCCCGGGACGCGGACAGCGTGGAAGAGCTTCTCCGGAAGGCCGACCTGACGATGTATTATGCCAAGGCCAGGGGCAAAAACACGATCCGGTTTTTTGAATCGGCGATCGAGCAGGACGTCCGCGAGTGGTATGAGAAGGGGACCGCCCTTCGGCAGGCCATCGTCCGGAAGGAATTTGAGCTTTATTTCCAGCCGCAGGTGGATATACGTGACAACAGGCTTGTCGGGGCGGAGGCGCTGATCCGATGGAACCGCCCCAATCAGGGGGTGATGCTGCCGGGGAGTTTCATCCCCCTGGCCGAGGAGACGGGTCTGATTCATCCGGTCGGTGACTGGGTTCTGGAGGAAGGGCTCTCTTTGCTCGCAAGATGGGTTGAAAACGATTTTCCACCCTGTAACCTTGCCATCAATATTTCTGCCCGGCAGTTTCATTCCGACGGGTTCTGGTCGGATATTGAGTCCCGAATGGACCGTTTCCCTGGTGCGGCATCGAGGCTGTCGCTGGAACTGACGGAAAGCCTTTTGATGGGAGATCCGGCTCTTTCCGCCGGGCGGATCTCTTCCCTCCGGTCTCGCGGAGTCACTTTTGTGGTGGATGACTTTGGGACGGGGTATTCGTCTCTCAGTTACCTGACGCGTCTTCCGGTTGATGCGATCAAGATTCCCCAGGCCTTTGTCCTGAGAATGAAGGAAAGCGTGCGAGACCGGAAAATGGTCGAAATTATTGCCAATATGGCCCGGAGTCTCGACCTGACTCTGATTGGAGAAGGCGCGGAGACGCCGGTGGAGTTGAGGATGCTCCGGGATCTGGGTTGCTTTGTCATCCAGGGGTTCGCGATTTCGCGCCCGCTTTCCGTATCCGAATTTGAGGAGTACCTCAGGCGCCATCGATCCAGGCACTGATCAGGAAGAAAGAGGATCCTCCGGGATGGATCCGGGGGGGGTGACGAAGCCGGGACCAGTGGTTTTCCGCAATAGCGCAACAAAAACATGTCGACGGGAATTGGTGAACCGACAATCATTTCAAGTCGGGATACGAGAGAAGGTCTGACTGTAGTTTCCGCTGTTTCCGGCGAAGTGCCGCGGATGGTCACCCAGACCTGCTCTTCCCTTGCATCCCAGAAGATCGGTTCGTCCATCCGGGTTTTGCGGAAGATGGCTTTCAGGTCTTGAAGATTGGCACGGATGGGGATCATGGCGGTGGAATCCCCGCCCGGGGATCGGATGGTGCCGAGTATCCTGTCCGCCTGCCGGATATCATATCCGGCAGGGAGCAACCATTGTCGGGCATAACGGTATTTCTGACCCCAGGTAAAGATCCGGGCCGATTCCAGTATCTGTCCGGACATCTTCAGGAGTGTCGAACGGAACCGGGAGATGCCGGTGCGCCGAATGAAGCTGGTGGAGCTGGAAATCGACATCACAGGCCAACCGCGGGCGCACCTGAGGGTTGTATGGACCCATACGTCTTTGTCATCGTGTGAATCATCGGTTCGGGTTCCCCACCAGCGGGGCATTTCGTGAATGTCTTCCGGAAGGTTCGGCAGTGATTCGGTGGACCGATGAGCGGGTTGGAGGAGAATTCCTCCGCGAAAAGACCGGATGACCACGTCCGCGTCCTCCTCCGGATAAGTCGACCGGAAGGTCCCCATCGCGATCACAGCCATCGTCTCCTCATCGATCTGATCGAGCCAGGACTGGATCTCTCCGAGGGTTTCATGATACCGGGCGAAAAAATGTTTGCCCTTGACGGATTCCGGTTCCATGCCACGACCTTCGGGAAGGAAGACAAAGTGCACGAGATCCCCCGCTTTTCGGGAAGCGAGCGCCAACCGGGGAGGCAGGGTCAGGTCCTTGCGGTTGACGCGGAAGACGGTTTCCATCTTTTGTTCGACAAGACATCCGGCCCGGAAATCGTTCACTCTGGGGATATCCTGGGGGTGGATCAGGGAGTCCAGAATCTGGAAAAAAGGGTCGATTCCCCGGATGGTGGGGATCTCTTTCAGCTGTAGGGGGAGGTTGTCCGAAGAGTAGAGGAAGTCTCCGGTACGTGAAAAGCCCAGGTGCCAAGACTCTTGCGTCATTCCCTGAACCGAAAACGCGTTCTGGATCGGTTCGGGTGCGAAAAGGATGGGCCCATTGGCCAGAAAAGGGTGGGGAGACGCAAGGATTTTCAAAAAGCCATCCTGTTTTTTCTGTGAGAAGAAAAATCGCTCCCGATCTTCCGGACGATTTCCGGCAGGGGGTGGACAATATTATTCATGGGTTGCCTGAAAGATCAAAACGGCTACCTCTCTGTCTTTTCCGGCCGGGACAAGCTTCCCAAAACGAGAAGAACTTCTCCGTCGGTCACTTCGGGAAAACGTTCATACCATTCCCCCACGGCCCGAAAATCTGGGGGGACATGCGGCACCAGGGGTTCTGCTCCCATGTGGCGGACCTTTTTTTCGAATTCAGGTGGGGCGACCGGAACCGCCACAAGCAAATGTTCCGGTTCTTCTGCCAGAATATCCGTTATCGCGGCAAAATTTGTCGCGCCGGTCGCCGCGCCGTCGTCAACCAGAACGATCCGTTTTCCGGCAAGACCCGGTAGAGATTTGCCCCAGCGGAGCCGGGAGACTTTTTCCCGGATTTCCTTCCGGGCCTTCTCCACAAGCCTTTCCATCGCTTCCGGGCTGATGTCCATGCTTTCGATCAGTTCCCTGTTCCAGTACAGTCCGCCGTTTTCCGACAGGGCGCCCAACGCGAGTTCTTTTTCCCAGGGAGCGCCAATTTTTCGGGCGATCATCGGAAAGAGGGGAACGCGCAGGGTTTTTGCCACCGGAACGGCAACAGGAACACCCCCCCTGGCCAGACCCAGCACAACGTCAAATGTTTTTCCGGTTTCAAGAATTTTGCGGGCGAGAAAGTCGCCAGCGGAAGTCCGGTCGGAAAATATGGGTCGATCCATAGTCTGCGTCGGGGGAATCCGGGTATATGCCCCATTTGTCGGACAGCCCGTGATTTTCCTTTCGTTTTCTGGTGATTTCACAAGATACCCGTTTTCGGGAATCTTGATACCCTTCCGGCTCCGGAAAGCCATGGGCCCTGGCAAAAGTTCCGGGGCTTGACATCCTCACCTCCCTCTCGCTTCGCTCGCCGCGAAAGCGGAAAGGAAGGGGATTCCTTCCTGCCAACTCCCCTTCTGAAGACGGGGATGGATCGGCGGGCCTGAACGGTCAGGCCGCCGACTCGGAGGTTTTCGCCTCCGAACAGGCGC
>DAHWKF010000036.1 GCA_027343785.1 Leptospirillum sp. | reverse complement strand
ATCTTTCAGGATGAGCGGAAAGGATTCCCGGTCCTGTCGTGAAACTCGCTGACCAGGTCGGCCGGGCCGACGACAAGAGGAACCCTTTGGTGGATGGTGTGCGGAGAGATGGAAAGGATGGGGCGCTTTCCGTCGCTGGCGGATCCTCCGGCGTTTTTGGCTATGAAGGCCATGGGGTAAGCTTCATAAAGAAGCCTCAGTTTTCCGGCGGACCTCCCTTTTTCCCCTGTTTCCGCCGGGTACATATAAATGCCCCCCTTCAGCAGATTTCGGTGAAAGTCCGCCACGAGCGCTCCGATATAACGGAGGGTCATGGGAGGCTTCCGGTGCGTCTTGATCCAGGAGGTGTATTCCTGCAGGGCGCTCTCCCAGAGGGGGACATAGGCCTCATTCGTGCTGTAAATCTTCCCGTTTTCCGGAAAACGCCATGCTTGCCCTGTCCCCCGGTACTCTCCCGAATCCGGATCGAGTGTGAATATATGGGTTTCGCCTTCGATGGAAAGGACGAGGCTGGTAGAGACGCTATACAGAAGGTAGGCTGAAAGGATCATGGAAGAGGCCGATTCAAGAAACAGTTTTTCCGGATCCACATTCTGGTCAAGCGTGCTGGGACGAAAAACGGCAAAAATGGATCCGACGGGAGCGTTGACCGAGATGTTGGACGATCCGTCGAGGGGATCCATGGCCACAAGGAGAGGCCCCGTCTGGTCGACCTCCAGGATTTCAGGTTTTTCGGCTTCTTCGGAAAGGACTGACAGGACGGCCCGGCTGCGACGGAAGAGGGAGAGGAAGGTTTCCTGGCCCACCTGATCCATTTCCTGGACCTCTTCACCCTGGACATTCTGGACGCGGGCCGATCCGGTGACGCCCAGCAGTGGCCCTTTTCGGAGGACAGAGGATAGCGTTCTTCCCCCTTGTTCGATCGCGCCGGTAACGAGAAGAAGGGATTGTCGCTCTGAATCGTTGCGGGAAGTTTTTTGCATGATAAGGTCGAACGGGGTGATGAACGGTTCTGAAAAACGCAAAATGTCCTCCTCATATATTCAGCAGGAATAGCGCTGGAGCAAATTCGTAACAGTTCCGTCAGCGTTCAGGGATCGTCCGGATCGGGGGTGTCGGACACAAAATACCGCGTCAGGTCGACCAGAAGGGTGCCCACATCCCGGGGGGGGAGTAGGATGTGAACCTTCCTTCCACGCTTGACGTATTGTTCGATGAGTGCCACCCTTTCGACAGCCTTCCTTGCGTTTTCCGGACGGGAAAGAAGGGAGGGTCTTCCTTCACGGAGATTTTCGAATTCGATTCTGATGGCCCTGATGTCTCTCTGGAAATCTTTTTCCCTTGAACAGTCTCCGCAGTACCACTGGGGCTTGATATCCTCTCCCGCGGAAAGACGGTCGTAGGGCCTGTCAAAAAAATCTTTTCCCAGGCTGATCTTGTAGAGGTCAACGTCGGATTCTCCGCACGCGTCACAGATTCCGATCGAATGCTGGGTTTTCTGGTCGTTCATGGGGATGTCTTTCCGGTTCCCCCCGGGGGTCTGAAGGTGTCTATAGACCGGGACAGTTTCATGAAGTGTTGCGCCGTCCGTTCCATGGCTGCCAGAAAGTGCGCTCTACCGGTTTCGCCGTCGGGATCATTCTTTCCGGAATAACCGACAAAATGGCGGTTTCGTCCATTGAGGTCGAGCTTGTGCCGGATGATGCGCATGATCTCCCGGAATTCCGCCTGCTTGAGCGGAAGAATGCCCGCCAGCTCTGGCAAGATAGCGTCTTCCAGCCGGTCCCATTCTTCGATCAGGCCCAGTAATGTTTTTTCGTCCTCTTTCCGGGGGGCGAAACACCACTCGGCTGAAGCTCCCGGCAAATCTTTCCGCACGATGGGCGTTTGCCGGGCGACCGATTTCCATCGTTCGATGATGGATTCCAGGGGTGCTGTGACGTCTCTCGGAGTGGTCATAGTTGTTCTGGTATGGCAGACGGGATAACCCGGTCCATCGATTGTCCCCAGGGGTCTGCGGTAACTAGCTGCCGATCCCGTTCAGATACGCTTCCACTGACCGGGACAATGCTTCAAGATTATACCCTCCTTCCAGAACCGAGGCAATGAACCGGCAATCGAGCTTTCTGATGCTGTTCCCGATGACATGATAGGTTTCTTCGGTCAGGAGGAGCCCTCCAAGGGGATCTTCCCGATGAGCGTCGAATCCGGCTGAAACGACCAGGTCTGTCGGCCGGAAACGTTCAAGCCGGGGAAGGACCTGCTCCCTCAGTATCTTGTGGTAGGCTGAATCGTCTGTTCCTTCTGCGAGGGGGATGTCGAGGATGCCTTCTCCACGCGGCCTGTCCGAATTGTCTCTTCCGGAACCCGTTCCGGGATAGAACGGATATTGGTGGGTGCTGATGAATAGGAACCGGTCCCGGCCCCGGAGGATTTCTTCCGTTCCGTTGCCGTGGTGGACATCGAAATCAAGTACGGCGACCCGTGCTTCCGGATCCTGGCGGAGGATATTCCATGCGATCGCAGCCGTGTGGTTGACGATGCAGAATCCCATCGCGCGACCGGAGAGGGCATGGTGTCCCGGAGGGCGTTCTGCCAGAAAATATAAGCCACCTGCCTGTTGTCTCGATTGAAGGAGGGTTGAGATTGCGGATGCGGTTGCCTGGATCGCTGACAGGGAACCAAGGGAAAAACCGGTATCCGGATCAAGGCGGGCGATTCCCCCGGAGGGAAAGGGAAAGGAGAGAAGGCCTTCCAGATATTGTTGCAGATGGGGTCCTTCATAAACGCGGAAAAAGCTTTCGGGATCTTCTTTCCATTGGTCCGACAGAGTCACCTTTCCTTCAGCCGCAAGACGCCTGAAAAGATGGTCCAGGGTATTGAGTCGCCGGAGTCCTTCCGGGTGACCCGGTCCATTCGAATGGCCTTCTCCTGGCAGAAAAAAGATAGCGGGTTTCACGGAAACATCCTCAATTGTGGCAGGTGGAATCAAGTGAAAAAAGCGTATTTCTGAAGGAACGACTCACCGGGAAGACAGACTCCCTGCGACGATCATCATCTTACAGGATAGGCCTGAATATTTGAAACCCCGCCAAACCCCGATAAAGGCGGTCAAAAGGGTAGAATCTCTCTCCATCCGGCAGGCAAGATCCTCTTGCCGGATGTTTCTGGATTTTTCTTGACATGTGATGACAGCACGTGATTGAATGGGTCCGGTTCCCGACACCCCTGTGCCTTGATTTGCGATGCCTGGAGTTTCCGGCGAGCGTTTCAAAGGTAAGGGTGGGGTATTGTCCTGTTTAACCAAAATACTTTATTTATGGAGGGCGTAACTTATGAGGATGTGGACAGTGGCTGTTATGGGTGCTGCTGTGCTGGGCTTTGCCACAGCGTCAGCTTTCGCTGCTGAACTGGACATTCTGAAGCCTCGCGTGCCTGCGGATCAGATTGCTGCAGCAAAAGCGATGAAACCCCCCTTTGCCGTCACGGCGGACATGATCGCCAAGGGCAAGGAAGTTTTCAACGGTGCCGGTACCTGCTACACCTGCCATGGCGTGGGTGGTGACGGGAACGGTCCGGGTGCGGCAGGTATGGATCCCAGCCCGCGGAACTTCACCAACAAGCAGTTCGAGCAGGTCCGTACTGCAGGGGAAATGTTCTGGGTCGTTTCGAATGGTTCTCCCCTCCAGCCGGCCATGGTGGGCTTTGTCAGCGCTGGCCAGATTACGGAGAAGCAGGCATGGGAAGCCGTTATTTATGAGAGAAGCCTCGGTTGCGGCGGTGACATGGACTGTGTTGCCGGTTCTGCCGACTGGGTTTCCAAGCAGCCTGTCCACGAGGAAGCTGCTGGCAACCTGAAGCCCGAGTTTTTGAATACAGCAGCGAAGTAATACCAATTTTGCGGGTAGGGGGGTTGGCAACAGCCCCCTACCGTTTCTTGACAACAGTCCTGTCTTCAGTATATTGATACTCCGTAAGCATGCCTGAAAATGTGAAAAAAACATGCCTTCACCGATCCTGATTCCGTTGTGAGCCTCTTGGCTGTGGCTTTCATATCGGTCATCCCCTATTGGATTCGATCTTGAAAAAATCCCCATGGAACCCCTGTGGAACCGTTTGAAGGTCATATTTATCCGTATGAGGGACGTCCCGGGGTATTCTTATTGTTTTCTGACAGAACTCATCTGGTGAAAGTGAATGAATCCGGTTGTACCCGGTTTTTCGTCTGATTGATGTGATTTTCCGGAACCGGACGGGGCGGAGGATTGCTTGCATAGGGTGTATTGGCGAAAATCCCAATTCTGTTTTGGGAAAATCCCCATGTGGTTGAACGAAATGTGCTCGAGGGTTGATGGGAAGATGGCGAAAGATCCGATGAGTCATCATTGTCGCTTCAACTTTTGTTGAGGTAGGAGAGGGGAACCAGAGGGGTTCCTGAACGATAACTGTCTGGCCGTCTTTCCTGTTGCAGGGGATTCGGGTGGACGAGAGGTTTTTATGAATCTTGCGGAATTGAAAGAAAAAAGTATTGCGGAGTTGACCGAAGTTGCGAAAGAGCTGCATATCGAAGGAGCAGTCAACCTTCGAAAACAGGATCTGATCTTCGCCCTTCTGCAGGCTCAGTCGGATAAAAATGGACCCATTACGGGGGAAGGCGTTCTTGAAATTCTCCAGGACGGGTTCGGTTTTCTCCGGTCACCCCTGTATAACTACCTTCCCGGACCGGATGACATTTATGTGTCGCCTTCCCAGATTCGCCGGTTCAATCTGAGGACGGGCGATACCGTCTGGGGGCAGATTCGTCCTCCCAAGGAGGGGGAACGATATTTTGCCATGCTGAAGGTTGAAAAGGTCAATTTTGAAGATTCCGATTCCGGTCGGGAAAAAATCCTTTTCGACAACCTCACTCCCCTTTACCCGCTGGAACGGATTCGGCTAGAGCACTCGCCGGAAGATCTTTCCATGCGGGTCATGGATCTGGTCACCCCCATCGGAAAAGGTCAGAGGGGTCTGATTGTGGCTCCTCCCAGAACCGGCAAGACAATGCTTCTTCAGGGGTTGGCGAAAGCGATTTCCAAGAATTATCCGGATATCGTCCTCATCGTGCTTTTGATCGACGAGCGTCCGGAAGAAGTGACCGATATGGTTCGTCAGGTCAAGGGCGAAGTTGTTAGCTCGACGTTTGACGAGCCTCCGCAGAGACATATTCAGGTGGCAGAAATGGTTCTGGAAAAAGCCAAGAGGCTGGCGGAGTCCCAGAAAGACGTGGTCATTCTTCTGGACAGCATCACGCGGCTTGCCCGCGCTTTCAATACTGTTGCCCCTCCCTCCGGGAAGGTCCTGTCGGGAGGTCTGGATTCGAACGCCTTGCAAAGGCCCAAGAGATTTTTTGGTTCGGCAAGGAACATCGAGGAAGGTGGGAGCCTTACCATTATCGCGACAGCGTTGATTGACACCGGAAGCCGGATGGACGACGTCATTTTCGAAGAGTTCAAGGGTACCGGCAATATGGAGCTCCATCTGGATCGGCATTTGTCTGACAGAAGGATATTTCCGGCGATCAATGTCACATTGTCCGGAACCCGCAAGGAAGAGCTTCTGCTGGACAAGGATGACCTCAACAAGATCTGGATCCTGCGCAAGGCGCTCAACTCGAACAATCCCCAGGACGACATGGAATATCTGCTCAGCAATATGAAGGGTACAAAGGGTAACAAGGAATTTCTCGAACGCATGATGAAAGGTTGAACCACCTTTCAGGGAAGATGCCGGAGAGGGCATGGGGCTCTTTTCGGGGAAACCGTCAAATAAGGAGAAATCATGAAAGCCGGAATTCATCCAGAATATCAGGTGGCGACGGTCACTTGCGCCTGTGGTAACACTTTTGTCACCCGGACGACGGTCGGAAACCTGAAACTTGATATCTGCAACGAGTGCCACCCTTTCTTTACCGGGACACAGAAGATTGTTGATACCGAAGGCCGGGTGGATCGTTTCATGAAAAAATACGGACAGGCCAAAAAGTAAGGGGAAGTTCTTGTCAGCTGCGGGGATTATCGAAAAGGTCCGTCCCAGGCTTGAATCGATGCGGGAACGCTACCGAGAGATATCCGGGAAGATGGCGGACCCTGAAGTATCCCGCAGTCCCGCCATATATATGAAACTGGCCCGGGACCAGTCCGAACTCTCGAATATTGTTTCCCTCTATGAAAGCTATCTGCGCCTTGTCAGCGAACAGAAAGACCTGGTGGAGCTCAAGCAGGATCCCCAGTTCCTGGACCTCGTCCCGCAAGAGGAGAAAAGGCTGAGTCAGAAACTGGAAGAGGTGGAGTCCAGGCTCCTGGACTCCATCCTGCCCCGGGACGAACGCGATTCAAAAAATCTTTTTCTGGAGATTCGTGCGGGAGCCGGGGGGGAAGAGGCGGCGCTTTTTGCCCGTGAACTCGTCCGGATGTACCTTCGGTTTATTGAACGAAAGGGGTTCCGATTTGAAGTGATGGAATCGAACGACACGGAAATCGGAGGCGCCCGGGAAACAATCATCTATGTCCAGGGGCAAGGGGCGTTCAGCCAGCTGAAGTTCGAAAGCGGGGTCCACCGCGTCCAGAGGGTTCCCGTCACAGAGGCAGGGGGCCGCATCCATACATCCACCGTAACGGTGGCAATGATTCCGGAAGCTTCCGAAGTCGAAATTCAGATAGATCCCAAAGACCTGAGAATTGATACCTTTTGTGCGTCCAGCGCCGGAGGTCAAAGCGTCAACACGACCTATTCGGCTGTCCGGATTACCCACTTGCCGACAAATATCGTTGTTTCCTGTCAGGACGAACGTTCCCAGCTGAAGAACAAGGCCAAGGCGATGAAGGTCCTCCGGGCCCGGCTCCTTGAAAAGGAGCAGGCGCGCCAGAACGAAAAGATCGCTTCGGACAGGAAAAGTCAGGTCGGAACCGGAGACCGTTCCGAAAGAATCCGGACCTACAATTTTCCACAGAATCGCGTGACCGACCACCGTATCGGGTTGACCCTCTATCAACTGGATCAGGTCATGGAAGGAAACATCGAACCCTTCGTGGATGCCTTGCGGGCCCAGGAAAGGGCTATGGAAATCGAGCGACTGGAATGAGTCTTCCGGTCAGGTCATTGCCAGCGCCCGGCAGCCGGATTTCCCAATGGATGGGGTGGGCGTCAGAGGTTTTGGGCGAGATTCCGGAAGGAGGGGAGAAGGAGGCCCGTCTTTTGCTGTCGGAACTCCTGGCAGATCCCCTTGCTCCCTGGACGAGGGAGAGGGAAGTCTTGCCGGTCACCCTTTCGGAAAAGTACCGGGAATGGGTTGACCGCCGGAGCCGGAGGGAGCCATTTCATTTGATTACCGGTTCTGTCCCCTTCATGGATGCCCGTTTTGAGGTCGCCCCGGGTGTACTCCTTCCCCGGCCGGAAACGGAGTCTGTTGTGGAAAGCGTTCTGGATGTTCTGGATTGCCGGACGCCTTCCTGTATACTGGATCTGGGTTGCGGCAGCGGTATTCTGGGAATCACTTTCCTGAAGAAATTTCCTCAGGCCCGGTGCCTGTCTGTGGATCTGATGGAGACACCGCTCGATCTGACGGCAAAGAATGCTCTTCTGCACGGGGTGAGTGACCGGTTGCATCTGCTCAGGGGAGACTGGACGGAAATGATCCGCCCCTCCCGCCGGTTCGATCTTGTCGTTTCAAATCCTCCCTATATCCCGTCTGAAGTCATCCCGGGCCTGGCACCGGAGATCGTTTTTCATGAGCCTCGGGAGGCACTGGACGGTGGACCGGACGGATTGACGTTTTATCGGAAGTTTTTGGAGTCATTGCCCGGCCTTCTGAATTCCGGTGGCGTTGCCGCAGTGGAAATCGGGGGCGACCAGGGGTGGTTTTTCAGAACGCGGGAGGCTTGTTTGCCCGGCTTGTCGGGACCCTGGGTTCACCAGGATGTGTCAGGGCTGGATCGAGTGGTTCTCTGGATGAAAGGGTAAGACAGATTGGATCGATTCCATATCGTGGGAGGATCTTCCCTGAGAGGGGTTGTTTCCGTTTCAGGCTCCAAGAACGCGGCATTGCCCATCTTGTTTTCATCCCTGCTGGGTGGGGGTATGGAGGTGGGGAATGTTCCGTCCCTCCGGGATATCAGGACGGCTTTTTCCCTTTTGTCTCAGCTCGGGATCCGGGCGCAACCTCTCTTTCAGGAAGAGAAGGGGGAGGTTTCTGAAGGTCCCTGGACTTTTTCGGATACCGGAAACTGGCCCGGAAAATTCTTCTTGTCCGAAGAAAACACCACGGCCCATGAGGCTCCTTATGATCTTGTCCGGACAATGCGTGCGTCCATCCTTTGTCTGGGCCCCCTTCTCGCACGGCGGCGGAGGGCAAGGGTTTCCCTTCCGGGCGGTTGCCTGATTGGCGCCCGTCCCGTTGATATGCACCTTAACGCCTTCAGTCGTATGGGCGCAAGGATATCGATCGATCATGGCTATATCGATGCCAATACGGACGGGCTTGTCGGGTGTGATATCCATCTCCCCTACCCGACTGTGACGG
Organism: Leptospirillum sp.; assembly: GCA_027343785.1. Lineage (GTDB taxonomy): Bacteria > Nitrospirota > Leptospirillia > Leptospirillales > Leptospirillaceae > Leptospirillum_A. The sequence continues at coordinate 1,127 of DAHWKF010000036.1, read as the reverse complement.
GGACGGAGAATATCCTGATGGCCGCGACGCTTGCCAAGGGTACGACCCGTATTTTCAATGCGGCTCAGGAACCTGAGATCAGCGATCTGGCTGTTTGCCTGAATGGCCGGGGGGCCCGGATAGAGGGTATTGGAACTTCGTCTCTGAAAATCACCGGGGTCGACAGTCTTTTGCCCTCGTCTTACGGCGTCATGGCCGACCGGATCGAGGCAGGGACGTTTATGGTGGCGGGAGCTCTCCTGGGTGATCCGCTGACCGTTCAAAACATCGATGTCACCTGCCTGTCTTCCCTGCTTGGAACCTTGAGGGCCATGGGTGCGGATTTCGAGGAAACACCGGGTTCGGTGACACTCGCCCGGATACGGAAACCCTGCGGGGCATCTGTGAGGACCGAACCTTATCCGGGTTTCCCGACCGACATGCAGGCCCAGATCTTGCCTCTCATGTCGATTGCGAAGGGTTCATCGACTGTGGTCGAGACCGTGTTCGAAAACCGGTTCACCCATGTGATGGAAATGAACCGGATGGGGGCCAATATTGATGTGCATGGTTCCCGGGCGTTTGTTCACGGAATGTCATCCCTCGAAGGGGCGTCCGTCATGGCCTCCGACCTGAGAGCGTCAGCCGGACTGGTTCTCGCTGCCCTGATCGCGAATGGAGAGTCCGAGATCCAGCGTGTTTACCACATCGACCGGGGGTACGAGCGTATCGAACGGAAACTTGAGAAACTGGGCGCCCGGATCAAAAGAGTCCGGGGGGAGGATGTGCCATAACCCCCCCCCTGCAACTCGCCCTGCCGAAGGGAAAGATGTTTGATGATGCCTGCCACCTTCTGGAATCTGCCGGATACCGTTTCCATGGTCTGTCTTCAAAATCCCGCCGTCTGACTTTCGATTCCGACGACGGTGAACTCCGTGTCCTGATGGTGCGGGGAACGGACGCCCTTTCCTATGTGGAACACGGGGGGGCGGACATGGGTGTTGTGGGACTCGACCTCATTCTGGAGCAGGGTCGGCAGGTGCTGGAACCTCTCGACCTCAAATTCGGCTTGTGCCGCCTGGTGGTGGCGGCCCCTGTCGGCTCAGAAGGGCGATCTGTTTCGAGACCGATCCGGATTGCGACAAAAT
>DAHWKF010000052.1 GCA_027343785.1 Leptospirillum sp. | reverse complement strand
GGTATAACCCGAACCTCAAGAGCCGATGGTTTATCGTGCCTGGCATTGTCGGCCTTCTGACGCTGGTTGTTACCCTTCTCGTGACCGCATTGTCGGTGGCCCGGGAACGGGAAGACGGCACGTTTGACCAGCTCCTGGTCACCCCCCTCTCTCCGGTGGAGATTATTCTCGGAAAAATCATTCCGGGTTTTGTGATCGGCCTGGCCGAATCTTCCGTAATCGTTGTCGTGGCCGTCTTCCTGTTTCATGTTCCGTTTAGGGGCAGTCTTGCCGCCCTCTATCTGGGCGTCTTGTTGTTCACCCTCTCCGGCCTTGGGGTGGGTCTCATGATATCCGCATTCGTTTCGACGCAGCAGCAGGGGTTGCTCGGAGCGTTTCTCTTCCTGGTTCCGTCCATCATCCTGTCAGGATTCGCGACGCCGATCGCCAACATGCCCCTGTCGATTCAGTATTTGACACTGGTCAACCCTCTCCGCTATTTTCTGGTTATTCTCCGGGAAGTTTTTCTTGAGGGTGCGGGCGTGTCCATCCTCCTTCCCGAATATGCGGCCCTGGCTGCCATCGGTATCGGGTCCCTGATGATGGCCGGCCATTTCTTCAATAAACGCATCGGGTGAGATTCAAGGCGCCGGCACACCGGATTTCGGAATGAGGATTCCCCAGACGAAAGGGGTTTGGGACAGGAGAAAACTTTCCCGGGACACCCACCGGAAATATTTCTCCAGCATCCGGTCGGTGGGCCGGTCCAGGTGGCATCCCCGGGCGGGAATTTTCCAGAGAGGAGTCAGAACGCGCTGCAGGGAAGCGATCAGCGGGTTTTGACTCCTGACATGCTCCATCAGGAGCAGATGTCCGTCGGGGCGGAGACCCCGCCGGATTTCACGGATCGCGCTTTCCCACTCACCCACGGAACATAAAACCAGCGTGACGACCACTGTGTCGAATGTCTGGTTAGCGAACGGAAGGTTGGACGCGGATCCCTGGACCAGCCTTCCTGATTTTTCGCATCCCTTCTGAAGGGCTTTGCCGAGCATGGGAAGGGAGCTGTCCAGAAAAAAACGGTATCCGGAGATCTTTTGATCGTAGAACGGCAGGTTGGCTCCGGTTCCCACGCCGATTTCAAGGATGTCCCCCCGCGCGTTTTCCATTAGACGCTCCCGGATGGGGGAGAATGTCGTTTGCTCCATCGACCGGGTCAGGCGATCATACCATTGGGCGAAAAGCCGGTCGGGCCAGGAAGGGTGGCTCATCCGGACAGCCCTTTTCCGTTCCCGCATTTTGGCAAATGGCTCCCGCTCCGGTCTCTTGCCACATGCGAAATGGCCTTCCAGCCAGACTGGGGCAAAGGAGATGCCAGACAATGATCCTGATCGCCAACCCGGGGTCCTCCACCCTGAAGCTGTCCGTCCACCAGAACGGCCGGGATCCGGCTCCCCATTCGATCGAAATTCACGAAGACCCCTCCCGGCTTGACCGGGCACTGAAGGATTGGCTCGACTCCCGCGCGGGTCATCAGGCCACCGGATTCGGTGTCCGGATCGTCCATGGCGGAACCCTTTTCTCTGCTCCCGTCCGTGTCACGGACACGGTTCTCTCCTCCTTGGCGCGTCTTTCTCCCCTGGCGCCATTGCATATGGGGCCGGCCATCCGGACGATCGAATCGATCCGCCGGATGGCCCCCCATATTCCTGTTGTTGCCAGTTTCGACACGGCATTTCATGCCACACTTTCTCCCGACGCCTACCGGTATGCCGTTCCGGAAGACTGGTATGCCAACAAAGGGGTCAGAAAATTCGGCTTCCATGGCCTTTCCTATGATTATATCGCCTGGAGGATGTCTTCGCTTCTCCCCCGGGAAAAACGTCTGCGAACGGTAGCGCTTCATCTCGGAAACGGTGCGTCGGGTTGCGCCATTCTGGACGGTCGATCGGTCGAGACCACCATGGGGATGACTCCCCTGGACGGTCTTGTGATGGGAACCCGTCCGGGAATGCTGGATCCGGGCGTCCTCCTGATTCTTCTTCGACAGGGTGTGCATCCGGACCGGCTGGAAGAGGATCTCAACCACCGCTCGGGACTTCTTGGCCTGTCTGGCGTTTCTTCGGATTACCGTGAAGTAGAGTCCGCCGCCGATAAGGGGGATTCCCGGGCCCTGCTGGCTCTCCGCCTGGCTGCCCGGAGGGCCGCGGGGGAGGTCGCATGGCTCGCTTCGGCCATGGAAGGGCTTTCATGTCTGGTCTTTACCGGGGGAATCGGAGAGCGTTCGGCCTCATTTCGCAAGGCCGTCTGCGACCGGCTGGGCTACTTGGGCGTCCGCCTGGACGAGAGAAAAAATGATCTCCCGGATTCCGGAACCCCCGACAGGTCCATTTCGGATGATCGTGGTTTTGTATCTGTCTGGATCGTCGAAGCCCGGGAAGACTGGACGATCGCGAGGGATGTCGAGGCCGTCCTGTCCTCCTCCTGACATCGATCCCAGAAGAAGTTGCAGGCGTTTTTACCGGGTGATGGTCTTCATATCCTGACGGATGGGCAGGGGATCATTTCGGGGTCCCAGATATCGGCGATCCGGAACCCTCGGCCTCCCGCCTGCCATGCTGCAGCGAGAAGCACCCCTGCGTGGTGAAAGATAAAGGGTCCGTGCTTTCCTGAAATCAGGATTCCTCCGATTTCACCTTCTGTGCGTTGTTCGACATCGTCCAGGATGTTCCGGATGGATTGGGAGGCTTCCTGACGGCTCTTCGCCTGATGGACTGCCTGAAGCAGCCGGTATCCGGCCACACAGCGCAGGATGCTCTCCCCCAGTCCGGTCATGGAAACCGCCCCCAGCTGATCATCGGCATAGGTCCCGGCGCCCGGGATCGCGCTGTCCCCAATACGACCGGCCCGCATTCTCCCCGCCCCACCCGTGGAGGTTGTCGCGGCCAGATGGCCGGAAAGATCCCGCACGACGGCACCCACCGTCCCATGGTTGTCCATGTCGTTGTTGTCCGACCAAGTCTGCAAGGCTGACGCGCCGAAGTCGGGTGGACCGACCAAATCTGCCTGCCGGTTTGCGACGAGCCAGCGGGACGCCGCCTCACCGGACAACAGGGCGTGTCGGGTTTTTCCGAAAAGGCTGCCCAGCATGCGGGTGGGACAGGACAGGGTCGTGATTCCGGGAATGCCCAGATAACGGATGGTCTTTCCGTCCATCGTCCCGATGTCCCTCCGGACGACACCGTCCTCCTGGGGAATGGCGCCTCGTCCGGCGTTATAGAAACCGGACTCTTCCAGAAGACCGACCAGTGTCCAGGAGACCGACAGGGCGGGTTCTCCGGCAAGCAGATGCCGTTTTCCCTCCTCCATAACAGTTGAGAGGAATGTTTCGAGATGGCGGTCGTGGCGTGTTCCCAGTCCGGTATGGAGCAGGATCACGGGAGCATCCCCCAACCCTGTTATCGGATTCAATTTTTTTCCTGGGGATGATCGGAGGGTGAAAAGGAGGATTTATGGATCATTCCCCCTATTGCCCGTAGTTCTGCATGGATGCGCTGAAGTCCGGTGCGAAGATCTTCCACCCATTTTTTTTCTTCTTCGTTCAGCGTGTTATAGGAAGGCGCGCTCCGGGGGGTTCCGGTCACCTCCCCCTCCAGGATCCGGTTCATTTCCAGCGCCTGATCCTTCAGCCGGGAAAGGGCATCGACGGCTTTCTTGAGCAGAGGATCCGTCCGTGTGGAAGCAAGGGCGCCCAGATCCATCAGCAGCAACTCCACTGAATCCGTCCATGAGGCCATCCGGTCGATGGCGTCTTTCAGGTTTTCTCCGGGAGGTTTTTCCGGTGGCGGCTGGATCCCCGCATGGGGGAGGAGCGAGAGTTCGGTCTCCAGTTCCCGGTCAAGAACGGAGAGACGATGGAAGAGATCAGGGACGTCCTCCGGTGCGAGGGAGAAGGACTCCCCCTGTTCGGCTGTGTGGGCGGGACGGGGAGACCCGGGCCGCTCCAAAGAAGTTCCGGTCTTCCCTTTGGAGGATGAACCCTTGAGATCGGCTTTCGTCCATGTTCGCCGGATTTGCCATTCATCGACCAGGATGAGCGCCAGGAAAAGAATACCTGTGAGCCCGGATGCTGTCACCAGAATGATTTTCTGGTTCAGTTCCGGCAATGGCCAAAACCCCCAGAGGGAATGATGAGGGTTGTCGGAAAAAAAGGGGGGGACCGGGACAAAAGCGACGGCCATTCCGAGAATTTCCGAGTCGAACCCATGACACTGCGCACAGGAAGGAGCATTGGGTATGGGAAGGGACCAGACCGCGATCCCGCCTTTGGGCTGAAGAGGCGTCGGAATGCCCTGCCGGTCGGTCAGCAGATGGTGATCCCCTTTGCGGGCGACCATCCGTGAAATCTCCTGCGCCAGATCCGGAGGAACGCCCGGAGGAGGCCAGGAAAACACGAAAGGACCGTGCGGTGCCTTGAGCCAATCGTCCGGAACGCGTGTAAAGGACTGGATTCTTCTCAACAGAAGGGTATCCCTCCATGCCGGCTTTCCATCCGGGCCCAGGATGACGATGTGAGTGCCCGTCATCTTCGAAAGGGTCTTCATGCGGTCCGGAACGCGTTCGGGTTTTCTGGCTGTCATCAGGGAGCCCAGGGAGCTGATGGCGGCGATATCCGCGGAGCGGGCCTTTCGCAGGGCTTGGGTTTCTGCGGACAGCATCAGGAAAAAAAAGAGGAGAAAGGCGGAGAGAGTCACCGACGCCAGGAAGAAAAAGATCCGCGACAGGAAAAAGCGGGGCGGCTTTCTCCGGGCCATCACACGCTCACGGAGGGATGCGTCAACGGTTCGATGTTCTGGACCTCGAAGGATTCCACCAGAGGATTGGAAAGGAAATCCTTGCACCAGGAATGGACCCGTTCGAATATCGAATCGCTTTCCGGCAGGGTGATTTCGATCATCTTTCCGATTCGGACTTCCCGCACGTCATTTTCCCCCATATCGTGCAAAACCTGCTGGACAGCCTGGCCCTGGGGATCGAGTATCCCGGGGCGCACCCGGACGAGGATGGTGATTTTCACCAGACGGGGCTGGCTTTCAGAATTCCGGATCATGTTCGACAACCCTCCTGAATAATGCCAGATAATGTTCTTCGATCTGTCCCAGGTCGCGCCGGAAGCGATCCTTGTCCATCTTTTCCCCGGTCTTTGCGTCCCAGAACCGGCAGGTGTCCGGGCTGATTTCATCTCCCAGGATGACCTTGCCTTCGGCGTCGAGGCCAAACTCCAGTTTCATGTCGACGAGGATGATGCCTTTTGATGCCATCAGTCCCCGCAGGATATCGTTGGTTTTGCGCGAAATCTGTTCGACCGTTGACAGGGTATCTGTCGAGGCCAGGCCCAGAATGCCGATATGATCGTTGTTGACGAGCGGATCCCCCAGGTCATCCCGTTTGTAGTACCACTCCAGAACGGGTCGAGGCAAGGAAGTCCCTTCCGGAAGTCCGAGTCTTTTGGACAATGAACCGGCGACCTGGTTTCTCATGACCACTTCCAGAGGGATCATCGTCAGCCTCCGGATGGTCATGTCCACGGGAGTCGGTCGATCCACAAAATGTGTCGGGATGTTTTTCCCGTAAAGGTATTTGAAGAGGTGGGCGGAAATCTGGCAGTTGATCGCCCCCTTGTGGGGAATGCTCCCTTTTTTCTGGGCGTTGAATGCCGTTGCGTCGTCCTTGAAGTGCTGGACCAGCGTCCGGGGATCTCCCCTGTCGAACAGGATCTTGGCCTTTCCTTCGTAAATTTTCCGTTCTTCCAAAAAATCTCCTTTCAGTGCACCGGGGTCGGAAACTTTGATCTTGCCATCGCTTATGCCGACCCGTCTGTTCCCAACACCCGCTGATAAAGGGCGTCGATGTTTTTCATGAACGGCTCCGGCGAAAATGCCGATTCCCATAAACGTGAATCCACGGAATGCGGGAGATCCGGGTGCCGGCCCAGTGTTTCCTTCAGGTGTCCCTCCCCTTTCCACGTCTGCATCGCCGCGTCCTGTACGATCCGGTAAGCCGTTTCACGGGGAATTCCGGTACGGACAAGCGCGAGCAGGACGGACTGGGAATACACGAGACCCCCGGTCAGGTCGAGATTCTTTTTCATCTGGTCAGGATAGACGACCAGATCCGCGAGAATGCCACCCATCCGGTCCATCATATAATCCAGCAAGATAAAAGCATCCGGAAGAATCACCCGTTCGACCGACGAATGGCTAATATCCCTTTCGTGCCAGAGGGCAACGTTCTCAAAAGCCGCCTGGGCATAGGAGCGGAGCAGACGGGAGAGTCCTGAAACGTTTTCGGCTCCGACGGGGTTCCTCTTGTGAGGCATAGCCGAGGAACCTTTCTGGCCCGGAGAAAACGGTTCTTCGACCTCACGCACCTCCGTTCGCTGAAGGTGGCGGATCTCCACGGCAATTTTTTCGAAACTCGCCCCGATCAGCGCCAGCGTTGAAACCAGTTCGGCGTGACGATCGCGGGATACAACCTGTGTTGCCATCTCTTCGGGTTTAAGTCCCAACGAAAACAGGATCACCTCCTCGGTGGCCGGGTCGATATGGACGGCAGTCCCCATGGCGCCGGACATCTTTCCCACCCGCATGGTTTCCCGGACATGCCGCAGACGTTCTTCATGACGCCGGAATTCTGCAAACCACGCCAGAAACTTCACTCCGAATACGATCGGTTCGCCATGGACACCGTGGGAACGGCCCACCGTCAGCGTGTTCCGGTGTTTCAGTGCCTGGGTGCGAAGAATCCCTGAAAAGCGATCCAGACCCCGGGAAAGAAGATCGATCGCTTCCAGCAGGAAAAGGCTCTGGGCGGTATCGACCAGATCCTGACTTGTCATTCCGAAGTGAAGGATGGCCCTGGCGGGGGGAGGAAGCTGTTCGGAGATCATTGTCAGGAAAGCGATGACATCGTGCCGTGTTTCCTCTTCGATTTCAGCCATGCGGCGGGTATTGATCACCGGGGCCGAATCCAGGAATATCCGGGCGGCCGCGGGATCAATCGCGCCTTTTTCCATCAGGGCCCTTGTGGCGGCTTTTTCGACGTCAAGCCAGAGTTTCAGGCGGTGTTCCGGTTCGAACAGCGCGCTCATTTCCTTTCTAGTGTAACGGTCAATCATAGAGGGAAGGCTCCTTTGTATTCCGGAAAGGATGGGGCCACCTAAACGCCTTTTGCTTCCGGAGGGGAAGGAAGACGGATTCCGCCGGCTGTTGAGGATGTGCGCAGTATGCAGGAGGAAGGAAG
>DAHWKF010000035.1 GCA_027343785.1 Leptospirillum sp. | reverse complement strand
CGCCGACGACTTCATCATCACCGGGCGCTCGGAAGAGCTCCTTCAATACGAAGTCAAACCCGTTGTGGAATCATTCCTCCGGGAACGCGGTCTGACCCTCTCACAAGAGAAGACGCGTGTCGTGCATATCCGGGAAGGGTTCGACTTTTTGGGCCAACACATCCGAAAATACGGAGATCAGAAAGTTCTCACAAAGCCTGCCACGAAGAACGTCAGGTCCTTTCTGGACAAGGCCCGGAACATCCTTAAAGAAGCCCAGTCACAAACCCAGACATGGCTGATCGAAAAACTGAATCCGGTCATTCGGGGATGGGCCAATTATCATCGGCACATCGTGGCAAAAGCAACCTTCACAAAAGTCGATGCGACCCTCTATTCCCTGCTGTGGACCTGGCTCAAGAGACGACATCCCGGAAAGGGACAGAGCTGGATCTACAATCAATACTTTCAGCGACGAGGACTCAGAAACTGGGTTTTCGCAGTTCCCAAAGGCAAACTGGAGCTTGTAGAAGCCTCCAAGACGCCCATTCGGAGACATGTCAAGATCAAAGGTCAGGCGCACCCGTTCGATCCCAAATGGACGGATTACCTCAATGTGCGAAAAACCTTCTCGAAACTCAAGAGAGAGTGGGACCGGTTCTTTGGTTCTCATACAGCAAAGTGACGTGAGAATACCGGCTTCGGGGAGACCCGGGGCTTTTAATGGCTTGAGCTGATCGCGGGGAAACTCGCACGATCAGTTCTTAGGGGGCGGGGAGCCGGCAACGGCCTCTCGCTACCCGACACCTTGCCCGCCCCTTGCCCCACCCCCTCGTCCTCTCATTCACTTGACCGGATATTCTGATTCCTTCCCGTGTGTTTTGACTCACAAGAAGGAGGATTCGGAATGGTTCAGGAAAGGATTCCCATGAATATCGTGATGGACGTATTGAAATTGACCTACCAGGAACAGCTCTCAAACAGGAAGATTGCCATCCGGCTCGGGATTGCCCCTCTGACCGTCAAGAAGTACCAGGATCAAGCCCGGGAGGCAGGCATCGACGAATGGCCGATTGTAAAAGATGCAGACGGAGGGGTGGAACGCCTCCGGAAGGCGCTCTACCCGGAGAAGACCGTGTCGATATTGGGAATGCCCCTTCCGGACTGGAACCAGGTCGAAAAGGAGCTCCGATCCGGAAAAAAGAACGGCGTGACTCGCCGACTCCTCTGGCAGGAGTACCGGATGGAACATCCGGATGGGCTCAGCTACAGCCGGTACTGCGCCCATTACAAAGAGTTCAGGAAACGGGATGATCTTCGGATCCATCTTCCCCATGCCCCGGGAGAAGAACTCTACATCGATTACTCCGGCCCCAAGGTTCTGATCACCCCGGTCGCGGGGAAGCCTTTTTATGCGTCGATCTTCGTGGCCGTGATGGGATTGTCGTCCTATACCTTTGCCTATTGCACCATCGACATGAAAACGCCCTCCTGGATCGAGGCGAACCGGCAGACCTTTGAATACCTGGGAGGTGTTCCGCTGGCAGTGATTCCCGATTGCACCAAGACGGCAGTGATCACCTCCCACCGCATTGATCCCCGACTGAACCGGACTTTTCGGGAGATGGGCGCGCATTACGGGTTTATCATTGCCCCTGCCCGACCTCTTTCTCCCCGGGACAAGGGAACGGTAGAAAATGGAGTTTTAATCACGCAGAGAGCCCTTCTGGCCCCCTTGCGACACATCATGTTCACTTCCATCGACGAACTCAATCGCGCGCTCCGGATCCGGTGCGACGCCTTCAACCGGGAGCCCTTTCAGGTGCGACCGGGCAGCCGGCATCAGGTGTTTGAGTCAGAGGACCGGCCGGCCTTGTCTCCCTTGCCGTCGGAGCCGTTCGAGACGGAGGCGTGGATCTCCTGTCGGGTTCATCAGGACTACCACATCGCCCATGACCATTTCCTCTATAGCGTTCCCTGCCGGCTGGTGGGGGAGGAGGTCGACGTTCGTCTCACCAAACGAACGGTCGAGATCTTCTATCGGGAAGAAAGGGTTGCGAGCCATCTGAGAAACAGCGATCCCCGGCATCGTTTCAGCACTTGCCGGGAACACATGCCTCCGAACCATCGGGGCTATCTGGAGCAGTCCCAGAAAAGCTTGCTCCATCGGGCGGAACAGGTCGGAGCGGGGGCCGTGCTCTTCTTCCAGGCCCTGTTTCTCCGCCGCCACTATCCGCCACAGGCCTACCGGACCTGTCAGGGAATATTGGGACTTCTCAAGGACTACCCTCCTGAGCGTCTGAATGCCGCCTGCGAGCTGGCCGTTCAGATGCAAAGCGGGTCTTACCGGGATGTTCAGGGCATTTTGAAAACAGGGGCAGACCGGAAGCTTCCCGTGTCTTCGGATCCGGTTCCCTCGTTGCCCGCTCACGAGAATGTCCGGGGAAAGGAGTACTACGACGGAGGCCGCGGAAAAGAGTCCGAAAGCAGCACCGGAAGCGTTTGTGACGGAACGGGAACGTAGGCGGTCCTGTTCCGTTCGAACATGTTCTTGTTCAGATCACAAGAAGGGAACACCCTTCACTCACACAAGGAGAAAGACGCATGCTGATCCATCCGATGAAAGAGAAAATGACCCTCCTCAAACTGACCGGAATGCTTGATGCCCTGGAGGATCAGGGCCGGACACCCGAACTGGTCCGGGATCTGTCTTTTGAAGACCGGCTGGGACTGCTGGTCGACCAGGAGATCCTGGTCCGGGAAAACAAACGCACCGCCACCCGTCTCAAAGCGGCCAAGCTTCGGCAAAATGCCACCTTGGAAAACCTCGACTTCCGGACCCACCGCGGTCTCAACCGCCCGCTGATCCAGAGCTTGTCCATGGGGCAGTGGATCGAAAACCATCAGAACGTCCTGATTACCGGTCCCACCGGAATTGGCAAGAGCTATCTGAGCGAATCGCTGGGAAACAAGGCCTGCCGACTGGGATATCGGGTGCTTCTGATACGGGTGCCCCGTCTCTTCCACTCTCTGGCTCTGGCCAGGAGCACAGGACGACTGTTGGCCTTTTTCAAGACATTGGCAACGCAAGACGTTCTCATCCTCGAGGATCTTTGTCTGTCCTCCTTCACCTCGGAACAAGGACAGGATCTTCTTGAAATACTCGACGATCGCCACCAGTCCCGTTCCACCATTGTTACCTCCCAGCTTCCCGTGGGAGGATGGCACGAACACATTGGAGAGCCCACATTGGCCGATGCCATTCTGGATCGACTGGTTCATGGGGCCTACACGATTGAAATGAAGGGAGACTCCATGCGAAAACAGAAGTCGGCCTCTGCGCCTGTGACAACGATCTGATCTGATTCCCGACGAGGGGGTGGGTCAGGGGGCAGACAGGGTGGCAACCTTGGCAGGAATCCGAGTCTTTTTTGGATCAAGGCAAGGTGGCAATCATGGCAGGACTGGGGTGGCAATCATGACAGGAATCAGTGGCAATCTTCGCGAGAATACGCAAGAACCGGACCGGGTGATCGAATTCCGCATAGAACCATACGTCTGATAGGATAAAAAAAGGGGTTTCCCTTTTTCCTACAAGAGAAAAATCAGCCTCATCGATAGTTGCTCCCTGACAAAATGAGTGAAGAGCCCTCGGGGGTGCCCCCCGAACCCCATTACAGGATCTAACACAGCCCCCTCCGGGATGGGCCGAAAATCCAG
>DAHWKF010000028.1 GCA_027343785.1 Leptospirillum sp. | reverse complement strand
AGACGGGTATGCCAGCGCGCTTTTTGTCGGTTGTCCCGAAGGGGAAGACGGTTTGTTGTGCGGTTCGGGGATCAGCATGAACAGAATAAAGAAAGCGATCGCAAAAGCCACTGTCACAAGTATGGCAACAATATTGTTCATAGGCTTGAACTGATTGTTCAACTCAGGACTCCTGTTTCACGAGATCGTTCAGGGCCGGGATCAGATCTTTTTCGAGGGATGACCTCAGGAGCTTTTCCATAAGCTTCCCCGGAGATTTGTGGTCGAAGACGGCGTCAGGGGTTGGCGATTCCTCTCTTTTGCTCGTCTTGACGACGCGAGTACTCTTTTCACCCGACTGGCGGATGAGTATGTATCGGCATTTCAGGACAGCTTTTTGTCGGACATGAAGGAGATTTGCCCGGACTCGGTCCCGGAACGAGACGATCTCCATCTGGACCAGAAGTGCGTGTTGATCCGAAGAGGCTTCATATGGTTTGTACCCGTTTGCTATCAGGATAGCCTTTAAGGATTTCAGGACAGTTTTTTTCACGGAATGGGTGGCAAGAAGGGCGGACGATCCGCCGGTTGCATGGAACAGGATGCCGATGTTGTGGCTATCCCCCCGGAGGAGTACTGGCAGAATGGCAACGGGTACGGGTTCACCGGACTTGCCGGGGGTCGACTGAAAGGTCAATGCCGGTGGCATATCGATAAAAACAGGCGGTTGGGGTCCTGTCGAACAGGAAGCCATCAAAAGGAGAGTAAGGCAAGAAACAAGGCCCATGATGCCCCGAATCCTCCCGGGCATCCACGACACAGTTCGCTTGCCGGCAAATGGTAGCATGCTGATTCTCCTTCTTGTGAACACTCTCATATCAGACTGAATCTCGAAGAAGGGCTCCCGGAATTCGCCCACGACTTTAGTCAATGGCTCGGAACCTTGAATGTGCGGCGAACGACGACCGGCTTTCCTCCCGGGGCATTTTTCCAGAAGAGGGAAAGGCGATGGGTTCCTGAAGCCACTGCTGGGATATTAATGGAGGTCATTCGTCCTCGTGAGAGATCCGCAAACGCGACGGCGGAGCCGTCAATTTTGACGAAAAGCCTGTAAAATTTCTTTTCCGGAGGCGCCTGGTCGAAAGATACCCGGAGAGACCACTCTTCGCCAGGCTGGACATTGTCGGGAAGATGAACGTGCACTCCGGCCGACTCGGCTGCGGCAAGCGGCGGAGAGATCATTGCCAGTCCCGAAAAAACAGGCAGAAAGGCAATGCAGACCATCATGCGGGACTTCCAATGGTTTTTCGCGCGATCAGGCCTGTTCGACACCGGATTGTCCCTCTGATATCATGCTCGAATGATTTTTAAACACAAATCCCCCCTTTTCTTAAAATACATCATCCTTGAGCGGATTGCGAAGGGGACCCTCGCCATTGTATTGGGCATTGGAGGTCTGAGTCTTATCCACGTCAATTTGTCCGCCATTCTTGTTCATCTTTCCCAAAATTTCAACCTGGATGTGGACAATGCCTGGACAGGAAAACTTCTCCGGGAAGCGGGCCTGATTTCCCCGAACATGCTCAAGATGATTTCGGTGGGGGGGATCCTTTACGGTTTCATCAATTATCTCGTAGCCTGGGGGCTCCACAGGCGTTTTCGATGGGCGGAATACATGACCATCCTGGAAATTTCGGCATTGATTCCTTTCGAGGTTTACGCGATTCATGAGCACTTTTCCTGGATTCGCCTGGGGGCGTTCCTTTTAAATGTGATCATCGTTGTTTACCTGATTCGCAACCGGTCCCTTTTTCACTCCATGAAAGAAGAGTCCGGCGTTGTCGAAACATCTTTCCCTCCCTCCTGAGTCCGGCCGACAGGGGCTTGCCCTTCTCCTGCTGATCTCCAATCTGATCAATTATCTGGACCGGCAGTTGTTTCTTTCCCTCTTCCCTCTTTTTCGGGTCCATTTTGTCATGTCGGACTTGATGCTCGGTTTTTTGGCATCCTCTTTTACTCTCGTTTATGTCCTGGTCGCGCCTTTTTCCGGGGTGTTTCTCCGGATGGCATCAGCAGGACAGATCCTTGCCGGAGGAATCGTCACATTTTCCGTGGGAATGGCTATCACGGGCTTCGCACCTGACCTGGGATGGCTCTTTTTTGGACGAATGCTCACCGGTGCCGGAGAAGCGGTTCTCACCACGATCGGTCCGGTATTGTTGATGGAGAGTCCGTTCTCCAGAGTCCGGGGGGAAGGGATGGGACTGGGAATCTTCTATGCGGCGATTCCTGTCGGGTCCGCGCTGGGATTTGCTTTGGGCGGGTTCGTTTCCCATCTGGACAATTTTCAGCGGGCCCTTTTGTTGCCCGTTGTCCCGGGCTTTCTCCTGTCCTATCTCCTTTACAGGTCTTTTCAGAAGACAGCGATTTCGGGATTGTCGGAACCTTTCCGGTACTCTCTCTGGAAAGGATTGTGCCAGAGGCCCGTTCTCCTGTCCTTCTTCGTTCAGGCGGCTGTCACGTTCGTTTTGGGAGGAATGGCCGCCTGGCTTTCCATCTACTTGACGCGTGAGAAGTTAATGGACCTTTCCGAAGCCAATCTGGTTTCAGGCGGGGCTCTCCTTGCTGGCGGGGTGACGGGTATCCTGTTGGGTGGAAGACTGCTGGATCAGGAATGCCGAACTCACCCGAATGCCTGGGGGTATCGGACGACGCTTGGAGGGCTGGTTGCCGCGGGAGCCGGCGTTCTCCTCGTCCTTGTCACCCGTTCACACGCTGGACTCTTGCCGGAATTGTGGCTTGCGACTTTTGGACTCTTCTTGGGAATGGTGCCGGTGAACTGCCTGATTCTGAAAAGGAATCCTCCTGTCCTGTCGGCGCCACTTATGGGTTTTTGCCTTCTTTTTACCCACGTGTTCGGCGATTTGCCGTCGCCGTCACTGATAGGGTGGGTTTCGGAAAGATTTTCCCTCAATACAGCATTGTCCTTCTGTCTCCTTATTCCGATTTCGGGTGCGATCCTTGTGGTTTACCTGTATCGTCGCGTCTAGGAGATTTTTCCTGCGGAAGGAGGAGTTCTCTGGAAAGATGCCCAAAAATGGGATAGGATGAATAAAAAGACATGCATCTTTCATATCATCCTTCCGGGAGAAGCCGCATAATGACTGCAAAAGATCTGATGACGCGTACGCTGGTGTCCGTCACCCCCGAAATCTCCATACGGGAACTTGCCGACATTCTGGTTAAAAACCGGTTGAACGGGGTACCCGTCGTGGATGCTGGTGGTCGTTTTCTGGGTGTCGCGGGAGAGCACGACCTCATACACCATGAAAAACCTCTGCATATTCCAACGACGGTCTCCCTTCTGGACGCGTGGTTCTTTATCGAGCCTCCCAGCGGTCTGAAGAAGGAAATCGAAAGAATTGCCGCCACGCAGGTGAAAGATGTCTATCAAAAGAATCCTCCAACCGTTTCTCCTGCGGCCACGGTCGAGGAAATGGCGCAGATTTTCGAACGGACTCATGCCGATCTGCTTCCAGTACTGGAAGGGGGAGCCCTTGTCGGCGTAATAGGCCGGACGGATCTTTTGCGGGCCCTTGCCCAGGACGAAATTGCCTGAGCGGATTCCCTGTCCGCCCGATTTCTCGACGGCGGAATGCGGCTTCCCTCTCTGCCGATTTCTGCCGCGCGGTGCTCTCGTGCTCCTGGAAGGTCCCACCGGGATCGGGAAAACGGAGTTCGTGCGCGGGTTCTTGCGTGGACTGGGCCATGCCGGTCGGGTAAACAGCCCAACGTTTGTGACCCTCCAGGTCTATGAGGGGAGCAACTGGAGAGTTTTTCACGGCGACATGGATCGTCTTTCCGGGAGAAGAGAGGATCCGGAGTTTGTCGAGACCCTTTTGCAGGATCGGGACACATCCTGGTCTTTCGTCGAATGGGGGGACAAGCTTCCGGAGCCCGTCCGCAATCTTTTTTCGGTGGTTCTTCGTCTCCGGATGGATTGGGAAAGCGATGATCTTCGGATTCTGACGGCGACCCTGGAAAAGGGAGATGACCGGGGGTGGATCGGACAATGGGGCTCGGAATGCCGGGAACGTCGACTGGACGACTGAGTGAAAAATCCGGAAGGGGGAGGGGGAACCGGTGGAATCTTTGAGCGCACCCTGGCGGATGAAATATATCAAGGGCGAATCCCGGACGACCGGAGACGGAGGATGCGTCCTCTGTGAGCTTTCGCGGGCTGGCGTGCGCAGGGATCGTCTTGTCCTTTATCGGTCGGACCTCTGCTATATCGTTCTGAATGCGTTCCCTTATACGAGCGGTCACCTGATGGTCGTCCCGCACGAGCACGGAGGGTCGCTCTCCTCCCAAAGTGCCGACAGCCTCCGTGAGATGATGGACCTTCTCGG
>DAHWKF010000032.1 GCA_027343785.1 Leptospirillum sp. | reverse complement strand
ATGAACCCGCCCCGGACGAAGAAACCGATTGGCATTCCTCGATCAGCGAATTCTGAATGTCTTAGGATTTTTGTATTGTTATCAATCACAAAATTCAGATACCCAAAATGTGAGGTACTCCCCGTCAAGTGGACCAAAAAGTTCGTTGTTTAAGGTAGTGAGTGGATCCCCTGTGTGACTGTTTCCTCCTGAAAAGTTCGGGAGGAATGCTCCAGGTAAACTTCCCTGGGGGTCTTGTAATTCAAGGACTGGTGGAGCCGTTGCTCATTGTAGAACCTGAGGTATTGATGAATCCCGGATCTGGCTTCTTGAACCGATTCATATTCATTCAGGTAAATCGCTTCGTATTTGAGCGAACGCCAAAGCCGTTCGACAAAGACATTGTCCAGGGCCCGTCCCCGGCCATCCATGCTAATCTTGACGCCCCGGTCTCTCAGAGCCTCAATCCACCGTGTGCTGGTGAACTGGGAACCCTGATCGGTATTGAAGATCCCCGGAATGAGTCTGCCCACATGGAACGCCCGCTCCAGAGCATCCAGACAAAACTCCACTTCCAGCACCGGAGACAGGGACCACGACAAGACATACCGACTGTACCAGTCCATGACCACCACCAGATACAGGAATCCCTTCCGGAGCCGGATATACGTAATATCGCTGCACCAGATCTGGTCCGGCCCCGTCACAGACACTCCCCGAAGCAGATACGGATAGATCCGGTGGCCCGGATGCGGATTGGACAACCGTGGCTTGGGGTACACCGCTTCCAGACCCATCAGACGCATCAGTCGCCGAATCCTCTTTGGATTGACGGAATGCCCCTCTCTCTGAAGCCATGCCGTCATCCGGAGCACTCCGTAAAAGGGGGTCCGGGTATACTGCTCGTCTATCCGGCGCATCAGTTCCAGCGTCACGGGATTGACCGGACAGGGCTGGAAATACACGCTGGACCGGTTCAGCCCCAGAAGGACGCATTGACGGCGCACGCTGATCACCTCGTGATCCGGTTCGATCAGATACCGTTTCTGGTCAAGGGGCAACGCCGAGTTTTTTTTTCACCCAGTCCAGTTCGACTTTCAGCTGTCCGATCTGACGGTAGAGTTCTTCCTTCAGGGCAGCCTCGGAGGATTGTCGCTTTTCCCGTTTGTCCGAGAACACGTCGGCCAGCTCCGCCTGGGCTTGCTTCTTCCAGCGGAGAACCTGGTTGCTATGAACGCCGAACTGGGAGGCAATCTCGTTGATCGTCAGTTCGCCCCGAATCGCTGCCAGCGCCACCTTGGCTTTGAAGTCGGGACTGAATTTCGTGCGAGTGGTTCCCATTTTTTCTCCTTTGAAGCTTTGGGGTACCACTCATTTTACTACCTTATTCACTGGTCCAGTTTTTGGGGAGTATCTCAATGAACCCTTAACAGGACCGAGAAATACATCAGGAACGGCGAACAGAAAATAGAACAATAGATCTTGTGTTAAGATGTCTGTTGAATCACCGATTTCTCTTACTTCAGGATTTCGAGGGCAACCTTGACCTTCAGTTCGGTGGGGTAGCTCTTTCGAAGAGAGACCATATTGTTCGAAACCCCCTGATTGTTTGTTTAAAAGCTCCCCCTCCACTATGATGCTCCCTCCTTCATTCACAGAAAATACCCTGCCCTTTCAAAAAGCAATCTCAAGACACCCTTCCCCCCTCCAATCTCATCACTTTTGTGCATACCTCCTTCAGTATTTCCGGAGAGTGGGAAGCCATCACCAAAATCGGAGTTCTTGAGATCAGGGATTTGAGCTTGTCTTCCGCCTTCTTCACAAAATCTGCATCGCCCACAGACAACCACTCATCCATCAACAGGATATCCGCTTCGATACTGGTCGCGATCGAAAAGGCAAGACGCATGACCATCCCGGAAGAGTATGTCCGAACGGGCATCTCGATATAATCTCCCAGTTCAGAAAATACCGTGATCTCATCGATCTTTGACCGGATCACCTGCCTCGGCAAACCCATCAAAAGCCCCCGAAGATAGATGTTCTCAAGACCGGAAGCTTCAAAGTCCATCCCGATCGAAATATCAAGTAGAGAAGCGATCCGTCCCCGCACAACAATCGTTCCCGTTGTCGGTTCATAGACGCCTGCCAGAACACGTAACAGCGTGGACTTCCCCGACCCGTTATGTCCTGTCAACCCCAGGCGCTCCCCCTCCCGAACCTCAAAGTCAATCGCGTCGAGTGCTCTGATGGAAACGCCTTTTCCGGCTTCCGAAGAGATCCGGCCTCCTGTCGCCACCCTCAGGAGATTCTTCTTGAAGGATCGATGGGGAGCATTGAAAATGGGGAAGTCGACACAGACATTTTCGGCCTTGATATAAGTGCTCAATCAACTCTCCCCTAAAGCCAATAGGCAATACGTGCACGATACCGGACGAGCATCCTGAACGCCAGTCCCCATCCCAGTACCGTCATCAGCAGAACAACCCCCCAGGAATGCCAGGGAATCGCTCCCCCCAAAAGCCCGTTCCGGGCGATGTTGAAGACATGAAAAAGAGGGTTGGACTGGATGATCCAGATCTTGTTCTTGATGCTGGACGCGGTCCACATGACCGGGGTCACAAAAAACAGGATCTGGACGATACTCGCCACAATCTGGACAATATCGCGAAACCGCGTCCCCAGGATCCCAAGCAAGATCCCCACCCCATACCCGTTCAGCACAATCAAAAAGACGGCGAAAGGAAAGAGGAAAATGTTCCATCCCGGGTTGACCCTGAAAAACACCATGACCGCCAGCACCACGAGCATATTGTGAAAGAAAATGATGACGTTTCTCCAGATCATCCGAAGAACATGGATCCCGAATGGCATGGGGATCTGTTTGATGATCCCCTCCGCCTGGATAAAGACCGTGGCGCTTTCGTTGATCATCGTCGAAATCAAAGACCAGATCACCATTCCGGTGGCCAGGTAAGGGAGATAGAACCGGATATCCTGCTTGAACAGTTTCGCATAGAGAACCCCCATCATGACCACCGTTACCCCAAGACTCAGGGTGATCCAGAAGGGACCCAACGCGGATCTTCTATATCTCTGCTTGACATCCTGCCATCCCAAGGACAACCAGAGGGGGTAAGACAAAAAACTGTTCCGGATATCCTCCACCGCTTTTAAAACCCGAACCGATCGCAAAGACGACTATCCCTTCCTTGAAAAATTCACCAGGACCCTTTTCCTGCCCATACCACACCGATTGTCCGGATCAGAATCACCAGATCCAGCCACAACGACCAGTTCCGGATATACCAGAGATCGAGGCGAATCCGAATGACATAACCTCTTTCGCTTCGTCCCGACACCTGCCAGAGACCCGTGATCCCGGGTTTCACCAGTGCGTAGTCCTCTCCCGCCTCCCGATAACGGAAATGAAGCTCTTCACGCGTCACCGGCCGGGGCCCCACCAGACTCATCTCCCCTTTCAGCACGTTTACAATCTGGGGAAGCTCGTCGAGACTTGTTTTGCGCAAGAATCTTCCGACCGGTGTGATCCGGGGATCTTCGGAGATTTTCTGGCTGTCCTCGTATTCTTTTCGGAGTTTCGGATCCGATCCCAGCAGTTCTGCGAGGTGTTCCTCCGCCCCCAGAAACATTGTCCGGAACTTGTAGATCCGGAAAGGCTTCTTGTTTCGTCCAATCCGGCATTGCGAAAAGATAACGGGACCGGGAGAAGTCGCCGCCACCAGAATAGCAATTCCCATCATAAGGGGAAACAGCGGGATACAAAGGAAGATCGCCAGGACATAGTCCGAGAGGTTCTTGAGCCAACGATTGAGTCGGGACTTCAGGTTGTTGTGGATCCCCAGGAGAAAAATCTCCTCATAAAAGAGATAGAGGAGCTCGCTGTTCACCAGGTTGACCTGGGCCACGTTCGGAACGACATAGACCGACAGGACATGGCGCTGCACCCGATCGATCAGTTGAGCGATTTCCTCCCTTCTCAGGTGGGGGACCGCAATGACCGCCCCCCGGACCCCTTTCTCCGCCGTGATCTGCTGAAGGTCTTCCAGCGATCCCAGACACGGGATCTCCGGAGGCTTAAGTCCCGACAGGGCTTCCGGATCCTGCCCCTCCAGCGTCTCCGCATCCTCTGAGCGGCGTCTCTCCATGAGATCCCGAATGTCAATGTATCCCAGGATCCGGATGCCCATGTAATGATCGCGGAAAAGGCCCAGGTGGGCCAGACGGCCCCAGGAATTGTCGCCGATCAGAACCGCTTTCTTTAATCCCAGTCCCATCCCGTGCAGGAACGGCTTCCACCAGAACCTGAAGAAGGGGACCAGAACGAGAGAAAGGAGACCGCTTCCGACCACGATCGACCGGGAAATCTCAAAGGACAGCTTGCCCAGGCTCACAATGGAAAAAATCATCAGATAAGCCAGGCCAATCGCTTTGATCATGTTCTGGGTCTCTTCCCAGAACGGTTCCCGCCGGCCGTATAGCCCCTCATAGGCAAACACGCCGATCACCACCATCGGAATCCAGAACCGGGACACCAGATCTTCCAGCGTCTGGGCAAACGGAAGCGGGAACCAATGGGCGAAAACACCAATACGCAGGAAGTAAGCGCCCAGAAGAGAGGCGTAAAAGGCGGCACAATCCCCCACGATCATGAGAACGGGATACAGGATGCGGCTCAATGCCGATTTCAGGCCAGACCCGGGAGTCAAAAAGGCAATTCCTCCGCATTCTCCCATCCCGATTGATCTTCCCCCCGGGAAAGTCCTTCCCCCTGATGCCGTTTCCATCGGTCGCGGACAAATCGGCCATAGAGATCCCGAAAGACCTGATCCGAAAACCGTTCGGCATTCCGCCGCGACGCCGCAGGAACAAAGCGATCTTCCCATCGCACAAAGGCTGCGATGGCCCGCCGAAGGGATTCGGGAGACGGTTCGTCATAAAAGAGGCCGCTTGTCTCTTCCCAGTCGACCCCCTCCGGATCATCGATTTTTCCAGGATCCACAGCCCGGACCGTCTCCAGAACACCTCCCCGCCCCCAGGCGACGACAGGAACACCGGCCGCCTGGGCTTCGATGGGGGCGATCCCGAAATCCTCTTCGGCCATGAAGACGAAAGCCCGGGCTTTTTGAAGAAGGGACCCCCACTCGGAATCGGACACCCAGGGCATCCATTCGATATTTCCCTGCCCCTTGGTCAAGGATTGGATCCTTGCTTTCCCCGGTCCGTCCCCCACCACGCACAGCTTGTGGGGAGAGCCCAGGAATGCGGAAACGATCCTGTCGATGTTCTTGTACGGAACCAGTCGTCCCAGCGTCACGAAATACTCCCCGCCGGGTGTTTCCTTCGTGACGAACCGGGAAACGTCGACCGGGGGGTGGATTACCGTCGACCGCCTCCGGTAGATCCGGGAGATCCGCCTGGCCACAAAACCGGAGTTCGCCATGAAGGCGTCCGGCCGTTGACCGGCGAGATAGTCCCATTGTCTGAGCGAAGGCAAAAAGAGGGAGGCGGCCGCTTTCCTGACCGTCCCCGACAAGGACCGGGAAAAATACGCCTCCGTCATGTCCCACAGATACCGGGGTGGGGTGTGGCAATAACAGAGATGCAGTTGTCCCGGATGAGGAAGAACTCCTTTCGCCACCGCGTGGCTTGAGGAGAGGACGAGATCATACGATTTGAGATCCAGGGATTCAATGGCCGAGGGCATCAGGGGAAGAAGGTTCCGGTAAATCTTTTCCACAAACGGGACGTGTTGCAAAAACGACTGGCCAACCGGATCCCCGGGAAGATGGTTCCTCTGGTTTGCAGGAAGCCGGTCGAAGAGAACGAAGAGATCCGCCGCGGGGAACAACTTCATGATTTCGGCCAGAACCCGTTCGGAGCCTGCCCAGGTCACAAGCCACTCATGAACAACCGCCACTTTCATTCCGAGTCCGTTATCCTTCTCTTCAGCCACAAAGCCCGACGCTTCCCTTTCGATGACCCGTGAAAATACCCACACATCATACCGATTTCACAGGACAAACGAAAAGGGAAAAGCACGTTGTTCATTGGGGAGTCCATAAACCGGGTTCCATGGCCTTTTGGCGATTCTGAACCGATGGGTTCAGTGCTGACCGGATAACCTGTCTCACCTTTTCTGCGGTCTTTTCCCAGGAAAACAGGACGGCTCTTTCCCTTCCCCTGGTCCCCAACGTTTTCTGAAATTCCCTGTCTTCCGCTACTTTCTCCATTCCCCGTTTCCAGTCTTCAATCTGTTCGGGGTGAACGAGAAATGCCGCATCTCCCGCCACCTCCTCCACCGCCGGAATTCTTGAAGCGATAACCGGAACGCCGCACGACATGGCTTCCAGGACAGGCAGTCCGAATCCTTCGTAGAAGGAGGGAAACAGGAGGGCTTTCGCACCCCGATAGACGGAGGGCAGGTTCTTTTCCCCGATCAGTCCCTGAAACACCACCTTGTTTCCAAGGTTCAGCCGTCCGAGTCTTCCGATCATCACGGGATCCGGTGTTCCTGTCATGACAAGTCGGAACGGTGTCGGCAAGCGGGCCTGGGAAAAGGCTGTCAGAAGCATGTCCAGATTTTTGTGGGATTTGTGATTTCCTACGTAAAGGAAGTAAGGATACCCGGGATCCCAGCGGGGGCCTTCCGGGGCGAACTCCGGGCCGACGCCGTTTCCCGTCACGATCACCCGATCCGGGGAGAGGCCGGACCACTCCAGAAGTTCGTTTCTGGAAAACTCCGACACCGTCAGCACACGAAACGCCCTGAGGAGAGCGGGTTTCAGGAACTTTTCGTAGTACAGCCGCTTGAATCCTCCTCCCTCTCCCGAAATCTTGAGATGAATCAGGTCATGAATGGTCATCACAAACGGACAGACCGAAACGGCGGGAGGATTAAACCCGGGTGTGAAGTAGACCCTGGGACGTCGTTTCGCAATCTGAATGGAAGACCAGAGGGAATCGAACGGGGTAAGGAAATGGGTCTTCCCCGATTCGAGAATGTCTGCGCCCGGAAGCCGGGAGAGAACCTCCGAGGCAAAACGACCGATTCCGTGAGGACCTATCCATCGCCCATCGCACAACACCCCCGAGAATTCCTGTTTGGGAAAGTCTGCCAAGACCCGATTCCTCCCGAATATTCCATCGAATGAACTCTCCCCACCCTAAGCGCATTGCGCCGTAGGTGGGGGTTCCGGTCTCACGACCGAACGTTCCTCTTTCGCCGAGGATGCGCGCAGGCGGTTGGACCTTCACGCCTTATCGTCCTCTCCGGAGGCTTTGACTTCGGACCGTTCCGGCCCTGGTCGTTTCTTCCCGATCCCGCACCGCCGGACCGGTTTTTTCCGGACATCCCCTTCCAGAAGAAGCCGGATTCCCCTTTTGGCGATGATGCCGCGTTTCGATCGGCGTAATCCTGAAGTCCGCAGCGCTGACAGACAAATTTGGCCCGGGAGGGCCGGTTGTCCGGGTGAACGTGCCCGCGGCGGACGCATTCCCGCGAAACTTAAATTTCGGCGAAACCCTGATCGCGAGCTTCCCGGCTCTATGGGACTTGCACGAAAGAAATGAGGACAAACAGGCCCCAGCAAGACGACAGGATCGCCCGGTAGGGACCGGCCTTGGCTCTTGCCACGTTTTCAACATAGCGTCCGGACCCGTCCTTTTTCGGCTCCGGCCTCTTCGTCATGTTTTTGACCTTCAGATCCTCGACAACAAAGAGGCTCCGTCAGGGATCTACGGCAAAATATGGGTGGCCTGGCGGACCACCTGAAAGGGATTGGGAGACGGGGTGATACAAAGCGCTCCATTGATGTCCTCGTCACGAAAAGGCCCCCTTCCGTAACCGACATGAATTCCTCGCAGGTCCATCTCCTTGAGGCAGACCGTTTTTATCAGATCCGCCTTCGAAATGTCGATCCCTTGTCACTTGATCATTTTTTGGGTCCTTCAGTCCCACTTCAAGGAAACGGGGCAGTGAAAGCGGAATGTTGTGTCCCGTACCGCCTGGGACGGGAGACCGGCTTCCGATCGGAATCCCGACATTTTCGATAAGAACGGTTCAGCCGCTTGCGGGAATCCCCTCCCGTCGATAGAATATCGCCTTTTTTGGTGCTATTTCCCTGCCGGAGGCTGTCCGCGGTTCTTCACTGTCTTTTCAGAGGGGGTTTCATGAACGAGATTTCCGGCCTGCATGACCGGTTCTTCAAGACATCTTTCGGCCGGATCGAGGTTCTCCGGGATTTCCTGACGGGGTTCCTGCCCCCGGAGAT
>DAHWKF010000020.1 GCA_027343785.1 Leptospirillum sp. | reverse complement strand
AGCTCAGTCGGCAGAGCAGGTGGCTGTTAACCACCGTGTCGGGGGTTCGAATCCCTCCCGGGGAGCCAATTTTAAATCACAGCTCCCCCCGTTTCCCGATCGGCTATCTTTAAGGTTCGAGTGTTTTACCTCCACCAGGCGAATGGTTCTCTCCCCCCAGAGCCTAATTATCTACATTCATTCAGGACTTCGATTCCCTTCTCCGGGTACGCTATCGATGACATCCCTTTCCCTTTGTCGCAAAAGCCCTTTTGCTCGTCCTTCCGTTAGGTTCACCCATTCAAGAACCTCTCCGTTTTCCCGATCCCAACCCCGGATTCCAGGATCCCTCCATCCTCAGAGTGCGGCTAAACACAACATTCGTCAAAAATCCCGGACTGGAAAAAGAGGGAGCCAAACGGATAAGATAATTGAAAATTTGAAAAAATGATTGAATATGAATTCCATACAAATTTTCCGATGAAATCCTTCGACTGAACCTCGGACCCGGTTCGTCCGAAAAATAAAGCGTTTCGACAGAAGGGAGCATGCTTCCCCGACAGGAAACCCATCATTGATGTCTCCCATCGCCATTACCGTCTGGATCCTGTTTTTTGTCGTCCTCGTTTCCGCCATCAGCAAACGCTGGAACATCCCCCAGCCGGTCCTTCTTGTCCTTGCCGGCTTCTTCCTGAGTTTTTCCGCCCCTTTCCGGGATTTTCACATGAATTCCCAGACATTTTTTGCCCTTTTCATTCCGCCGCTTTTGTTTGCCGACGCCTGGATCATACCGAAAAGGGAACTCAGGAAGAATCTTTACAGCGTCCTTTTTCTCGGATTCGGGCTGGTATTCGCCACTGTGGCAGCGGTAGGTTTTTTCGTTCACTGGCTGATCCCGGCACTCCCGCTTGCTTCCGCCATCGTCCTGGGTGCCGTTTTGTCACCAACCGATACGGTGGCCCTGACATCCATCCTCAGCCGCCTGTCTCTCCCGAGACGGCTGGTCAGCACACTGGCCGGAGAAAGTCTGATCAACGACGCTTCGGGACTGGTCTCTTTCAAGGTGGCAATGGCGGTTATTCTTCAGGGGACCTTCACCTGGTCGTATGCCTTGGGCGATCTGGCCTGGATTTCGATCGGCGGGATCCTGACAGGGCTTGCCGTCGCTTTCAATATCCACTGGTTTCGTCAACTTCTGAGCCATCGTGGTGTTGAAGATCCGGTTGTCCAGACATCCCTTTCACTGGTCACCCCCTATTTCGCTTACATGGCCGCCAATTCCTTTGGAGCTTCCGGCATTCTCTCCGTTGTCGTCGCCGGTTTATACTCCGGCATCACCGACCTCCATGACCTGTCAGGTCCCCTCCGTCTTCATGCAACCAACGTCTGGTTCATGCTGACATTTGTCCTGGAAGGTTTTGTCTTCCTGATGCTGGGCCTACAGCTCCGCCATGTTTTTTCCGGGATCTCCTCCTATCCGGCTTACCAGCTGATCGAATACGGCATTCTCGTGACCCTGCTCATCATTTTTGTCCGCATGATCTGGGTGTTCCCCTTTTCCCGTATATCCTGGTTTTTTAACCGGATCCACACGAAAGACCTCTCCATTCCTTCCTGGAAAGGCGTTTTTCTGGCCGGCTGGATCGGTGTTCGCGGCGCTTTGACGCTGGCGGCCGCGTTGTCGATCCCCCTGACTGTAAACAGCAAACCATTCCCCGGAAGGGACCTGATCATATTTCTTGCCGGCAGCGTCATCCTGATCACCATGGTGACGGTCACGGTCACGCTGATCCCACTGGCCAGGCGGCTTGGAGTCAGTGACGATGGACAAAAAGATAGCGAAGAACACCTGGCCCGTCTGGAAGCCAATAAAAAAGCCCTGGCATATCTGGAATCGAGGATTTCCGAAACCGATTCTCCCGACCATCGGGAACTGATCAACCGGATCATCTCCGAATACAGTCTCCGGATCCAGGAACTCGAAGAGCGGCGGGAAGGAACGGACAACATCAGGAAAACGCTGGAAGAAGAGGCAAGCCTGAGGCTTTCAGCAATCCGGGAAGAAAAGAATACCCTTCTCCAGTTGAGGCAATCCCACAAAATCGATGATGAAACTCTCCGAAAAATCTTGAGAGACCTTGACCTTGTGGAAGCGGGGCTCAAAAGTCACGGCCTGGCATGAACGATCGGGAAGGGGCTGTGCCGGCAGCGGATCCGGAGTCTCCCGGTCAGAATGGGAAACGTTCGCCTGATATGGTATAAATGGCTCTCTGAGGAAGACAGTCTACCAACGGACGGCCTGGAACACACCACTCGAGGAGGAATCGGCAGGATGGCAGGAGACTTCTGGATCGGAAGAATACCCTTCAACATCGCGCTTCCTTTTCTCGCATCCTTTTTTCTCGCGTTATCGTCCTGTTCCTCCTTTTCACAGCCCCCCGGAGGATACGGAGAACCCCACCTGATGGCACAGGCGAACGGGAAGAAACCCGAATGGATCGACCAGCCCGGAAAGTATCAGGAAGAACACCGGGACGCCCGCTATTTTTCAGGTGTGGCCAACCGGGAACCGGATCAGGAGGGCGGCCGGACGGATTCCTATGCCAATGCCCTCCAGAACATCGCGCAAAGTGTCGCGAATACGGTTGATTCGCGTTATATGGCCCGGCGGATGACGACTCTGGGTTCGGATGCCAATGGCGGAAGCATGAGAACCCGCCGCCGGATCACGAACCTGGTCAGGCAATCGGCAGAGGCGCGTCTCAGCGGAGTCCGAGTCGTCCGTTACTGGTGGAAAAAATACTGGATCCAGCAGTCCCCCAATGCGCCTTCGCAGACCTATTATGATTTCTATGTCCTGGTCAGCCTCTCCGACAACCAGTATGAACGCCTCCTCCGCCATGCACTGTCCGACGCGAAAAACGCCGCCAGTGACCCGCAGACAAAAAGGGCCCTGGATTTGCTGAACGCCCGATGAACCGGCATCGTCGAAAGCCTCCTTGCCGAAGGGAGGCCCGTTGCCAAAGACAGACGCACGGGGATGTGCTCGAAAACCCGGAAAGGATCCCTCGATGAAACACACCTTCCTCCTTTTCCGGGGGACGCTGACGGCACTGATTTTCCTTGCTCTCCCGTCCCTCGCGACAGCTTCCGAAAAATGGTGGGAGACCGGTCACCTTTCAGGTTTCCCCGCGAACCGCTACATGACCGCGCTCGGTTACGGGCAGACCGTCCGCTCGGCTCAGAGTGACGCCATCAGATCCTTGTCCCAGCAACTCAGCTCCAAAATCGGAACACATTACCGCCAAAGCCGGGAGACTTCCGGCATGACGACCCGACGCTCCGTCCGGGATGTCATCGATATCCGGACAAAAGCCAAGCTGGTCAACATCGTTTTTCCAAAAACCCGTTGGCTCAAAAGCCAGGGCAGCTATGTGGTCCTGGCTGCACTCGATATCCCCCGGGAAACCCGTTATCTGTCTGGACGGGTCCGCAATCTTGAGCGTAATATCCGCTCCCTCCGGGACGCTTATGATAACGCGTCTGACCCCCTGCACCGGATCCGGATCCTCTCCCAGCTCATCCAGCTCAAGGAGGAAGCGGGCCTATTTGACCGGGAGCGGGCCATTCTCTCGGGGCAGTCACCCTCCAGCCGATTTGATGTGGATCGGGACGTCTCTCATCTTGAAAACCGCCTGGCGCGTGACGCCACATTCACCGTATCTGTTGTCGGACTGTGCAACACGAAAGACGCCCTGTCCGGAACCGTATCCCACCATCTCACCGAAGGCCTGACCCGGGCAGGGCTCGTCGGCTCAGCGAACGGGAAGATTCTCATTACCGGACAGGTCTCATCCCGTCCGATGGGCGAAGACTTTTCCAGAAGATACGTCTACTACGCCTACCATTACCACTTTACGGTCCGGGGTCCCGGAGGACAAATTTGGGGGGAAGTGGCCCATGACGGAAAAGCCGCCGGCATCACCCCTGCCCAGGCCCGGATGATGGTCTCCCGAAGGATAGCCCGGGAAGGAGTCCGGCCGCTCGTCAAAGGAATCACCAGCCGGCTGTTTTACCGTAAAGGCTCCGGACGGTTTGTGGCGTTGCCACGGGGAGGGGGGGCGGGATCCGTTGGCAAGGGCGATGCTCGCTCACAAGCCGACTGCGGATCCGTCCAGTCCCGAACCCGCAGGGATGGAGCCACAATTTCCGGAATATGACGGGATCAACGCCGGTTGATCCCGGTATGGCTCGATGGGAAAGGGGAATTTTTCCTCCGATTCCTGTTACACGAAACAACACTGTCACTGAGGAGAACCTATGAAACCGTACATGAAAATCCTGATCCCCGCCGTGAGCATCGCCGTGTTGGGAACGCTCGCCGACTGCAGCTCCCTTTCGACCCTTCCGAAAGGACCGGAAGGCTACAAGGTCGTTGCGGCATCCAGGTCTTCCGCTCCTTCCTGGATCAATTCGATCGGTCATTACTCCCGGGAGAAGGACAGGGAAAAAAGAAACAGCGGAGCCGTCTGGTTTACCGCCAGCTCTCCTCTTGAAAACACGCTGCAGGGGGCCAAACATGACGCCTATGTTCGGGCCATGCGGAAAGCGTCCGAACGGATCGCCGACCAGACCTGGAACATCGTGGGAAACGCGGTTTCCCGCCGTCTGAATGCGAGCCAGCAGATCATGCACCGCCTCCGGGATGTCACAAAAACACGCCTGCGCGCGGAATCCCAGGGGTGGCTCGTGGGTGGTGAAGAATACATGTATTACTGGATCGAATATCAGCCGAAACGCAAGATGGAGGCTTCTCAGGGCAACCAGTCCCTTTACCGGGCCTGGGCGCTGGTTCGGTTCAACCACAACAACTGGGAATGTTCCCGGAGAAACTCCCTCAAGATGTTGCCCATGGTCCAGTCGGACCTGGGAGGGAAATTCGGTTTCAAGAACTTTGACCAGAAACAGTATCTCGGCGTTCTGAGAGATATCACGGACAAAAATATCCAGTTGATTCCCGACCAGGTCTGCACCGGGGGTTAGCTCCTCCTTATTTCTCTGCCCGGGTGGATACGTTCCCCGGGCAGACCTTTCCTTCCTCCCGAAAATGGGATTGTTCCTTTCAGCCAGGCGTCCTTTTGACAACATTCCAGCTCGAATGCAAAATGAAATCATGAGAAATTTGGGGTATTACCCGCCATTTCCAAAAAAAATTTCCATGTTCGGATTGTCTTCGGCATCTTTTTCAACTGTTACCCGGTACGGAACTCCATGATTTTTGCCTCCCTGACAGCCGGAGACTGGCTTTTTGCCGTCAAGACCTGCACCGCGGGCTTGATCGCCCTTTTCGTGGCCTTCCGATGGGATCTGCACCAGCCTTACTGGGCCTTGTTGACCGTTCTGATCGTGGCGCAACCTTACACCGGCATGGTTCGCTCCAAAGCCCTTTACCGCTTTGTCGGAACACTTGTCGGAGCAAGCATGGCCGTATTTCTGGTTCCCCGTCTGGTCGACATGCCCGAATTCCTGACGCTGGCCTTGGCCGCATGGATTTCTCTGTGCCTTTATCTCTCCCTGATCGACGGAACGCCCCGGAGCTATTCCTTTATCCTTGCCGGATTTACTGTGGCCCTGATCGGATTCCCCAGCGTCTCCGATCCGCAGAATATCTTTTCCACGGCCGTTTCCCGGGTCGAGGAAGTCTGCCTGGGGATTCTTTCAACCTTTCTGGTCAACGAACTTTTTTTCCCCCGTTCGGCCTTGCCGCTTTATGAAGGCCGAGTACGCCGCTGGCTTGAGCAGTTTGCCCTGTCAACCGAAAATATCCTTTCCCACCCTCCCGGAACGGAGACACTGGAAAACGTCAGGCATCGCCTGTCTATCGACCTCGCAGCCCTCGATCCCCTGTCCGTCTTCGCGTCATATGACACCTCACGTCCGGGCTTCATTTACGGGATGAACACCCTCCGTTCCCGCCTCCGTGAGCTGCTCCCGCTACTGACGGAAGTCGTCCGCCACCTTGAGGCGATCGGACGTGATCATCCAGAAAAGTCTCCGTCCATTTCCCCCCTTCTCCGGGAAACATGCAACTGGATCCATCAATCCGTCAACAGTCCCGACACACCGATACCCGAAATTCTCGATGGAACGTCCACGGCTCAGGCTGCCCCCGAAAACGAAAGAGCGGGCCTTCTGCTTCTCCAGAGCCTCAAGGCGCGATTGCGCGCATTGTGCGTTTTGTGGAAAAGTTGCCAGGAACTACGCCATTCCCTCCGCGGAAATGCGCCGAT
Source organism: Leptospirillum sp. (assembly GCA_027343785.1). Classification (GTDB taxonomy): domain Bacteria; phylum Nitrospirota; class Leptospirillia; order Leptospirillales; family Leptospirillaceae; genus Leptospirillum_A. The sequence goes on along the minus strand of DAHWKF010000020.1, from coordinate 2,964 downwards.
CGATCCAGGAAACGACGCCCCCCTCCTGTCGTCTGTCCATCGGGATCACCTGTTGGCCGCGATGTCAGCCACGGCTGTCTTCATTACCGTTCTGATCGTCGCCAATTTCTGGATTTTCACGGAATGGCCGGATGGAGCCGTTGCCACCATGATGGCGGCGGTCGTGGGGTCGTTTTTCGCAGCCATGGACGATCCGGTTCCGGCCATTATCCGCTTCCTGTCTTTCCTTTCCGCCGGATCCGTTCTGGGGATTCTCACCCTGTTCATCTTTCTCCCCATGGCCCACAATTTCATGGATCTGTCCCTCCTCCTTGCGTTGATCCTGATCCCCGCCGGTCTTTTCCTGGGGCGTCCGGAATATAGCATTCCGGTCCTTTCCTTCAGTATCGGATTTGCCGGAGTCCTGGCCCTTTCTCCCACCTACTCCGGACACTTCGCCCATTCGGTCAATACGGCCATCGCACAGAACGTCGGCATCTTCCTGATGGCCATCATGACCCGGCTTTTCCGCTCCGTCGGAGCCGACTGGAGCGTCCGTCGACTGTATCGCGCCGACTTGTCCGACCTCGCCATTCTGGCCCGGCCGGACAACCGGCAACCCGGCTTATTTACCCCCGCGACAGACTCGATTGTGCCCAGACGGGAAGCCCTCGCCCGGATTGTCGACAGAACGCCGCAGCTGGCTCTCCGCCTGCAAGCACTGACACCGGATGAACGCCGGGTGTTCTCCCAGGGATTCCTCCACCCCTCCATCGGCCGCATTCTGCAGGACATCCATGATCTCAAAACCTCACTTCCCGGACTGAGCCAGGAAAAAATTGATCTTTTTCAGGAGGACCTTGCAAACATCCTCCAGCAACATCCACTCCCCGGGCACGGTTCCTCCCTTTCGAACCTGCTCTCCCGGATCCGTTCCATCGAACTTTCCCTCGGATCCGGAAACCCGGGCGCCTCGGCAAGGGAAATCCTCACCCGGCTTGCTGCACTGGAAACGTTTTTCCCTCCGGAAAGCAAGACGGGTTACTCCATGACGCCGGAAGAGGCTCCGTCCAGATGAAGGAAACGGATTTTTTCGGCGTTTTTTTGTCCCCCTTCCTGTTCTGGTCCCTTGCCTCCTTTGCCATCCTGTGGTGCCTTCGTCTTGTTTTGTCCTGGACCGGATTCTACCGTTATGTCTGGCATCGATCCCTGTTCGATATTTCCCTGTATGTCGTCATCCTCACGTTGCTCGTTTTCTATGAAAGGTCCCCCACTCGATGAAACTGGCCTTCTCACCGGCGTTGATCCGTAAACTGGTCACCGTATTCCTGGTCTTCCTCGCCGTATTTTCGGGGTATCTCCTGTGGCATATCGACCGGACTTCCCCCTGGACAAGGGACGGACGGGTCCGGGCGGACTGGGTGTCCGTCGCCCCGGACGTCGATGGACTGGTCAGTGAAATCGATGTGAAGGACAACCAGGTTGTCCGGCGGGGGGATATCCTGTTCCGGATCGACTCCAGACGTTTCAGAATCGCACTTTCAGCTGCCCAGGCGACTCTCCTGGCCCGTTACGCCGCCATGCGGGAGGCCGAACACGACGCCCGGCGATATGAGCGTTTGCGACAGTCGGGTAACGCATCTGCCGAAAAAGCCGAAAACCTTCGGGCCCGGGCGATGGAAGACAAGGCACTTTACCAGAAGGCTCTCGCGGATCTGACCCGGGCCCAGCTCGACCTCAATCGATCGGTGGTCCGGGCAAAAGTCAACGGATATATCACCAACTTCCATCTCAAGCCGGGGGATTTCGTCAAACGCGGCCAAGGGGTTTTCGCCCTGGTCGACAGCGATTCTTATTATGTCGACGGATATTTTGAAGAGACAAAACTGCCCTCCATCCGGATCGGAGACCGGATGGAGGTTCGGCTGATGGGTGTTTCCCCATCGCTCTGGGGACGAGTCGAAACCATCAGCCGGGCGATTTCCGACCAGGAACGCCATGACCTTCCGGGAACAGTCCCCCGGGTGAACCCCACCTTCAGCTGGGTCCGTCTCGCCCAGCGCGTTCCGGTACGCATCAGGCTGGAATCCGTTCCGCAGGGGGTTACCCTCGTTGCCGGACAAACGGCGACCGTCATCGACCGGACTCCCCACAGAACCCGCTGATCCGGTTTTCAGGGCAAAAAGAGGGAACGAGCCCTTTCATCGCTCCCCTTTATGGAAGAAGGCCGGTTCAGAACACAAAAGTCGCGCCAAATTCGACCGGCATATAATTCAGGGCGGCTCCGTTTCCTCCAACCAATCCAGGATGGCCGTCAAGCCCGACCGCAGTGTCAGCCAGGCCCCCGATGTTGGATATATAGGCCCACCGGATATTGGCAAACAGGTCGATTCCGGACAGCGTATCGGTCAATTTGCCCAGAGGTGCCACCACTCCGACTCCGGCATCCGCCACCAACGGAACCGACTCTCCGTTCAGTGACACCGCAAGTCCTCCGTCGGCAAATATCTGGGGGTTAAGCCAGGATTTTCCCCCCATAAAATCATAAACATACCCGAGTGTGATGGGAATGATGGGTGTGCCAGCCTGGTGGGATATAGAGGGAGCGTTGGCAGACAAGAAGTTGTTGGCGTTCCCCAGGCCGAAAGACATGATTTCCACATTCATGTTGAGACCGCTGTTGGCAGTGATCCAGCGGGTAACCGTCACCCCGCCACCATAGCCTCCATTGAGGGCGCTGGCGTTAAACGTGTCAGCCCAGGCGAAATTGGCCGACAGGCTCGTCGATTTGGGAATGTTTCCCGAGAACGGTACTTCCTGTCCCTGGGCTGCGCTCTGCATGGCGGCACTCTGCATGGCCATGATCTGGCCGCCGGGAGTGGCATTGAGCGGTGAAGGCGCTGAAACCGGTGATGGAGAAGGATTTGCCGGCAGGGGTTCTTCAGCGAAAGAAGGCTGTATGGTCCAGAAAGCCCATCCGGCGAG
>DAHWKF010000010.1 GCA_027343785.1 Leptospirillum sp. | reverse complement strand
GCTGAACAAGGTTGTCTCGCTGGAAAGAAAGATCGTCCATGGAACAAAAATGATCCTCAAGATCCTGAAAGTCAAGAGATTTTCAAAAAAAAGTTGTAAATGGATGACCCAGGCACCTGAGTAGATACAATTCTGGTTTTTTCATCAGAACTTTCGTTTTTGGGATCAATCTGCCACTGTCGAAGATCTTTTTCAGGAATTATTTCCGGTATTTTTCGGTCAGGGTAGGGTCCAATCGGAGACATCCGGGTGGCCGAAAGCCTCCGATTGAGAAGGTTAAGCAATTCTTGGAGCCGAAGGATGGACGGTAAGCGGAGATGATGCGTGGGGACGGTTGGACAGCATGATCGGAAATCATTCGAAAGATCTTCTTTTTCGCACCTGGGAAAGACTCACAGGCTCGGAGGAACGCGCCCTCTCCCGGGAGAAGGTCCTCCAGCTCCCGGATCAACTTCGGATTCTGGTAGTCTGTTATGGAAATATTTGCCGCAGCCCCGTGGTGGAAAGACTGCTCCGGCGATTTCTCGACCCGTCGCGGTTTGAAATCTCGTCCTGCGGTCTTCTGCCTCGGGAAGGGGAGCCCTCCCCCGAGGACTACGCCAGGGAGGCCAGGGAGATCGGCGTCGACCTTTCGGATCATCGTTCGCAGTTCATTACGCCGCTTCTCGTGGAATGGTCGGACCTGATCGTCCTGATGGACCGGAAAAATCGGGCTTTGTTGTCCGATCTCGGAGACAAAGCCATTGTCAAATCCGTCTGGCTCGGGGCCTGGGATCCGGACGGCCCCCTGGAAATTCCCGATCCGTTCCGGACGTCCCCTGAAAAGACCCGCCATATCCTTCAAAGGATGGAACGGGCCAGCCGGAATCTGGCACGGGATCTTTCCAGGGCTCGACTCCGTCCTTCCTGAAGCTTTTTCAAATTCCTCTACCGTGGCTTTCTTCGTTTTTTTCCTGAGCCCCGGTAGAGGACAGGCGGGCAGTCTAAAACCCTTGCGTCCGCCGGTTCTTTTGACAGGCAATTCTTCTTTCCTTCCGGTTCTTTCTGGTTCCTCCGGTTGTTTTCCGGATCGGCCGCGATATCGAAACCCGGCTCGACACTGCTCTCCCCTTTTTTGAGTCTGTGCTCTCAAGACTCCTGTCCACCCGCAAAGAATAAAGAGACTCTGTACGGGAATTACGGTCGGGGATCCTTATCTTGTAGGGGATGCCTTCGTATTGTCGGGGTGAATCCCGGATTTCTGGACGACTACCCGGATCAAAAAGGAAAATTTTTGGCCTAGGAGAAATTTATGAAAAATATGATAAATATTTATAAATAATATTTTTATTCATATATCTTTTCCTGTAAAAAATGTATGCTAATATGGAGGCTATAGAGGTCGAAGGCAAAGGGAAGAAAAATCGGGGGGATCCCATGGCAGGCAAGAATTTGTTCGATAAATCTGTGTCTTCCCCATGACGGGTGTTCGAAGAAATGCAAACGCCCCGGATTCCAAGGAATCCAGCCTGCTGGTAGTCGCTCTGGGCGCGTCTGCGGGAGGACTGGAAGCCTTCGAGGAATTCTTCCGCCACATGACATCCGATTCCGGCATCGCTTTCGTTTTGCTCTCGCACCTTGATCCGGGCCACGTCAGCATGCTGACCGACATCCTCCAGCGCGCCACAGGGATGAAGGTGGCCGAAGCGAAGAACGGTATGCGGCTGGAACCCAACTGTGTCTACGTCATCCCTCCAAACCGCGACATGACCGTTGTTCGCAACAAACTGAAGCTGAGCCTGCCGACGGTTTCCCGCGGGCAACGGATGCCCATCGACCTGTTTTTTCGATCGCTGGCCAAGGACCAGGGGGAAAAAGCCATCGGCATCATCCTCTCCGGCACGGGAACAGACGGCACCCTCGGTTTGCGGGACATTCATAGTCTCGGGGGCATTTCCATCGTTCAGGACCCCGTTACGGCAAAATACGACGGGATGCCTTCAAGCGCCATTCAGTCAGGGTTCGTGACCCACATCCTGCCGGTGGCGAAAATGCCGGAAATCTTGTTGGGTGTCCTGCACCACCAGACCCGGCGTCATGAACAGCCACTTTCGAAGGTGGACCCGGTTGGGCTCAACCAGATCCTGATGGTGCTGCGCTCCAGTACCGGTCACGATTTTTCCCAGTACAAGAAGAACACGCTCGCCCGGCGCATCGAAAGAAGGATGTTCCAGCACAATATCGAGCGCACCGATGTTTATGTCCGCTACCTCAAGGAATTCCCCTCAGAGGTCCAGCTCCTTTTCAGGGAAATGCTGATCAACGTCACAAGCTTTTTCCGGGATCCCGAGGCGTTTCTCATCCTGGCCAAAGACGTTTTACCCCAGTTGTTTGCCGACAAAGCGGAAGACTATGTGTTTCGCATTTGGGTGCCGGGATGTTCAAGCGGAGAAGAAGCATATTCCATCGCCATCCTGCTCAAGGAATTCATGGAGAAAACCCGACAGAAATTCAAATGCCAGATCTATGCCACAGACCTGGACGAGGAGGCCATCGCCCAGGCCAGGAAGGGAATATATCTGTCCAATATCGCTCAGGACGTCGATCCCAACAGGCTTCGCAGATTTTTTGTCAAGGAGGATTCCGCCTATCGCGTGAAAAAAGATATCCGGGACATGATGGTGTTCGCCGTCCAGAACATCATCAAGGATCCGCCTTTCACCAAACTGGATCTTCTCAGTTGCCGAAACCTCATGATTTACCTGGAGGTGGGGTTGCAAAACCGCCTGGTCCTGGCTTTTCACTATGCCCTCAAACCGGAAGGGGTCCTTTTTCTTTCCCCCGCGGAGAGTCTGGGTATTCATTCTACCCTGTTCACGCCGGTCAACCGGAAGTGGAAGATTTACCGGGCGGTCCGCTCGGACGAATCCGCCAACGCGGTCATGGCCAGCGGACTGACATGGACCCTCCATTCCGGTGGAAAACCGCCGGAGGAAGTGATCAGGAAAGTCAGGGAAACCAACTTTTCCGAACTGACGCGCCGTGTTCTTCTTCACTCCTACGCCCCCGCTGCCGTGGTGACAGATCTGAAGGGTGAAATTCTTTTTGTTCACGGGGACATCAGAAAATATCTGGGTCTGGCGTCTGGACAACCCACCCTGAATGTGCTGGACATGGCGCACGAAGGCCTGCATCTTGAGTTGAGCAACGCCATTCGGACGGCGGCAAAATTGCGCGTGCCGACACTGAACCGGGAGCTGCAAGTCAAGACGCATGATGTTTTTGAGCCCGTCAGTCTGAGTGTGCGACCCCTACCGGATCCGGATACCGACAAGGTCCTTTTGCTGATCACCTTCCAGGATGTCGGTAAACCGTCGCCCGAAAAGCCAGGAAAAGGCAAAACCGGAATACGAAAGATCGAGAAAGGCCGGATCGAAGAGCTCGAGCACACGCTGAATCTCACCAAGGCGACCCTCCAGGACACGATCGAAGAGCAGCAATTTTCCAACGAAGAGCTCAAGTCCACCAACGAGGAACTTCAGTCGGCGAATGAGGAACTCCAGTCGACCAACGAGGAGCTGGAGACATCCAAGGAAGAACTGCAGTCCATCAATGAAGAGCTGATCACGGTCAATTCCGAATTGCAGGGGAAGATCGAACAACTGGACAGCATGCAGAACGATATGAAAAACCTTCTCGACAATATCAGCGTGGGGGCGATCTTCCTCGACGAGCAGCTGCGTATCCGGCGATTTTCGCGTGCGGCGGAGAAGGTCTATAACCTGATTCCTTCGGATGTGGGGCGTCCCCTGTCGGATATCAAGTCCACCTTGGCGAACGATACCCTCCTGGCCGATGCCCGGAGGGTTCTGGATTCGCTTGTTCCCATCGAACATGAAATCTCCTCCGTCACGGGTGAAGAGGTCTACCTCGCCCGCATTCAGCCTTACCGGACCTTGGACAACATGATCCAGGGGGTGGTGATGACCTTTACCGACATCACGAGGAGTACAAAGGAAGCTATTCTGGAGAAAGAAAAAGAACTGGCAATGGATATCGTCAATTCGGTGCGGGAACCGCTTGTCGTTCTGGACAAAGAGTTGTCGGTTATCGTCGCGAGCCGATCCTTTTATCGGGAGTTCGGGGTCGGGGCTGACGAAACGGTCGGTCGGTCGATTTATGAACTCATCGATCATCGGAGGGCGATTCCTGAGCTGCAGAGGTTACTGGATAATATTATCAATTATAACGAAAGTGTTGATGACTTTGTGGTCGAGGCCGAATTGCCCCGCGCCGGATGGCGCAAGATCACCATGAACGGCCGTCGAATCGTAAGCCCGCGAGCGGACTCCCAGTTGATTCTCCTGGCGATGGAACTGTCTGAAACGGGAAGGAGGGATGTTCCATGAATCGAAGAAAGGATGAAGAAAACGAGAAATTTATGCGGTTGCGAGTCGATGCGGAAGAACAGCTTTCCCGGGCTGGACAGACGACGGAGACGCTTTCTTTCGATCGAGACGAGCTGCAGCATGAACTTCTCGTTCACCAGATCGAGCTCGAGATGCAGAACCAGGAGCTGAATCGGGCCCAGATTTTACTGGAAGAATCCCGGGACCGTTACCGGGATCTGTATGAATTCGCTCCTGTGGGTTATCTCACCTTGTCACAGGAGGGTATCATCCACGAGGTGAACCTCACCGGCGCCATCCTTTTCGGAAAAGACAGGAAACTTTTGCTGCGCCATCGTTTCTCCTCCCTGGTCGTCCTTGAGGACAGGGAACGCTGGTACCGGTATTTTTTGCATTCGCTCCGGCACGAAGGGACGCTGAGTTGCGAACTGTCCCTGATGCGCAAGGACCGCACAGTCTTTCACGCCCTTCTGAACTGTCTCCTGATTTCCCGCGGCCCTTCTCCGTTGGTGCGTATCGCGCTGACCGATATCAGCGAACGCAAGAAGGCCGATGAGGAACTGCGAATCGCCGCCATCGCCTTCGAATCCCAGTCGGGAATACTTGTGACAGACGCGAAGGGGGTGATCCTCCGCGTCAACCAGTCTTTCACGCATATGACCGGTTACAGCAAGGAAGAGGTCATCGGGAAAACTCCCAAGCTCCTTCAGTCGAGCCGGCACGACCCGTCTTTTTTTCAGGATCAGCAAAGCTCGTTAAAGGAAAATAACTACTGGCAGGGCGAGATGTGGAACCGCCACAAGGACGGTAAGATTTATGCGGAATGGGTCACGATTTTGGGAGTGGCCGACAAGGACGGTCGCACAACCCATTATGTCCATACTTTTTCCGATATTACCCGTAACCCCGAGGTCGAAGCGGAGATCCACCGTCTGGCCTATTACGACGCGCTCACACAGTTGCCCAACCGCCGCCTGCTTCTGGACCGCATTTCTCATGCGATGGCCAGCAGCAGTCGAAGCGGAAACTACGGAGCTCTTCTTTTTTTGGACCTCGATCATTTCAAGGAGATCAACGACACCCAGGGACACGATGTGGGGGACGAACTTCTTGTCAGTGTGGCCCAAAGGCTGCAAGACACATTGCGCGAAGGAGATACCATTTCGCTCGTGGGTAGCCGGACAGTCTCCCGGTTGGGGGGGGACGAGTTCGTCATCGTACTGGAAGACCTGAGCGCGAAATCCGTGGAAGCCGCCATGCAGGCCCGGCAGGTGGCGGAAAAGTTGCACCAGACCCTTTCCCGGCCCTATGTCCTTTCATCGAGCACGCTCTTTTGTACCACCAGCATCGGGATCACGTTGTTTTACCGCCACGAGCTGGATATCGATACCCTTCTCAAGCAGGCCGACCTGGCCTTGTTCAAGGCGAAGGAGGAGGGGGGCAATACCATCCGGTACTTCGATGCGGCGATGCAGGCTGCGATGGCCCAGCGGAAAGTTCAGGAGATCTACCTGAGCCAGGCGCTGGATCGCAGCCAGTTCCGGTTTTATTACCAGCCCATGATCGATGGCGAACACCGTGTCGTTGGCGCTGAGGCGCTGCTCCGGCTCGAAGATCCGGAACGCGGGGTGCAAACACCCAATGAGTTCATTCGTCTTGCCGAGGAAACGGGACTGACCCTGCAGATCGGACACTGGGTTCTGGAAAACGCCTGCGCCCAGATCAAGACATGGTCGGAAAAAGCCGTCAGCCGGAACTTGCTGTTGTCCGTCAATGTCAGTCCAGCCCAGTTTCGGCATCCCGGATTCGCCGCGGAACTCAAAACAGTGCTTTCCCGCACGGGTGCCGATCCGGCTTGCCTGACAATCGATTTGTGCGAAGATCTGGTTCTCAGGAATGTGGAGAAAACGGTCT
>DAHWKF010000029.1 GCA_027343785.1 Leptospirillum sp. | reverse complement strand
ACTGCCCGCCTTCCGGGGAATGGCCCGGGCGGGCTATGCCCACCAGCCCCAGGTAACGGGAGGAGGGCCGTACAGCGTCAAGAATCCCGCTTTCCTCTGGGTCAACACGATGCTGGGCAACGTCAAGAATGCCATTCACGGCACCTACCATGCCGTTCGGGAGAAACATCTTCCCCGCTATCTGGCGGAGTTCTGCTACCGCTTCAACCGCCGGTTCCAGCTGGAAGACCTGCTTCCCCGGTTTGTTTACGTCGCCCTTCGGACACCCCCTCTTCCCTACCGTCTTGCAAAGATGGCGGAGGATCATGGGTAATCAGGAACTTCTTTATCAACGGACTTATCCCTGAAGTAATTTTTCCTTATTCGACTCCTTTCCGGTTTGAGAGAATAATATGGGGGAATCAAAAATTCAGACACGCGTCCCGGTCGCCGGATGCTGACCGGAATACGGTGTCCGGTGAGGAGGAGGACCTTGTTGAAAAAAGTTTTGTCCGGTATCGCTCTGTCGGTCCTGATTGCCGGCAGTGCAGCGCCTTCGGCGGGAGCGGTGACGCTGATGGCCTGGGGAAAACATATTGCGAAAGAAGGGAACGGAACTCCGGGAAGTACGGCCTGCATGGAATGCCACCGGCTGAACGGAGGAGGGATGCCGTCGATCGGGGCTCCGCGGATCGCCGGTCAACCCCGGCGGTATATCGCCCGGGAGATTCGGGAGGTCCAGGCCGGCAAACGTTACGGTCCGGTCATGTCGGGCGTTGTCCAGAATCTTTCCAAACGCGACATCCAGGCGGTGGCCTTGTACTATTCCCGCGTTCACGCCCCTAAGCTCCGTGATGTCGGGAAGCCTGACCCGTCTCTCGTATCGAAAGGCCGCCGGATTGCGACCCGGGGGCTCTGGGCAAAAAATATTCCGGCCTGTGTCCAGTGCCACGGGCCGGGCGGGTATGGGGTGCCGCCTTTGTTTCCTTATATCGCCGGCCAGAACCGGACCTATCTTTTGCGCCAGTTGATGGCCTACGCCTTTCTCAAACGTCAGGATGATCCTCAGGGGCTGATGCGGGGGATCGCGCGGCGCCTGACGCCGGAGGAAAGAAAAGCGGTGGCGGAATATTTTTCCAGCCTTCAGCCGCCGGATCGGGACGTGCCCTGAATCGGGCAGCGTTCAGAACGGCGCCTGGATGCTTGCACAAAGGAGGAAGAGGATGACAGTCAGACTGACATTTCTGGGGGCGTTTATTGTTGCGGCGATGCTTCTGTCGTCTGTCGACCGGGCTTGGTCCGGCCCCGTGGAGGTCATGCAGGGGACGGAGATTTTTACCCCTCCGCCGGACTCGGAGATTCCGGCGGGGCCGTTTGGCGATCTGGTCCGCAAGGGGGAAAAGATCTTCACCCAGACCGGCCGGTTTGCCAGAAAATATGTGGGAGCGGAAAATAAGATGACGTGCGAAAGCTGTCATCTGGACCGGGGACGAAAACCCTATTCCGCACCGCTTTGGGGGGCGTATGTCATGTACCCCCGTTACCGGTCCAAAAATCATATGGTGAACAAGCTTGATGAGCGGATTCAGGGGTGCTTCCGGTTCTCCATGAACGGAACGGCTCCCCCGGTGACCAGCGATACGGTGAAAGCCCTGATTGCCTACAGCTTCTGGATGTCCCGCGGGGCCCCCGTGGGGGTTCGCCTGAAAGGACAGGGTCTGGTCAAGCTGCCGCCTCCGGCACGCACCCCCAGCCTCTTCAGGGGCAAGAAGGTCTATGCGGCCCGCTGCGCGCTCTGCCACGGAGCCCATGGCCAGGGGCGCACCTCCCATGGCGGCCAGGTTTTTCCGCCGGTCTGGGGCAACGGTTCATACAACAAGGGAGCGGGGTTGTACAAGATCGCCAAACTGGCGGGGTTCATCAAGATGAATATGCCCTTGTCCAAGGGGGACTCCCTGACTGACCAGGAATCCTGGGATGTCGCCGCCTATATCGACAGCCAGCCCCGTCCGGCGGACCCCCGGAAACTTGCCCGGCGCTAGGGGGGCGGAATGATCAGGGGTTCCAGAAGCGGTTCGGCGGCCTTCCGTAGAAGGTCTTGATACTTTTGCCGGTCGTAGGTCGCATCCGGTGTTTCCAGGGGGTAGGCCCGGGCTCGACGGGACGGATCCCGGTCCCGCGCGTTTGTGATCACGTAGCGGACCGTCTCGCCGGCTTCGATCCGGATCCCCCTTCCCGAGAGTTCCCGGGCGACGCTGGCCGTCAGTGTCGCCCGGCCATATCCGTCCGGCGGTTTTGAGAGGGTTTTCCGGAACACCAGTTCTTCCATCGGAACCCGACCTTCCGACAGACGGATCCATCCGTCTTCAAATGCTTCCCGGGCCTTCGGGATCAGTGCGCGGTACTCCTCCATGTTCCGGGCCTGAGAGAGGATTTCGACCATCCTGGACTGGACGTTCCGGATCAGGGGAGGCGTGTCGCTCCTGCGGGCCTCCAGCCCCCGCATCTTGATTTCTCCTGTCTGGAAAACGCCCAGAAACCGGTTGGGCACGGAGAGGGAGGGGTGTTTCCGGGAGGGAAAAAATCCGATCCACCGGTAAATCCCTTCCAGATTCAGGGGGATCCCGGTCTCTTCCCCGACCTCCCGTGCGAGACGCAGGCAGTCTTCCTCGTTCAACCCTTCCTTCTGAAGCCACAGGGAGTCGACGATCCCGTGGAGGAGACGGTATCCCCGGTTTTCGGCCAGCTCTTTTGCCCGCAGGAGGACTTCCCGTCCGTATGCCGTGACGCATTCATGGGCTTCAATCCTTCCGAAACGGGCGTTTTTGTACCCCAGATACCCAAAAGAGACTACCAGAAGCCATTTGAGAGCTTTCTGGCGCAAGCTGTCCGGATGATCCCTGCGCAAAGCGTCCGGAAGGCGCGCCAGGTTTTCCTTGTAGGCCTGCCGCTTGCTAAGCAGGGGTTGAAGGATCTCCGGAATAAATCCCTTGCGCCGCGTGCAGAGCGTGTGCCGGGTGCCGGAAACGCGGTTTTCCGGACAGCAGGGGCAGCCGACCGTTTCGGGAGAGATGTTGAACCGGACCATGAGGGAAGGGTACATCGAGGCGAAATCCAGTTCCGCCACGGATTCGTGGAAGCCCGGGGGCGGCAGGAAGACCATTCCTCCCTTGTCTCCCGCGAGCAGATCCAGTGCGGTCCCGAATGATTCCGGCTCGCTCTTGCGGCGGGGAATGAGGATTCCCCGCCGGGTGGCGTGTTCGAGCTGAAGGGAGGTGATACCGGTGCCGGTCGATGTGCGCGCCATCTCCTGTACCGGTATCCGGGTGATCCGGGACTGCTCGAAGAGCCCTTCGAGTCCGGCTTCCCGGACAATGAAGCTGTTGTGTCGGTCGATATGCCATCGACCGGAAAGAAGGCAAGCTTCCGGCCGGAAATGAACCCGCCCGTAGGAAAACCAGCTCCGCGCGGTTCTTTTTTTCGTTCCGGATGTCGGTGTCCGGGACAGTTCGAGCGGGACGGATGTCCGTCCGGACAGTATGCCGAGTCCCGGAAAAATCCAGTCATCCCCCCAGTCGCTCAGGATCAGGTCCGGATCTTCCTTCCGGATCCGGCGGTTCAGGCTTTCGATGAGGATAGCCGGATTGTCTCCGTCGAGAACGCGCACGCCATCGGATGTTCCGATCGCCAGGGAGATGGGAGGACGGTGGCGGGGGTTTCCGTCTCCTTCTGCCGGCGAGAGGGTGATCGTTCTGAGTTCGGGCAGGCGGTAGCCGGTATCCCAGGGAGAGTCCAGACAGGCGCTTTCCCGGATCCTGCCCGTCTTGTCCAGGGAAAAACCGCAAAACGCCAGCGGAAAAAGGCCGGTCGCATAAAAAAACATCTGTGGCAGGGCGATATCGCAGTTGTAAAAGCCCAGCGTTCTGCAATTTTCCAGAAGAAAGGAGACGGCGGCCGGAAAAACCGGAGGGCTGTCGATGCAGATTTCAAGGACAGTCAGGGAGCTTCCGCTCATGAGGTCCGTTTTCTCCGTCGTCCGGTGGCTCGCGCCAATCCCCGCCTTTTTGAGCTGGAGCGGCACCGTTTGCAGGAGGTCGGGTTTGCCTGACAGGTACAGGCAGGGGGAAAAAGGAAAGACGACCGGAAGCCTTTGTCCGGATTCGGAGAGGATCCAGAGGCGCATTCCGTCATCGACCGGAAAGGCATCGAGAATCCATCCACGGATATCAGGAAAGGCGCTGTTCGAGTTCACGGATCCGTGCCTCCAGGGCGATCCGGGATTTTCTCTCCTCCAGCAGCATGCACAAAAGCATGACCGGGAACGGATCCGCCGACGAGAAGTAGGCGCCCGCCTGGGCATGGGGCCGGACACTTTCGAACAGGGAGTCGAAAACGATCTGGTCTTCCCGCCTCAACGCCCGTCTGAAAAGATTCCAGAGGATGCGGGTCTGGTCAATTTTCATGGTGAACGTATCCAGTGTTCGTCCCATCATCCTCCTCCCGAACGTTGATCCGCCACCGCAGCCATCTGCCGGATGCGAAGAAGGATGTTGCGGGCCCGTCGGGAAGGGGATGGGGCTGGTTCGACCGGTATCAGGATCCGGACGCCCTGACGGGAAATCCGGTCCATCTCCACCAGAAGCTGTTCCAGAATACCGAACGCTTCTCTGGCGGGAACGGCCGCATCGGAAAAAAGGGACAGGAGACCGGAAACGGCCACCAGTGTGGACCGGGTACGGAGGATTTCCGATTCCAGCCGTTCCGAAACGATTGACAGAAGCTGATGGGTGGTAAAGGCCCTTGCGATATGCAGCCGGGATAGTATTTCCTCAGGCAGTCTGCCCGCCTGCCGGGCTTTGATGAGCAGAAAATCCGGACGGAACCGGTTGTCGCCGCAAACGAAGATAGCCGTTCCGCCCGTCAGGATTTCATTCGAAAGGGACTCCCAGAGGTTCCGTGGGGCAGATGGGTCGTCCGGAAGGATCCGGAGACCTCCGCCGGAAGCATCGTTCGGCGGGAGAATGTCGTGCGCGGCGGGAGAAAGCATGGGGTCATCTCCCCGGAAGCCGAAGGACGCCGACGACAACGCCCTCGATGCGGAAGGTTTCTTCTGGTGGAACGGGAATGTCCTCATATGCCGGATTTTCCGGAGACAACACGAACTGGTCGCCTTTCTGGCGAAGGCGCTTGACCGTGCTCTCTCCGTCGATCACCGCAACGACGATCTCTCCGGGCCGTGCGTCCGGTCGCGAGCGGACAAGTACATAGTCGCCGTCGAGGATCGCCGCGTCCTTCATGCTGTCCCCCCGGACACGCAGAAAGAAGGAGGGGCCTTCCGGCAGCCAGTCCGGATCGACAAACCATGTTCTGGTGTGATCCTCCGGAGATTCCCGGGGCCCTCCGGCCGCCACCCTTCCCAGGACAGGAACCGGAACGGCGTCAGGCAGGAATCTTCCCGCCGAAAGGGCTCGGGCGCCTTTTTCACGTGTCAGGTGGCCTTTGGCCGAAAGGGCGTCAAGGTGTTTCTTGACCGCGTGAAGACCACGTATTCCCATGTGGGCGGCAATTTCCCGGAGTGTCGGCGGATAACCGACCCGGCCGGTGTAGCTCCGGATGAATGCGAGCGCCTCCCTCTGGCGCGGGGGAAGGGATTCTTCGAGCTGGTTCATCAACAATCTCCGGATCTGGCGTTTTCGTCCTCCGCTCCGGCAGATCCGGAACGGATGGTGAAAATTTGTTCACCTATCTTAGCCGGATTATGGGGTATCGTCAACGGGGGGAGGACATCATGACGGAGAGGGGCGGAGCCGGAAATCATGGCCCCGCCGGAATGTCGGAGCTATGACGGGCCGGCTGCCCGGGCTTTTCTGTAGCGGACGATCAGGGCGTTCGTGGACGAGTCGTGGGACAGGGGATCGTCCGGACTGGCCGTGAGTTCCGGGAGGATTTTCTGCGCCAGGATCTTGCCCAGCTCGACCCCCCACTGATCGAACGAATCGATGCCCCAGAGGACGCCCTGGGTGAAAACGCTGTGTTCGTAAAAGGCAATCAGGCTTCCAAGGACAGCCGGCGTCAGGCGCTCCGCCAGAATCACGTTCGTCGGCCGGTTGCCCTCGCAGATCCGGTGGGGAATCTGTTCGGGGGGAACCCCCTGTTTCTCCAGTTCTTCCCTGGTGCGACCGAAAGCCAGGGCTTCAGACTGGGCGAGAAGGTTGGCGATCAGGATGTCATGGTGGGAGCCGGAAGGGTGGAGGGGATGGAGAAAGCCGATCAGGTCGGACGGGATGATCCGCGTGCCCTGGTGAATCAGCTGGTAGAAGGAGTGTTGCCCGTTAGTTCCCGGTTCTCCCCAGAAGACGGGACCGGTGTCATAGTCGACCCGGGTTCCGTCCAGGGTGGCATGTTTTCCGTTGCTTTCCATCGTCAGTTGCTGGAGGTAGGCAGGAAACCGTTTGAGATACTGGTCGTAGGGAAACACGCCGCGGGTGGCGGATCCCATGAACGTTCCTTCCCAGACGCAAAGCAGTCCGTGAATGACCGGGAGGTTTTTTTCAAAGGGGGTCGAACGGAAATGGAGGTCCATCTCCCGAAACCCTCCCAGCATGTCATGGAAGTTTTCGCTTCCCACGGCCAGCATGGTCGAAAGGCCGATAGCGGAGTCCATGGAGTACCGGCCGCCGACCCAATCCCAGAACCCGAACATGTTCTCCGGATCGATCCCGAATTGGCGGACGGCTTCCTCATTGGTCGATACAGCGACGAAATGACGGCCGATGGCCGGATCGCCCAGGGCCTGCCTGGTCCATTCCCGGGCTGTATGGGCGTTGGTCATGGTTTCCAGTGTCGTGAAGGTTTTCGAACTGACGATGAAGAGGGTTTCGGCGGGATCCAGATCCCGGACGGACTCGAAAAAGGCGGTCGGATCAATGTTGGAGACAAAGCGGAACCGCATGTCCCGCCGCGTATAGTTCCGGAGAGCTTCGTATGCCATGACCGGTCCGAGATCTGACCCTCCGATGCCGATATTGACGACATTCCTGATAGGTTTTCCTGTCTGTCCGCGCCATTGGCCATCGCGAATCCGGTTGGCAAAACGGCTCATGCGCTCGAGGACCGCATGGACTTCCGGAACGACATTTTTCCCGTCCACACGGATCACCTCGTCCTTGGGAGCCCGGAGCGCCACATGCAGGACAGCCCGATTCTCTGTCACATTGATCTTTTCACCGCCGAACATCTGCTCGATCCGGGCCGGGAGATGGCATTCCCGGGCCAGATCCAGAAGAAGTTCCAGAGTGCCGGTGGTGATCCGGTTTTTGGAGTAGTCGAAAAAAAGTCCCGCGCCTGTTGCGTTCAGGTGCTCGGCCCGGAACGGATCGTCAGCGAACAGGAAGGACAGGTCGAGGGCCCCGATCGCTGTCTTGTGCGCCTGGAGTCTTTGCCAGCCCTCCCGGCGGGAGAGGGGTATGCCACGGTCGATGGTTGTCATGGTTGAGTCTCCGTTCACATCAGGTTGATGTTCGATCGGCTGTTCGGGATGCGCACGATCAGCCCCAGGTTCCTGTCGGGAGATGTGTCAGGTCCATCAGGTCTCCGATCCGTTCAATGGTCCGGTCGGGAGGGGGATCCGTGGCCGATACCGCGGGATCCCGGGCATAGTGGCCCTGCCGGACCCAGATGGTGGTCACCCGGTTTTTCCACTCCCGCTTGACGGCTGACAGTATCCTGCTCTTGTCATCGATCAGGACATAATGGCTGGCAGGAAATTCCTGCTCCAAACGGTCGAGGCGGGTTTCCTTGTGGACGAAGATCCGGACGCGGTCGGCGACGGCAGCCCGGATTCCGCATCGGTCGATCTTGTGGGGCTGGAAGAAGGCGTCTCCGTCGGACAGGATGACGGGGGTCCCCTGGTCCGAAAGCCGGGACAAAACATTCAGCGCGTGGGGGTAAAGGCCGAGAGCGAACGGGAAATCCCTCAGGAAGAAGGACAGACCCATGGTCGAAGGATGCTCGTCCATCACGATCCGAAACCTTTGGGCGGCTCCGAGAAAATCGGCGAAACCCTCTCCGGCACGGAGGTCTTCGAAAATCCTGATATAGGTGTCCCGGCCATGCCGTCCGAAGCGCTCGTCGAGAAACAGGCGGAGCTGGTGTTCGAAATGATCGTTGTCAAAAAGTGTATCGTCGACGTCTACAAAAAAAACGGTTTTTTCCGGCGGGTTCATTCGGTTCTCCTGGTCATTCATGTGTTCACCGGTTCCGTCCGGAGGTTGGATGCCCGGATGGGCTGACAACGAAGATCCAGACCGCTTGATGGTAATGGCCTTTTCAGACCGATTGGCATCCGGTCTGCTCCCGGGCTCCGTCTGATGGTTCCAGGTTTCAGGAGGGCAGGAATCATTGTGGCAACGGGAGCAGGCCCGTCTGTCCTGTTTGGCTGTTCGTCACTCCTTTTTGGGAGGACGCGGGGATCAGCTTTCGTTTTTTTCAGTCCGCCACACGGGAACGATCAGCTGCGCGGTTTCCCGGGAGCCCTGCTTGTCCGGAAAAAAGAACGTGCAATGATGCTCTACATCTTCAATGTCCCGTTGGTCGAGGGGAAAAGTGCGACACGCCATGGGCCTGAACGAGTTGTATATGCGGCAGGCCGTATGGGAACCATATTCTATGAGAAAAGGGCACGACAAGACGATTTTGCAGCAGGCTCCGCATTGATCGCATTCTCCTTCCCTCTTCCGGACATGTTCCTGGACTCTGGAAGGGTACAGGAGACAGAGAAGAAAGCGCCTGAGCTTTCCTTTCAGGCGCTTTCCCATCTTGAGAACCCGCAAAAACCTGTTGGTGAACATCCATTCCCTCCAGTGTTTTTGTCGGTGAATAAAAGACTGCCGGTTTGGACTAGCGGATGAATGGCTTGTCCCTTTTTCAGGTTAAGTGAATCCGGCCGGACAGTTCAACCCATGCAAAAAAGGTTGGATGGCATCGGGTCCCGGGGAGAAGTCGCGAAGGAAGGTTCCGGTGAAGGTGGATGACATGTCAGGGTTCCCCGGAATGTGGGCGTCAGGATTTCTTCTCTTCGGTCCCCGGTCCGATCGACCGGTTGAACGCTTCGTCGAACCGGAAGCGGTTGGGAATCTGTTTTCTGAACAGGATATAGAAAGTGGGAACGAGAAAAAGCGTACTGAGGGTTCCGACCATCAGCCCGCCGATGACCGCCCTTCCCAGAGGAGCGTTTTGTTCTCCGCCGGAACCGGTACCGAATGCCATGGGCAGCATGCCCAGAATCATTGCCGTGGCCGTCATCAGGATCGGCCGGAGACGGATGGAGCCGGCGGCAATGGCCGCTTCCATTGCAGAGGCGCCCCGTCCCCTCTCCTCGTTGGCGAATGTCACCAGCAAGATACTGTTGGCGGTGGCGACACCGACGACCATGATCGCACCCATGGCCGATTCGACGTTGAGCGTCGTATGGGTCAGTATCAGAGCGAATGCCACTCCCGACAGGCCCGCGGGAATGCTGACCAGAATGATGAAGGGATCCAGAAACGACTGGAAGTTCATCACCAGAAGCAGATAGACCAGGACGATCGCGAGAAGAAGCCCGATGCCGAAACTCCGGAAGGATTCGACCATCGCCTGGCTCTGTCCGCGGAACATGATCCGGGTTCCCGGAGGGAGGGCGAGAGAACGGACTGTCTGTTTGATCGCCGAAGTGAGACTTCCCAGATCCCGGTCCTGGACGTTGACGAGGACATCGATCGTCCGCTGGATCGTATAGTGCGATATCGACCCCGGGAGGGTTCCTCCCTGGATGGAAGCGATGTTGGAGAGGTACTGGGTATTCGGTGTTGGCAGCTGCGTCCCCAGGGCTGCCAGAAGCGTTGCGGGGGGCGGCGGATTCGATGTCGTGATCGGAAGTCGCTGAAGGTCGGACAGGGAGGCGATCGTCTCGGTCGGCGCCTGGACGGCGACGATATAGTTGACCGTATTTTTGGGGTTGACCCAGTAGTTCGGGTTGATCAGGGTCGACGAGGCGGTGGCGACCAGCAGGTTGGACGCCACGTCGTTCTGGGTCAGCCCCACCTTGAGCGCATCGGCCCGGTGGGTCCGGACAAAAAGGGTGGGGTAGTGCATGACCTGGGGGATGGAGACATCCACCGCTCCGGGAATGGTCTGGACCCGTTTCCGGATTTCCTGGGCCAGACGGTAGGACGCTTCCAGGTTCCTGCCCTGGACCTGGATATCGATCGGTGCGGAAAGCCCGAAGTCAAGAACCTGGCTGATAATGTCTGCCGGTTTGTACCAGAAGCCGACATCGGGGTACTCGGCGTGCAGAACCTCCCGGAGTTTTTTCTGATACCAGAACACCGACCGGTGGGGGGAGTTCAGGGAAATCAGAAAATCGGCATCCATGGGTCCGATGCTGTCCGTCTGGAAAAAGGCCAGGTTGTAGTAAACGGGCAAGCCGATATTCACGTCGACGCTTTTCAGTTCGGCCGGCGGGATGATCTTCTTGATGGTTTCATAGACATTCTGGGCGTAAGCGTCGGTCACTTCGATCCGGGAGCCGTCGGGTGTCCGCATGTGCAAGGCGATCAGCCCCGCGTCGACCGGAGGAAAAAAGTCCACCCCCGTGTGTGTCAGAAGAAATCCGGCCACGGCAAATACCGAAAAGGACCCTGTCAGCACCAGCCCGGGTTTTTTCAGGGATCCCTGAAGAACAGAGGTATATCGGTTCTTGAGCCGGTCAAAAAGGCGCTGGAACCGTGTGTTGACTTCCGGATTGACGGCTTCGGCTCCGCCTGGCAACGCGTGATTTTCCCCCGCCGGCCGGTTCTGGTGGAGGAGCATCGACAGTGTCACGACGAGGGTTCGGGAGAGAAAGTAGCTGGCCAGCATCGAAAAGACGACCGACAGTGCCAGGGGCGTAAAAAGGAACTGGGAAACACCTTTCAGAAGAATGACAGGAAAAAACACAATCAGGATGGCGGATGTTCCGACAAACGCCGGAAGAGCGACCTGATTGGCTCCGTCCCAGACCGCCCTTAACGGATCGGGTGTCAGGAAACGGTTTCTCTCAATGTTTTCGATCGCGACCGTGGCGTCGTCCACGAGCATGCCGATCGCCAGCGCCAGCCCCCCCAGGGTCATGATGTTGAGGGACTGGTGGAAATACTTGAGGAAGAAGATGGCGCTCAGGATCGACAGCGGGATGGACAGAAGGATGATGAGGGTGGAGCGGAAGTCTCCCAGAAAGAGGAAAATCATGAGTCCGACCAGGATGGTTCCGATCGCCCCTTCCTGAAGGACGTCGGCCAGAGCGCGCTTGACAAAGACCGACTGGTCGAAGAAAAGCTTCAGGTGGATGCCGGGAGGAAGGACGGATTCGATCCGGGGGATCGCCCGGCGAACGGCCTCGACCACCTTGAGCGTTGATGCCCCCGCGTGCCGGTAGATGGCCAGGTAGGTCGAGCGATGGCCGTTGACCCGCACAAGATTTTCCTGGACCGCATAGCCGTCATGGACCCGTGCAACGTCCCGGAGGCGGACGACCGTACCGTTGACGGCCTTGACCGGAAGTCGACCCAGACCCTCCAGCGTCGATGGACTTCCATTGATCTGGACGTTCATTTCGAGTGAGCCTATTTTGGCCGTTCCCCCGGGGACGATGACGTTCGAGTGGATGAGCGTACCGACGATATCGTTGGGCGAGAGTCCATATCCGGCCAGCTTGTCCGGGTAGATATCCACCATGACCTGGCGAATCTTTCCTCCGAAGGGTGCGGGTGTGGAAAGTCCGGGAACGGTGAACAGTCCGACGCGGACAAAGTTCAGTCCGTAATCATAAAGTTGCTGTTCCGAATATTGATGCCCCTGGATTTCCATCTGCACAACGGGAACGTTTGAGGCGTTGTACTGGATGATATTCGGGGGCTGCGTTCCCGGCGGGGCGATGCGGAGAAGGGTTTCGCTGACGGCGCTGATCTGGGCGATGGCGGCGCCGATGCTTTGGTTCTGGTGAAAGTAGACCTTGATGAGACCCGTGCCGTTGATCGATTCGCTTTCAATCCGGCTGATGCCGTTGACCGTTGTCGAGTAGGCCCTTTCCGCAATCAGGACGATCCGCTCTTCCATGTCCATCGCGGAAAGTCCCGGATAATTCCAGACGACATTGACGACCGGGATATCGATCGACGGAAAGATGTCCAGGATCATCCGGTTAAAAGAGATCACCCCCATGATCAGGATGATCGCCGCCATGACAAAGATCGTGTAAGGCCGCTTGATCGCGATGCGTACAAGGAACAAGGGTCAATGCCTCCTTCATCTCTTACGCCGACGGTGTTTCTGTCGGACCCGGCGTTTCCGCAAAGGACGACTTGCCGCAGGAAGCCGATAAGCCGAATGTCCCCGGGCGCCCCCCCTCCGGAGCTTCTCGAAAAATAAGGCGAATATCGGAAACGGCGGAATATCGCGGAACATTATTGACGGGTGTTTTGGATGTTGCCGAGCCAGGTGGCGATAAACTTCGCGGCCACTTTCTCGTCCAGCGAGTCCATTGGCAGAAGCCTCGTCCAGGCCGTCAGGACAATCCTGTGCGGGAGGGACGGATTGGGTGCGACGATGACCCCTTTTCCCTCTTCCAGGCCCAGGGAGGGGGCATATGTGTCGAACGAGGCGGCAAGTTTCTCCAGGGACTTGACTGTATCGGGGCAGGTACAGTTGTACTGGATCAGCACGTTCCCGTGTTCGAGCAGATGGACCTGGATATAGGGCGGAAGGGGAGAGGAAGGCGTGTAGGTGTCGATAAACTGTTCCATGTGGGGGCCGGAAGTGGGCGGATTCGAATTATAGTGGAATCCTTCCAGACGGGAGATATCCCAGTGGTCATGACCCTGCGAAGGGTAAAATTGGCCCTGACGGGATTTTTCCGGAATGGATGCTTGCTGTCCGGCTGCGACAGGCGGCTTGGGTGATCCTGGTGATACGGTCGATGCCGTTTCCTGGAGTCCGGTGGACGGATTCTTCTGGTGCCCGACATAAACAAAGAAGATTGCAAGAATAAAAAGGACCAGGATCAGGGGCCATCTGGCGATTAAGGAATTTTTCCCGGCCGGAGCAGGTGACATGAATCATCCATCCTTTCATGGGCAAGCTTTAGACATTCAAAAAAATCAGGGGTCAAATGAAGACATTCTGTTGAAGTGCCTTGTTTGTTGCCGGCCAGACGGTTTATCCGGGGGGCATTCTCCTATTATCGCCGGAGAATGGAGGTTGTTCAATCCTTAAAAGAGGCTACCGGGACGGCGCCGGGTACCCGGAGGAAACGGCATCATGCCTGATGTCGAGGCTTGCCAGTCCTCCGGGCGGGAGGTGGCCCTTTAGAAGAATCCGGGCATCATCATTCCCGGACCCATGAATCCCGGCCCCATCATTCCCGGATCCATGAATCCCGGATCCATCATGTCCATGGGCATGGGAGGAGGCGCGGGAGCCTGGGCATGAAGATGGCGTCCGCGGATGACGGGAATCCGCACGATCCGGCCTCCGGCGGTCTTCATGTCGGTGGGTCCGATGACCGTTCCGATCACCTCGACCTTGTGACCGGGCTTGTAGCGATCTTCCGGAAGGAAGTCGTCGGTCACGATCTCAAAGATACCCATGGAAGGCTTCCTTGTGTCTGGATGGAGCTCCTTCCCCAGGGGATATTCCTTGACGACGATCGTACCGACCATTCCCTTGCGGGTCACGCTCAGTATTTTCCCTCCCAGGACGACATGCTGTCCTTCCAGGGATTCCGGATGATGGGCGATATCCCGGAAGAGGATGGTGCGGTCTGCCCAGTGGACTTCCTGTTTGGAAAAAGGCGGTGAGTCGAACAGGGCGCATCCGGACAGAAAAAACAGGCTTCCAAACAGCAGGGCCGGAATCCGGGCCCATCTTGCCCGAAATCCCGAAAACCCACCACTTTTTGGGGACATGGTGCCTCCTTTTAGATACATGCTTTGAAATAGGGCCCGGAAAAACGATTCCGTGATCCGGACGGGAAAAGCAAAAAGGTACGAAACCTCTGGTGTGTGCCGGCTTTCCGACCTGAAACCCGAGAGCATTCGGAAAGGGTTCTCCGGCACTGAAGGGGGACTGGTTGCCAAGTGCGTGGATGAGTGTACCATAAAGGCAAGAGAATCGGGGTTGCCTGTGGAAAGATTCCGCCGGTCCGGAGAGTATGCTTGTAATGTCTGGTCACAAGCGGGAGGCCCATTCATGCATGCCTGTCTCTGGGGATGGACGACCCCCCCCCGGGAAGCCTGCTGGCAGAATCGGACATTGTCAGTCTGCAACTTCCCATGCAACCGGAGACCAGACCCACCATCGACCGTGAAGCCCTGGGCCGGATGAAGCCCACGGCCGTGCTGGTCAATGCCACCCGTGGAGGACTTATCGACTCTGTTGCGCTGGTCGAAGCCCTGAAAGCCGAAAAATCGCTGCCGTCGGCCTCGATGTTTGCGAGGATGAAGAGGGGCTCATCTTTCGGGATCACGGGGAGGAGAATATCGATGACGACGTCTTGGCCCGTCTCCTGACTTTTTCCAATGTCTCCGTCACGGGTCACCAGGCCTTTTTTACGCGGGACGCCCTTGAAAAATCGCGCGGACAACCCCTTTCCCACCTGAAAGCTTTCGAAGCATCCCGAAAAAACGGCAACAGGGTTTGTCCCTGAACGGGAAGGGCGCTCCGGTATGACGAGGCATCGTCCGGTCTGACCGGCCAACACCTATACCTATACCCGAACCACCCTGTCGGGTTATCGGACATTTCCCTCGCCAGTCCAGTTTTTGATCAATGGAGGGAGTGCGCCTCGCAGTTCCAGGAGCTCCCCTTGACAGCGTCAATGGCATTGATAAGGTCGGATTCCTTGAGTGTCTTGGAATCTCCCGTGACATAGACCCGATCCTGGGCTTTATTGTAGGAGACATGCCTGACGCCGGCCACCTTTTTCAGGGCCTTTGTCACATCATCAAGATAGAAGTTGCAGTAATTCCCGCCCAGTTTGAGGGTCAGCTTTTCCGTCGCTCCAAGGGCGATTGCAGGGGTCATCATCACGATGGACAACGCCACCACCATCGCCATTTTTTGACCAGATCCCATCATTTTGGTTCTCCTTCAGAATGTTTGGCCGGACTTTCGCCGGGAATTTTACGGGATGCTTGAATAAAGTTGCCCCCGGACAATCAGGGGTCACTCTTAATATACCCCCGGATTTCCGAACCCCGATTTGGAGTTACCCGTTTCCTTGAACAGCCTGGAATGGGCTCCCGAGGGTTCTGGGGAGAGCGGATGGTGAGAACGGGCGATGGTCAGGAGGCGTTTGGGGAAAGGCGGAAATCTTCAGGGGCGGGCGTGCCCGAGAAAACTGAGCCAGGTGGCCAGTCCGAGAAGGGTTGCCAGAAGGACAGGGGCCGTCAGCACAAGACCGACCCGCATATACAGGCCCCACCCGATCTTCTCTCCCTTTTTTTCCAGCACATGCAGCCAGAGGAGGGTCGCCAGACTTCCGATGGGAGTGAACTTCGGCCCCAGGTCGCATCCGATCACGTTGGCGTAGATCATGGCGTCCCGGATGCCGTCCGGTAATGGTGCCGCTCCCTGGATGGAAAGGGCGCCCAAAAGCACGGATGGCAAGTTGTTCATCACCGAAGACAGGAAAGCAGAGAGGAAGCCGGTGCCGATCGTGGCGATCCAGAGTCCGTGGGTGGCAAGCTTCTGGAGAAGGGAGGAGAGAAAGCCTGTCAGATTGGCGTTCTTGAGACCGTAGACAACCAGGTACATGCCCAGGCTGAACAGCACGATCTGCCAGGGGGCCTCCCGAAGGACGCGTTTCACGGAAATGATGCGTCCTTTGCCCCCCTGGTAGAAACGGGATGCGATCAGGAGAAGGATGCAAGCCGCCGATGCGGTTACCAGTGAAACCGGGACACCGAGGGGAGCGCTCAGAAAGTAGGCGAACAGGAGGAGAAAAAGGAGGCCAAATCCCCAGCGAAAGACCACAGGATCCCGGATGGCGTCTGGCGGGGACTCCAGTTTTTCAATATCGTACCGATCCGGCAGGTGTTTTCTGTAATAAAACCAGAGAATAAAGAGGGTCGCCAGCGCCGAGACGAAATTGACGACAACCATGATCCGGGCATAGCGCGAGAAGGAGATATGGAAAAAATCCGCGGATACGATGTTGACGAGATTGGAGATGATGAACGGCAGGGAGGTGGTATCGGCCACAAACCCTGTGGCGATGACGAAGGCCAGGGCCCCAGCCGGGGTGAGTCCGAGGGACAACAGCATGGCCAGAACAATCGGTGTCAGGATGAGTGCGGCTCCGTCATTGGCGAATACAGCGGAGACGGCAGCGCCGAGGAGGATGACGAGCACAAAAAGGCGGGGGGCGTTTCCTTTTCCCAGACGGCCCATGTGAAGCGCCGCCCAGTGAAAGAAGCCCGCTTCGTCGAGCAGGAGTGAGATGACGATGAGGGCGACAAACGTAAATGTGGCGTTCCAGATTATTCCCCAGACAACCGGGACGTCTTTCCAGTGGACAACGCCGATCGCCATGTCGACGGCCGCCCCGATCAGGGCCGACCAGCCAATTCCGAGGCCCCGGGGTTGCCAGATGACAAGGGCTAGCGTCAGGACAAAGACAATGGCAGCGGTCATGAAGCCGGCAATTCTGGGGGATCCGGAAACCCCTCCTCGGTTTCGATACGGCGGAGGAGATCCCGGACCCGAACGCCAATTTCGTCCCGTGTCCGGCAGAAAGCTTCAAAGATGTCGCGGGAAGACCCCCTGGCCCGGTCCGGGTCAGCGATGGGCCAATGTTCTTTTTTGATGCCGGGAGCGAGGACCGGACAGGCATCATCGGCTTCTCCGCAGACAGTGACGACCCGGTCCGCCCAGTCCAGAAGCTTCCTGTCCACGCCTGTCGACGCCTGTCCGGAAATATCGATGCCCACAAGATCCATGACACACACCGCCAGCGGATGAACCCCTTCAGGGTGGGGGGAGGTTCCTGCCGATCGAGCCTCCACAAAGCCCATTCCGAGTGTTTTCGCCCACCCTTGCGCCATCTGGGATCTGCAGGCATTCTGTGTGCAAAGGAACAGGAGGTGAAGGGGGGCGGGTTTAATGGATGGGCATGTGACGGCAGTCTTTTTGGAGGTCCTTCTGGAGGGACTGGCGCTTTCGTGGGACGCTCTGGCGACCGATCGCAGAATATCCCGGGCCCATCCCGGAAGATCCGGAGAAAGCCGATAGAAGACCCAGTGGCCCTGTCTGGTGGAATGGAGTAGCCCTTTGCCATTCAGGATGGCCATCTGTCGGGACAGGACCGGCTGGGAGACCCCGATCTGTTCGGCGATGTGGCATACGCAGAGGGGGCCATTTTCCATAAGAAGCGTCAGCGTCTGCCGCCGGACGGGGTGGCTGATAGCGGAAAACAAAGAAGAGTCTGTTACATTCATAATTTAATATGTATCAAATTATGAATATTCAATCAAGACCAAAACTTTTTCTTTGGATGTCCAAAGGCCAGGAAGGTCGCTCCGGAGGGAGGGGCCCGGTCCGGAGCGACGCGATACAACGGTCGAGAGATATTACATGTGAGTGTGGTGCTCCATCATGTCGTGGTGATGGCCCATCATGCCGTGGTGCATCATCATCATTTCGCGCCACAGACTTTTGACCTTTTCGTACTGCCTCGCGGTGAGAACCATGTGCGCCCGGGAGATCATGTCGAGGTAGCCGTGCATGATCATTTTTTTGTGGGCCAGAATCTTGTCCATATCCTTCTTGACGTCTCCGGTGTCGATTTTCCTGTGCATCATGTCCTCCATGATGTCCATATGCAGAACCCGAATCCGGGCGTGTTCCATGATGGCCGTTTTCATGAAGTTTTCCTTGAGTTTCACGAGCTTTGTCACCTGTTCCTTTGTCAGGCCGAGACGCTCCTGGTTCATGAGATAAAAGGGAATGGGACCGCCATGCATCATCATCATTCCATGATGTTCCATATGGGCGGATGCCCGGGAAATTCCGGTGAAACTGATCAGGCAGACGGACAAAAACCATGCGGTCGCCATCAGGATTTTTTTGCGAGACATCTCCCCATCTCCTAGGTTTGAAGATTGAAGCCGACGTTGTTTGCGTTTCTACCGATGATTTTAGTATACCCCTTCCCATCCTCCTTCTGTTTTAAGAGAATGCCAGAGTATAATCCCGTGGATTTTCCGGCCGCCATCTTTCCGGAGGGCAATGACGGTCTTGATTGTCGGGTTCTGCAAACTGTGCAATGATGAGGTGCGGTGGGGAAACGGCCTATTCAGGTCCGGTCAGAGATAAGACGGAGTGCAAGGAGACGGATGATGGAAAAAATGTGGCTTCCTTCCCGGTTGCAAACGCGAAACCGGGGAAAGGATATGGCCGGACGGCTCGTGGCAGGAGGGGGGATCCTGGCGCTTTTCTTGCTCGGGGGGTGCGCAACTTCCCCGGATCGGACGGTTGCCAACCATCATGTTCTGCTGGATGACCGTTCGACCCGATTTTACGTCCGGACCATTCCGGTCCCTCCCGGCGAGAACGATCTGATTGTCGTCAGAAAAGTTGTTCTCGATACGGTCCATCACATCAGTTTTCCGGAGTTTTTGCGACAGGTCCAGCCGCATTCGGTCAAGGCCCACTACTATCTGATGGATTATTCCCGTTCCATTGTCGAAGCTCCCGACAGCGAAGCGGAAGGTGAGTGGAAGCATCCCTTGTTCGGCAACCCCTACCGCTATCGTTACACGGGTACGATTGTTGTGTTGCGATCAGAGTGGCAGGCCGAGAAGGCCCGTCAGAGGAAAAAGCTGGAAGAAGCCATCCGCAAGGAGAAAAAGAAACAACAGGTCGAAAACAGGCTGACAGAGGGGATGGTACCACTTTCAATCGGGCCTGACGGAGGAAAGATCCTTCAGGAGGACTCCAGGGATCTGACGGAGGTATTGCCTTCAGGGGCCTATATCGTCCATCCGGCGGCGGAACTGATCAAAAGAGGATACCGGTTTCGGGACGGGCAGTGGGAAGGTCCTCCCCCTCAATCTTCTCAGTGAAGCCTGGTGGCGATACCTATGGAATTCCCCGACGGATCCTCTCCCCCAACAAGCATGAGGGAGCCGTCGGGCAGAAGCGCCGCTCCCGTCTCCTTGCGTTTCACCAGATCCCTCGAGGAGAACGTTTTCCAGCGGTGATCCGGTCCTAGCACGTCGGCTGAATCGAGGACCCCTGACCGGTTGAAACCGTCCAGGACCATCAGCGATCCGTCCGGCAGGAGAGCCGCTGTGGCATACAGTCGTGGTGTGGGTGATGGAGGGGCGTCGGACCATGTTCGGGACCGGGGATTGTAGAAAAACCCCCGGTCGGTGATGCCGCCGGTTTTCAGGGAACCTTCACCCGTCCAGACCGTTCCGTCCGGCAGGAGGACGCCGACACCTCCCAACCGGCCGACCGGGGCGTCTTTTTCCCTTCGCCAGAGATTTCGGGCAATGTCGTAACGGTCCGTTCTTGCCGTCACTCCGTGGTTGTCCTCTCCGCCGGTGACGAGGATTTCCCCGTCCGGAAGAAGGATTGATGTGCTTGCTGCGCGTTCGACGGGCGCATTGGCAACCGGCTCCCATTTTCCGGAGTGGGGGTGGAAAACGTAGCTATGGTCGGTAAACCCCTGGCTATTGAAGCCGCCCGTGACAAAAATTTTTCCGTCAGGAAGGGCGACGCCCGAAGCGTAGGCCACTCCCAGGGGATAAGAGGGGAGCCGGACCCAGCTGCGGGTTGCCGGATCATAACGTTCGACAGCGGAAGATATGCCCTGGTTGGTTTCCCCGCCGATGACCGTCGGGAGAACGGAAGGGGAACTGACCACCAGAACCGAATCCCTCCCGGTCGGCATGGACACCACTTTTTCCCAACGCCCGGCCAGCCCGTGGGCGAGTCTTCCGACGCGGATCGACGTTTTTTCAAGGCGCTTTTTCTGGGAAGGGGTCAGGTCGGTATGTCTTCTGGCGGTAACCTCCCACACCGCCTCCCTCCAGTAGCTGGTTCCCAGAACGGCCGGAGAGGGGTGTCCGCAGAGCGTGAGCGGACGACCGTCAGAACGTCCGTCCGCTATTCCGTCCGACAGGTCTTGTGCGAGAACCGATCCGGTGTCCCATGCTTTTCCGCCGTTCCAGCGCGCCAATCGGTCCATCACGCGTTCGTTTCCGGATAAAACGCGCCCGGCGCGCCGGATCTTTGCCGTCCTTCCGAAAATACTGTTTGTCCAGCGGACGGCCGAGGGATAGAGTGACGACCATGATTGACGGTGGTTTTTGTGACGAAAGAGGAACAGAGCCCGGTCGTCCTGGAGCGTGCTTGCAAAATTGATCCGCACCGGGCCAGCGGAAGCCGCAGGGTCGAGGACGACGGCCGAGTAGGATGCCGGAGATCCGTTGACCGCACAGTGTCCGAAAGGCGCAAACCAGAGGAGCCTGGTGGGATAGCGCCGGGACGGTGTGAATCGGATAAAGCCGTCACGGTCCGATCGATGGATCTCTAGAAGGCCCGTGTTTTCTCCATTTTTCGGGTCAATCCGGTAAATCTGGACGAAACTTCCGGGAAGAGGTACCCATCCGGCAAGGGTTGGGCTTTTTGCCGATGCCTCCGGGTTGTGGCACGAAAGAAAAAGAAGACTTGCCAAAAGGGAAATGAACGTCAGCCGGGGTGGTCGCATATGGGTAACTCTCCTGGGAAGGGGGTTCAGGGGCGTACTGTGATCTTGCCTCTGGCCGTGCGGGGATGGAAGTCGCCGAAAAACTCGTAGGTTCCGGGAGGAAGAGGCCGGACGGGAACGTCGATGGCATGGTGGGGAAGAACGATGATTTCGAACTCGAGATCATAGCTTTCAAATTCTTCCGGATGGTTGTCCCCGTTGATCACATGCAGGGTGAATGGCCGACCTTTGGGAACAACCAGACGGTTCGGATTGAAGAGGTGTTTTTTCAGGTTAAGGGTGTAGGTCTGTCCGGCGGATCCCCGGGCCCGGTGAGGAAGGAAAAAAACGGCGGCAAGACATATCATGCATATGGCCAGAAAATTTCTTCTCCCGTTCCAGGGGGAGAGCAAAGCTGTCATCGGGTTCGGCCGGTAGGGTTTTCAGATTGTGCGGGAATCGAGCCGGATGTCGGTGCGGTTCTGATCTGGGACATCCGCCAGAGTCCGGCGAACATGACCGCCAGATATCCCCAGACGGTGATCAGGGTCATGAGGGAGGGGCGGGCCCGGTAACCGAAGAAATCCGAAAAGAGGGTTCCGATGATGGAATGCTCATTCAGGATCCGGCTGGAATCCCAGACCTGAAAGACAAGGGGAGAAAGAACCCCGATCGAGATCAGCCGGCCGACGCCCGATGCGATCATTCCAGCCGCCATCAGGATCAGGAGAATTGAGGTCAGCCGGAAGAAGAGGGACAGTGGAACCCGGGAGAATCCCTTGAAAAGACCGACAACCACCAGTATGCCGGTGGCGACCCCCAGCACCCCTTCCGAAAGGGGGAGGGCGATGCCGGTCGAGCCGTCAGCCTGGAGGGCGATTCCCCACAGGAACAGGATGGTTTCGAGACCCTCGCGGAAAACACCCATGAACGCCAGCAGGAACAGCACTTCCCCGTGTCCGGACTCCAGCGCCGTCATGGCCTTTCCCTGAATTTTCCCTTTCATGGCGGGGGCGTTCTGGGTCATCCAGAGTACCATAAAGGAAAGAAAGATGGCTGCCAGGAAGAAGATGGAGATGTCCAGCCATGTCTTGACCGGTCCGGACAGGAGGGACTCGATCCGTGTGGCCATGATGCCCAGGATCAGGCAGGCTGACACTGCCATAGCGGCCCCCCACCAGACTTTCTTCAGGTCGCCGGTTCGGCCGAGACGTTTCAGCGTGGACGCCAGAATCCCGACCAGAAGGGACGCCTCCAATGTTTCCCGCGCCAAAATCAGATATGTTTCCATAATCGGATAAAACCCCTTCTTTTGTGAGAGTGATTCTCAAGATCGATTTTATCTCTATACAGGAGTCCTGTCAACGATCCTGTCGGATTTTTGCTGGAAGAACTTCTGGATGTCTTCGGTGGCTTGCGATAGAATCAGCCGGGACCATCTTATGTGAAGAGCGTTGGGCCACCGGCCTGCGTGAATGGTGTGGACGGGGAGGGGAATCGATGCGTCTTTCTTTTCATGGAGCCGCCTCCGGTGTCACGGGATCTTGCTATCTCCTGGAGGTGGAGGGTTATCGTATCCTGGTCGATTGCGGCATGTTCCAGGGGAAAGACGAACTGTTCTCGTCAAACCTGAAACCGTTCAGGTTCGATCCGGCTTCGATTTCGGCCGTCCTTCTCACCCACGCCCATCTAGATCACTGTGGCCGTCTGCCATTTCTAGTCCGGCAGGGTTTCAGGGGTCCCATTTACGCCACGGCCCCCACCCGATACCTGGCGGAGATCGTCTTGTGGGACGCCGCCCATCTGCAGGAAGAACATTTTCAGGGGTCACGGAGGCACGCAAAAAACGCCGGCCGTTCCGTTGGGCGGACAGCGGAAATAGAACATGCGCTCCCGTTTTATTCGCTGGCGGATGTCATGGATACCATGACCCTTTTTTCCCGTCCGGCGGAAGAGAACATCCCGGTGAATCTTTTCCCGGGCGTCGATGCAACGTTTTATCCTGCCGGCCACATCCTGGGTTCAGCATCCATCCAGATCGTGGTTTCCGGTCGGAACCGAAAAACCCGCATCCTTTTTTCGGGGGATCTGGGGACTTCCCGACCCGCCCTTCTCAAACCCCCCTCCCCGCCTGTGGATTCGGATTATGTGGTGATGGAGACGACATACGGAGACAGGCTTCACCGATC
>DAHWKF010000138.1 GCA_027343785.1 Leptospirillum sp. | reverse complement strand
ACACCTCCATGATCTTGTCCGGGAAGCCCTCGCCACCCGGGACAGGGGAGAGACGGAGCGATTCGCGATCCTGAAAGAGGAGATCCGTTTAACGAACCAGTCTCTCATCCAATATATCGAGCACCTTCAAAACATGGGGGTTCTGGCCACGGCAAAAAGTTCTCCGGAAATTCCACAGCAAGACGTTCCCCTGACGACCTGAACCGTTCCCGCAATTCGCAACACGAAAGGCCGGTCTTCTTCCGACCTTTCGCCCCTCGGCATCTGTATCCGAGCGGCCGCCATCATTTTGCATAACCTTACTTTCCTGATCCGGATCCGCCAGGATACTTCGTGAACCGGATGTATAATGCACAGAGAGGAGGACATTCCATGGTTCAAGACGATCAGATTCAACGCGTGATGGACCTTCTTGCCGAAGCCCAGTCTCCACCGTACGGACCCGCAACGTTCGCATCGAGCTTTGGGGCCGGGAACATGGTGCTCACAGATCTTATCAGTAAAAACGCGCCCGGCATCGAGGTCTTCACGCTTGATACGGGGCGACTTCCCGAAGAGACCTACCGTCTGATGCAAGCTGCAAAGGAAAAGTATCCCGTCCCCATCCGGATTTTTTTTCCCGACCCTGGACTGGTCGAATCCTACGTGACCGAACAGGGGCCAAACGCGTTCTATCAGAGCTTCGAACTGCGCCGGGAATGTTGCAGGATCCGGAAGGTTGAACCCTTAAAGCGCGCGCTTACCGGAAAAGGGTCTTGGCTCACCGCCCTCAGGCGGGACCAGTCGACGTCCCGGCGGGATCTTCCATTTCTGGAGCACGACACGACTTACGGCCTCTACAAATTCAACCCCCTTGCGGATTGGACAGCAGACGATGTCTGGAGCTATATCCGGAACTTCAACGTTCCCTACAACGCATTGTTCGACAAGGGGTATACGAGCATCGGGTGCGAGCCCTGCACCCGGGCCGTCTCTCCAGGCGAAGACATCCGTGCCGGGCGATGGTGGTGGGAAGGACACGATCTGTCCAAAAAGGAATGCGGTCTTCACCTCAAGAAGACGGAGTCCTAGAGGTGCTGATCCCGCCGCACGGAGGAGCCCTGGTAGACCTTCGGCTCACCCCGGATGACGTGGCTTCCGCGCGCGAAAACGCCCAAAAAATGCCACGGATCCGGCTCGACCGGAAAGAAATCGACGATCTCGAAATGCTGGCGACGGGAGTGTACAGCCCCCTTCGCGGATTCATGGGGCAATCGGATTTTTTCAGTGTTCTCGAACGGATGCGACTGAAAGACGATACGGTCTGGCCCCTCCCGGTTACCCTGAGGGCCACTGCTGAAGAGATCGACCACATCGGGACATCCGACCGGATCGCTCTCGAAAACGAGACCGGTACGATTTTGGCCGTCATGGAATTGCATGAACGTTTCCTGGCGGAGAGGTCCTCTACGGCCAGGGCCATCTACGGCACAGACGATCCCGCCCATCCGGGCGTACAGACCCTGATGGGCGAAGGGGACTTCTGCCTGGGAGGCAGTTTGCAGGTCCTGGACCTTCCTGCCCGAAAACGGTTTCTCCCCTATCGGCTTGAACCCTCCGATACGCGACGGGAATTCGAGAAAAGGGGATGGAACCGCGTGGTCGGATTCCAGACACGGAATCCTCTGCACCATGCCCACGAATACATCCAGAAATGCGCACTTGAAGAAGTGGACGGCCTCATCCTTCAGCCCATCGTCGACGATCCGAAACCGGACGATGTTCCGGCGGCAGTCCGCATGAAGACCTACGAGGCGATCTTCGCGCATTACTATCCCCCGGAACACAGCATGATCAGCATCTTCCCGGAATTCATGCAATACGCCGGCCCGCGGGAAGCTGTCTTCCATGCGCTGTGCAGGAAAAATTACGGATGCTCCCATTTCATTGTGGGACGGGACCATGCGGGTGTGGGAAATTATTACGGCCCATACGACGCTCAACGGATATTTTCCCGTTTCGAACCCAACGAAATCGGAATTATCCCGATATTCTTCGAAGTGGCGTTCTATTGCCGGCGATGCGAAAACATGGCGACCCTCAAAACATGCCCACACAAGGCGGAGGACCATGTCCTCTATTCCGGAACCCAAATCCGCGCGATGCTCAGGAGGGGCGAATCCCCTCCCCGGGAATTCACCCGTCCCGAAGTGGCCGAAATCCTGATCGAAGCTTACCGTACGTTGCATCCGGAGCTTGGGTCGGGATAATTCTGGGAGATATGATCGGAAGTCACGTATGGGGAAGATTATCCGGGGCGGGGTATTTATGGCCGTGATCGACAATGCGACCGGAGAAGCCTTCGCCCTCTTTTTCCCGGACCTGGCTAGCCCTGGAGGTCGTTCGGGAATACTTCGGGAGTACATGGATGCTACGGGGTCGAGTAGACCTTAAAACCAGTTTTTTGAAAAAAGGTCCCCGACCTGAAAAAGAATTCAGCCTTCCTGGAGAAGTGCTGAAAATCGGCTATAGCGGCCGATCATCGATTTGAACTCGTATTTTTCTAACAAACCCATATTCTTTTCCGAGATGTTCATGCCATATTCCGGATTTGTGACCTGAAACAATCCGCATCATGATAGGGAGAATTGCATCAATTTCAGGGCCTTCACGTTGCCGATCGCTTCCCGCCCCGCTTCCGGGAGGCCCGGGCCCGGAGGCTCGCCGTCTCCCACACTTTCTTTCTCCCCATAGGTCCCCTCCCTTGTTGGCGGAGGTGTTGAAATAGTCCGCAATCCCGCATAGAATGACCTCAAAGGAGAAAACATGGCCTCTTCCGTCGAAACAATCCAGAAAATTCTTCAGGAAACCGTCGCACCGGGCATCAGCGATATAAAAATTGAGTTGGCTGGCATAAAGGCCGATATCAAATCTCTGCAATCTGAAATCAAGCGCCTTGATGACAAGATCGATACGACGAACGACAGGATTGTTTCCCTTCGGAATGAAATGCTTTCCGAGATTCGGCGTATGGACCAAAAGATCGACCTTTCTTTGGAGGATCGGGAGCTTCTGGCCGCACTGGAGGCCCGTGTGGCCGCCCATTAAAAAACATCGAATCTAAAACAGCGAAAAACTGATTGTGTTCCCCGCCTTGGCAGGTGGGGGGAATGAAGGGACTTTGAGTCCCTTTCTTTTTGTCTCAATGAGGGTCTTTGGGGAGAGAGAATGTCCAGAGGCCTCCGCGAAGCGGGGATCTCCGGACGCCTGGCCGGCGAGGCCGCTTCCCTTGCAGGGGGACGGGAGGGGTGGTTAGACAGCGCTTGAGGGGAGTTATCCGACAGGACCATAAGCGAGACCGAAATATCCTCCGGTTCCCGTTCCTTTGATGGTCATAGAGCCGTTCAAGGAATTCGGCTCTCCGACGATGATCGCGTTCTCGGCTCTCATGATAACGAATCCATAGGTCGGATCGTATTGGGCCGGGCTTGAACTGTCCTCCCACATCGAATTGATGGGGACAGAGAACCCGTTCGTGGGGAGCGTTCCGGAAGACCCGATCGTATTGCTGAAGATACGTGTTCTGGGGGGTGTTGGCCTTTGAGTTCAGGGCAGAAAGCCATGTCCCCGTCTGGTCGACCCAGACGGGCCAGAAATCCAGTTCGGGTGAGGTTTCTTGCGTGGCGGTGATGGTTCCTCCGGATTCGGAGATGCGGTAGTAATTGGTATCCCCGCTTCCTCCGGCGGAGGAATAGTTCCCGTGGGTCGTTTCGGATCGGATATCAGGAATGGGCCGCTTAAACCACCCATCGCAGTGCCTTGTATCCCGGAACCCTTTTCTGGTTGTTCCGTTCCTGGCCCTGGTGATGGCGTACGACGATACCAAAACCGAGAACTCTCTTGATAAAACTGGCATCTACATAGCCTTTCCCACTTCCTCGACAATCAAATCCATTTACCCACAAAAACAATACAAGACTATGGTTAACAATCAACACACAAAGGTCGGAATAGCCAAAGATAGCCTAAGGGCAAGAAAACTTAGCTACTTGAGGACGTTCGACAATGAAGTGGAATTTGTCCCCATTGCGGTTGTCGAACAAGAGTTTCTTAAATCTGTAGAGGAACGGATCATATTGGAAATTCGCTCACGATTTTCCAGGGTCGGAAAGTCCCGAGAGTGGTTCCATACG
>DAHWKF010000137.1 GCA_027343785.1 Leptospirillum sp. | reverse complement strand
CGGATCCGGCACCCCTCCCGTCTGGTCGACGATCCCTTCCCCCGTATGAAGAGCCAGCCGGATCCCGCACTCCCTGAAGCGGGGGTCGGAAGTGGCCGCGCGGCGAAGTCCGAAAGCCGCCCTGACCGCCCTCCGCGCCTCGTCCTCCCGGGCCTTGGGAAACCCGAAGACCGCCAGAAAGGTCCCCTCGGATCCTTCGAGAGGGCTCCCACCTTCCTGTCGGACCTGCTCTTCCATCGCCTCCCGAAAGGCCTTCCGAAGGCCGAGGATCTCTTCGGGCTCCATCCCTCCGGGAACCTCCAGCAGGACGGACAGAAGCGTCGTCTGCCGGATCTCCCACTCCGGGAGCGACACGGGAAAGGCGCGCCCGGAAGACGTCGTCTCTCCGGAGAGCAGACTCTCGATCTCCGACTGACGCCGGGCAAGCCCCTGCCGGAAGGTCTTCACCCATTGTCCATATTCGCCCATTCCCTCGAAGGAGACATCTTCGAGAAAGATGCGCCGTCCCATCTCCCGCTGCGCCTCGAGCCTCCCGCGGCAGGCGGCGCAATCTCCGGGGGGGTGCCAGATGGAGCATTCTTCAGGAGGGTCGTCCCTCAGATACCGACGGAGGTCGACCGGTTCCTCGGCCCAGGGCGGATGCCGATCGATCCACCCCACCGTCCGGGGGGTCTTTTCGAGAATCAGTCCTTCTCCGAGACGGCGATCGAGATAGTGCAGGTTTGTGGAGAGGTTGGCGCGGGCGGCGGAAGGAGACTTATGCGGCCACAGGAGGGAGGCCAGTTCCTCCCGATCGCGAGGGCCCGGCCGGGAGGCAAGGTAGACCAGGAGAGCCAGAGGTCTGTCGAACCGCCCTCCGGCCACCCGCACGCCGCCTCTCAGGACTTCCGGGGGTCCCAGAAAGGAATAGGCGAGCGGAAGCGGGTCGGAATGCGAGGGGTTCACAACTCCTCCACGAAAGCCGCTGAGACATCACCACGGCAAGGATCCGAGAGGTCTTAAAGCGGTTTAAGACCGGGCGATTGCCAGAGAGCACGAACGAAGTATAAAAAACCATCAAACAAGAAACAAGAACAACACCATGAATGAGGGGAAGAGCCGGTTTGTTCTGCAAACCACGAGATTTCTGCGGCATGAAGCGGTATGTCCGGAAGAAAAACCCGACGGGGGGTCCTCTTTCCGTTTCCCGAAAAAAACCGGGAGGACGGGAAATATCGGGGTGTGTGGCGTGAGTTCGGAACGTGATCCCCCCCTCAAAATCGATCCCGGGGCTTTTTTAGTGCGAACTCAATATAAGGGCCTTTCTTTCGGAAGGAGTTGGATTTCCATTTTCATCCGATATAATGGGGATGAGGTTCCGGCGCTCTTTTGTTATTTGCCAAAGCCGGGGAAAAAGTCCGGAACCGGGCGGTCGTGATACGAGAAGAAGACGGAGAAGTCCTTGCGTGATCATGAACGGTTGAGTCTGGATATTCCGGTCACATTCCGGGCCAGCACCGGAGGCTTCAGGAAAGGCGCACTGACGAACCTGTCCCTGACCGGCTGTTTTATCCGTCCTGTCCGCAAATCGGACATCGACGGGTGGGTCCGCATCCGGATCCACGGGCGGGACAACGCGGAGGGAGAAGGTCCCGAAACCATTGAGACATGGGGTTTCGTCACCCGTCTGGAAGAAGAGGGGTTCGGAGTCCACTTCAACTGGATCGAACGGAACAACCTCCGGCGTTTCGGGGAATTTCTCCTGCATTACGCCCCGGACAATCCGGCAGTCAGAAAATTACTGGAGGTCAACGGGGCCTCTTTCCAGTTTCTGTCTCCCTCTTCGGGAGGCGAACGGGCGGTGAACGGTTCGCCCCTGGAAGGCGGAATCATCGAAAACCTCTTGCGCGAGAGCTGGTCCTCCTTTCTCGAACACTCCCCTTCCCATTTTTTTGACGGAATGATCGAATGGATTTCGGGCCTGGTCGTCGAGACAGAGCAGGCGCCGCCGACCTTCGACTGGTGCTCGGACTGGTTTTTCCTGGGCAACAGTCCCCAGATCCATGAGATCATCCAGAAGATCCAGATCGTCGCGCCATCGGGACTCCCCATTCTTCTCCTGGGGGAGACCGGCGTCGGAAAAGAGATGTTCGCCCGGTTGTGCCATGAGTTGGGGGCGAACCGTCCGGGCCCCTTTCTTCCGGTCAACTGCGGGGCCATCCCTTACGAATTGGCGGAGAACCTTTTTTTCGGACACGAAAAAGGAAGCTTTTCCGGAGCGGATTCCCGGAACACGGGGTATCTGGAAGCGGCGGCCGGCGGAACCCTTTTTCTGGACGAGATCGGCGAGCTTCCCCTGCCTCTCCAGGTCAAGCTCCTCCGGGTACTGCAGGAAAAGAAGTTCTGCCGCGTGGGATCTGTCAGGGAAGTGCCCTTTGACGCCCGGATCGTTTGCGCGACGAACAAGGATATGAAGGAGGAGGTCCTGAAAGGCAAGTTCCGGGAAGACCTCTTCTATCGGCTGGATGGACTGTCTCTCCGGATACCACCACTTCGGGAACGGATATCCGATGTCCTTCCCATGGCGCGGTATCTGTTGTCCAAGATCACCAAAAACGGAAATCTTCCGGACCGGACCATCGGTCCGGAAGCCGCGCGGGCCATTCATTCCTACCACTGGCCTGGGAATGTCCGGGAACTGCACAACGTCATCTACCGCGCGGCGATCATCGCCGACAGGCCGGAAATCAGGGAGGAAGACCTGGGCCTTCCGATCGAGCAGTCGTCGCAGGAAAAACCGACACTCCGGGAACTCCGGGAGATCTTTGAAAAGGAAATTGTCCTGGAAAGCCTGATCCGCCACAACGGGAATGTGGCCCGGGTCGCGCTGGAACTCGAAATCTCCAAGCCTTCCGTATACCACTTCATCAAGAAGCACAAGCTCCCCACATCTTTTTCCTGCGAGTAGATATCGGGTTCGGGCAACAGGATCGTGCCAGGAATGAACCACAACCGGGGATCGATGCCGACCTCTCCCGTATCCCCCGCGCTTGCGTCCTCCTCCTCTCTATTGGGGAGGGCGTTCTTATCCGCTATGGAAACTCAAAACGTATGCCATTGCCGCCCCTCCTTCGGGCGTCATCGCCCGGATTTTCTCCCCGTTTTGGCGTCAACCGAACTCTCCGCGCAAAAGACGGAAGTTTTCCCGGAATCGCATTTCAGCGGCAAGGTGTGAAAAAGGACGGAACGGGTTTTTTCCTTGCCAGACAGAGATTTCTTGCCAACCTCTTGCGCTTGTTTTGGAGGGCGCGTCTCACAGAATAAAAAAAAATATCCTTTACCCTTTTATATTTGAAAATTTTCACCGGTTTCCCTGTAAAGAGTTGTGACAGATCCGGGGAGGTCCGGAAAGTTTTTTGTCTTTTTCCCCGATGCCGCCCGTGAAAGATTCTCGGACTTCTCTGGCATGTCAAATGCTTGGTGACTGTCCGAAAACCTGAGGAGGGCATTCTTCATGTGTGGAATTATCGGATACGCCGGGCTGTCTCCCGCTCTTCCCTATCTTCTGAAAGGGCTCGAACAGCTCGAATACCGCGGTTATGATTCGGCGGGGATCGCCATTATGGAAGAGAGCGGCCCCCGCGTGGTGAAATCCGTCGGTTCGACCGCCAGGCTGAAAGAGCGGATTGCCGGCGAGCAGCTTCCGGGATCCGTCGGAATCGGCCACACGCGCTGGGCCACGCACGGCGCCCCGTCCGAAGCGAACGCCCATCCCCAGTGGGCGGGTCCTCTCTATATCGTCCACAACGGGATCGTCGAAAACGAGCGGGTCCTCCGGGAAGGGCTGGTGGCGGATGGGGAGGTCTTCGCCTCGGATACGGACACGGAAACCATCGTCCGGCTGATTTACCGGACCATGAAGGGGGGATCGGGGTTCTCCGAATCTGTCCGGCGGGTGCTCTCCCTGCTGGAAGGATCCTACTCCTTTCTGATCGCGCACGCCGACCTCGAGGAACCCCTCATCGCCGTCCACCGGGGAGCCCCGCTTCTTCTGGGCGCGTGTACCCATGGCGTTTTTGTGGCCTCCGACATGACCGCCTTTCCGGTGGAGGTCCATTCGACCATTCCCCTGGAAAAAGACGACATGGTCACCATCCGGGCCGACGGCCGTTTCGAGATCATCTCCCTCGCCCATTCCCGGGAGCGAGAGGCGAAGCTGGTCAGCCGGAGCCATCACGGGGTGCACGGCAAGGGCGAATATCCCCACTACATGTTCAAGGAGATCTGCGAGCAGCCCGAAATGCTCGGTGCCCTCCTGAGCGGAAAGATCCGGCGCGAAAACGGTCTCCTGAATGTCCGGTTTGCGGCGGAGACCGAAAAGGTGCTTTCCCGCGCCCGCCGGATCCGGATCGTGGGTTGCGGAACCTCCTTCCACGCGGGGCTCCTGGGGAAATACCGGATCGAATCCCTGGCCGGGATCCCGGTAGAGGTGGATATCGCATCGGAGTTCCGTTACCGGAATCCGATCCTCGATCCCGAAAATGACCTGTTGATCGCCCTGACCCAGTCCGGAGAGACGGCGGACACGCTGGCGGCGATCCGGATGGCCCGCGCGTCGGGCGTTCCCACCCTGGCTCTCGTCAATGTCGAAGGAAGCACCGCGACCCGGGAAGCCGACGCCAGCATTTTTCTGGAAGCCGGCCCCGAATTCGGGGTGGCGGCGACCAAGACCTTCCTGTCCCAGATCGCGATTCTGACGCTGATCGCGCTTCGCCTGTCGAGCGACAGCCGCCTTGCGGAACGGACAGGACTGTCAAAGGGGGGGATTCTGGAGGCGTTTCTCAAGATCCCCATGTTGCTCGACAAGAGTCTGTCGCTCTCCACCGGGGTCACCGGGATCGCCCGGCGTCTGGCGGAATCCCGTTCCGTCCTGTTCATGGGGAGGGGGGGCGATTTTCCCCTGGCCCTCGAAGGGGCCCTCAAGCTCAAGGAAATCACCTATATCCACGCGGAAGGCTATGCGGGAGGCGAGCTCAAGCACGGACCCCTGGCGCTGGTCGAGGAAGGAACGCCGGTCCTCTCCCTTTTGTCGCCGGACCCGCAACTGGTCCCCAAGATGGTCAGCAACATGAAGGAGACCCTCTCCCGGGGAGCGTTCCTGATCAGTATCGGATCCGACCACTACCTGGATGAATTTTCCCCTGTATCGTCGATGTCCCTCTCACTGCCGGACTGCCCGCCGGTACTGTTTCCCCTGGTGGCGGCCGTGCCGCTTCAGCTTCTGGCCTATCATACGGCCTGTTTCAAGGGACTCGATGTGGATCGTCCGCGCAATCTCGCGAAAAGCGTGACGGTCGAGTAAACCCGGCCCTGCCAAGGCCCTTTCAGATTGGAGCTTTTCATGTCACTGGAACAGAAAATCATCTCCCGCACGGCGGTTGTGGGGATCATGGGATGCGGATATGTCGGTTTGCCGCTGGCGCTGGAGTTCGCAAAGAAAGACTTCCGCGTTCTGGCCTTCGACCTCGATAACGACCGTATCGCCCAGATCAACCGGGGAATCTCATACATTCCGGACGTTCCCACAGCCGATCTGGCCGCCTGCGTGTCAGCCGGAAAGCTTGAAGCGACAGCGGATTTCTCCAGGCTGTCCGAGGTGGACACGGTCTCGATCTGCGTTCCGACGCCGCTCCGGAAAACCAAGGATCCGGATATTTCCTACATCATGCAGTCGGTCGACAACCTGGTGGCCCATCGCCGGCCCGGACAGCTTGTCATTCTGGAGAGCACGACCTATCCGGGGACGACCCGGGAAATGATGCTGCCGGCGCTGGAGGCGGAAGGCGCTTTCCGGGTGGGGGTGGATTTCCATCTGGCGTTCTCTCCGGAACGGGTCGACCCGGGCAACCCCGTCTACAATATCGTCAATACGCCGAAGGTGGTCGGTGGCATCACCCCCGACTGTACCCGTCTGGCCTCTCTTCTGTACGGTTCGATCGTTGACCGGGTGATCCCCGTCTCCTCCACCGAGTCGGCCGAGATGGTGAAACTGCTTGAAAACACCTTCCGGAGCGTCAATATCGGTCTGGTGAACGAACTGGCCCTCATGAGCCACAACCTGGGGGTCAACATCTGGGAAATCATCGACGCCGCCGCCAGCAAGCCCTTCGGATTCATGCCGTTCTATCCGGGCCCGGGTCTGGGAGGCCACTGTATACCGATCGATCCGCACTACCTGTCATGGAAGGCCCGCCAGACCGGATTTGAGGCGAGGTTCATCGAGCTTGCGGGTGTCGTGAACAGTTTCATGCCGCACCATGTGGTCAACCGGGTGATCTGGGGGTTGAACGAACAGTCGAAATGTCTCAAGAACGCCCGTGTTCTGGTGGTGGGGGTCGCCTACAAGAAAGACGTCAACGACCTGCGGGAATCTCCCGCCCTGGACGTCATGGCGCTCCTGGAAAAGTCGGGGGCGATCCTGTCCTATTCCGACCCCTACTTCCCGACGCTTCGATGGGGGGAGGGGACGTTGTCGTCGGTCGAGCTGTCGAA
Organism: Leptospirillum sp.; assembly: GCA_027343785.1. Lineage (GTDB taxonomy): Bacteria > Nitrospirota > Leptospirillia > Leptospirillales > Leptospirillaceae > Leptospirillum_A. The sequence continues at coordinate 3,448 of DAHWKF010000137.1, read as the reverse complement.
GTCCGAAAAAATCAGGGAGTACGACTGCGCGGTGGTGATCACCAACCACTCTTCGGTCGACTACTCCCGTCTTCTGGGGCAGGTTCCCCTGATTGTCGATACGCGCAATGTCTATAAAAATGTGGAACTCCCCTCCCTGGTCTCGCTCTAGGGAGTACAAGCCAAGAGGTCCGTCATGAGCGCCACATCATCCATCCGTTTTTGCGCGCCGGCGCCCGGGGAATCATCGGGGCGTTGCGCGCTCCGCATTATCGAGGAAATCGGATCCCTGGAATTCGCACTGGGCTTGTCCCGAGACGAGTCGTCGGAAATCCTTCTCCGGGAAATCCGTCTGTTGACGAACGGACTGCTGGTGCTGAACGCGGTTTTTTTTGAAGGGGGACATATCCGGGTTCCCCTTTCGGCGGAAGGGGAACTTCTCGAAAAAAAATGGGGGGTTCCGCTCAAGTGGCTGAAACCGGGGAGGACCGAACGGGGGGTGGGCCAGACTCCCTCCGGCGTCTACCCCGCCTCAAGCCTGGAAGCGATTTTGTCGGAGAACCGGATTTCCGTCCTTCTGACGGCGGATGAAGGGATTCTTCCGGGAGGGGGTGGAGCGTTGGAGGCGGTGGTCCAGAAGAGCCGACCGGCGGAAAGGGACACGGATATTTCCGTCAAGGGAGTCAGCGGCGGACGTCTGGGGCATATCTTTCCGGCCTGAACGGAAACATTGACCTTTCATGGTCTTTTTCAAAGGGCAATCATTCAATATATCCTTGCAAAGGGGTGTGTCTGATGCTGTATCTCGTTACCGGAGGCGCCGGCTTTATCGGTTCCCATCTTGTCCGGGCATTGCTGGTCCAGGGACAGGACGTCCGGGTGCTGGACAACTTTTCGACCGGCAAGGAGGAAAACCTGTCGGAAGTGGCCGAAAAGGTCGAGGTCATCCGGGGTGATGTCCGGAATCTCGAAGACGTCGACCGCGCGCTCGATGGCGTGTCACACGTTTTTCACCAGGCGGCGGTCGGCTCTGTTCCCCGATCGATCGCGGATCCCTTTGACACACAGACCGCCAATGTCAACGGGACATTGAACCTGTTGTGGAAAGCCCGTGAGGCTGGGGTTCGCCGGGTGGTGATCGCCGGGTCGTCTTCGGTCTATGGCGACACCCCCGGAATGCCCCGGGTGGAGACCCTTCTGCCCTCCCCCCTCTCCCCCTATGCCCTCAGCAAGCTGTCCCAGGAACTGTTTGGACGGATCTTCACGAAAACGTTCGGACTTGAAACGGTGACGCTCCGGTATTTCAACATCTTTGGCCCCCGGCAGGATCCCCAGTCGGAGTATGCGGCGGTGATCCCCCGGTTCGTGCGGGCGATGCTGAAGGGGGAAGCGCTGACCGTCTACGGGACCGGAGAGCAGTCCCGGGATTTCACCTTCATCGACAATGTGGTCCAGGCCAATCTGCTGGCCATGGGAACCATGCGGGGAGTCGGCGAGGCGTTCAATATCGGATGCGGTTCAAGCTTCAGCATCCTGGATCTGATCGACAACCTGTCCGGAATCCTGAATGTCCGCCCAGAGGTCAAACACCTTCCCCCCCGCGCGGGGGATCCGATGGCTTCCCAGGCGGATATCTCCAAAGCCCGGGATTTCCTGGGGTATAGCCCCAAGGTGTATTTCCGCGAAGGGCTGGAGCGGACCGCCCGTTGGTTTGAAGATCGTTACCGGTCGTCTGGCGGGACGGGATTATAGCGTGGGGGGGTCGATGGCGTATTTCTTGAGCATGTTATAAACCGACGGGCGGGAGATCCCCAGTTCGTCGGCGATCTTTCCCACGTTGCCTCCGTGACGCAGCAGGCAGGCGCACAGGATGTCCCGTTCGTGCCGCTCTCTCCGTTCCCGAAGGCTTCCCGACGGCTCCTTGCTCGCCGTACCGGGCGCGATTCCGAGATCTTCCGGAAGGATTTCGATATGGCGGGAGACGATCACCGCCCGGTGAAGGGCGTTTCCCAACTCCCGTACGTTCCCATTCCACGGGTGGCCAATGATCAGCCGTTCCGCGTCGGTCGAGAGGGCCTTGGCGATCAGACCCATCTTTCGGGAAATTTTCTGGACCAGAAAGTGTGCCAGGGGAAGGATGTCTTCCGTCCTCTCCCGGAGGGGAGGGATGGTGATGCCCACTCCTTCCAGACGGTAGAACAGATCCTGTCGGAAAGTGCCTTTGCGCACCTCTTCCTTCAGGTCCTTGTTCGTCGCGGTGACGATCCGGCAGGTGAGCGGGATTTCCGTGTGGGATCCGATCCGTGTGAAGACCCGTTCCTGCAAAACACGGAGGAGCTTGACCTGGAGGGGCAGGGGAAGATCGCCGATCTCGTCCAGAAAGAGGGTGCCGTCGGCGGCGCTCTCGAGGTAGCCTTTCTGCTGGGCGTACGCTCCCGTAAAACTTCCTTTTTCGTGGCCGAACAGAAGGCTTTCCGCCAGCGGTTCCGGAATCGCCCCGCAGTTGACCGGGATGAATGGTCCGTCCTTTTGCTGGCTGTAGTGATGGATCGTGCGCGAAAACACCTCCTTCCCGGTTCCCGTTTCCCCGATCAGGAGCACGGGGAGGGAGGTGGGGGAGAAAATCCGGATTTTCCGCAAAACCTCCGTGATGGACGGGCTTTTGCCCTGAAAAAACGTTTCTTCGGGGTTGCCTGTCTCCTCCGCTTCGAAGAAGAAGGCGCTGTGGCACCAGCTGATCATGGTATTCAGAAGCGATCCGGAGGAATTCCGGATAAAGGAAGCCCATGTTTTCCGGATCAGGGCGTCGACCGATCCCTCCAGGGAGCCCTCCTCCTTCGGGAGGACCGACGAGGACGGGGGCGTTTCCCTTTTGTGTCCCATGGTGGCCAGAAAATCCCGCAGGGATTCGAAGCCGTGCCTGTCGGTCCAGGCGAAGTGGAGGCCAAATCCCTCCCCTCCATGACGCAGGCTTCGCGCCGCGGTCTGGATCGGTCCCGTGGTGTCGTTGAAGATTTTCAGGTTGAGCCAGGTATTGGGAGGAGCGAGGTGGGAGGATTCGATGAACCCTCCGGAGAGGGAAACGTTCCTGAGAATGCCCTTCCCGGCCGATTTGTTCTTGAGAATGCTGAAGGAAACACGCGTGTCGGATGGGAAGCGTTCAAACTGTCTCACAGTTTCGTCCGCCTGCTGGTTCCGGAACAGCCCCTCCGGATGTATGATCAATCAGAATAAGACCCTTGAATCTGTGGATAAGGGATCGGTATATATACGAATCCGGGGTGAAGTCTACAGCTTTCCATCAAAGGGGTCAAACAGGAAAATTCTGGGTATCTGCTCAGGTCCCCTTCTGAAAAAACTCAGGGCTCGGGAGGGGTTGTGGAGATCTGGGCATGGGAAGAGCCGAAAAGGATGTCGAGGTTTTTATGAGGAGGGTCAGGCGTCGGAGGGAAGGAAGGGACGTCCCTGC
>DAHWKF010000127.1 GCA_027343785.1 Leptospirillum sp. | reverse complement strand
AGGATGTCCATACGTCCGGTACATGCTCCACAAGAAAATTTTCCTTTTCAGTCCACGGAGGGGCTGGGGAGGAGTAAGAACCTGTCCGTCCCGGGCAGGAGCCCGTCTCCCGTCCTGACGGAATCTCCTGCCGATATGTCGGAGAGGGTTCTTGCGTCCTTGTCCCGGATCGGAAACGAGCCCGGTGTCGTGACCGTCTACACGGAGCCGATGGGTGGAGCTGTGTTGACGGATGTCAGCGTCAAGCTCACCGACGGAGGGGACGGGACCCGGACAATTCACAACCACTATGGCGCTCCTTTGACGGTTCCTCCTCCCTCTTCCGAAGGTGTGGCCTCGCTGGGGTCCTATGAGGATTCCGCCAGGGTCGCGAACGATGCCGACCTGTATTTCCAGGGGCTGAAGATCAACCGTCGGATCTGAATCGTCCTTCTTTGTCAGACCAAATGAGGTAGCTTCGTGGAACAGTTTGGTGTCAACCAGACAGCAAACCTGGACAACCCTCTTCCGGGTGCGAGAAATCCCCCCCGTCCCGCTGAAGACGCCGTGCCGGCACGGCGGGAAATCCCTCCCCGCCCCCGCCCGGAAGACGTTGAACCGCAAACTTTCGCCGACCATCCGGACCGCGCGTCCGGCGGCGAAAGAGGCCGACTTGATTTTTATGCCTGATGAGGAGTCCCGATCCGGTTCCGGCAGGGAAGAATTTATCTCCCTGAAAAAAAAGATCCTCGGCGAGTTTACGGTTCACGACACCCTGCCGATGGTCGTCCAGACGCTTCCCGAGAAAACCTCCGGGTCCCTCGTTCCCCGAAGATCGATCCTGCCTGTTTATCCATCCTCCTGGACATCCGGCCCTTCGGAGGGCCAGATCCCCTGGCTTGTCCTGTTCCAGTCCATGGAAGAACGCCTGAACCAGATGATGGTTATTCTGGCACGCATTTCGTCCGGAGAGCCGGTACGGCTTCCGAAACCCGTTCCCGTGGAAATCTCCGAATCCGGGATTCTTTTCAGGTCCGAAAGGATGTATCCGGCAGGAGATATTCTCCATCTCCTGATTGATCTGCCTGTTTTTCCGCCCGTCGAGCTGGAAGCCCGCGCCCGCGCTGTCGGCGCCGTCGACCGCGGAAGGGAGGAAGACGGAGGGTATGAAATCCTCGCAACTTTCGAGGGCCTTCCCGTGGATCTCCGGGATCGCCTGCTCCAGTATATTGTCGTTCGCCAGAGGGAAGAAATCCGCCATGGACATCCTGATAAGGCCGTTGCGACTTCCCGGAGAATCGGATAGTCTGGTCCATTATCAATGAAACCGGTCGCCGGTCCGGTATCTCCGGCATCATTTTTCCGAACCCTCTCACCCGATAAGGAATCACGAAAGGAGCCGCATTTGTTCAACCCCTGGCACGACCTGTCGCTCGGAGACAACTTTCCCCACGAATTTGACGCCCTGATCGAGATCCCTTACGGCAGCCGGGTCAAATACGAGATGGACAAGGACAGCGGACTGATCCGGGTGGACCGGATCCTGCACAGCGCTGTCTATTATCCCGCCAACTACGGTCTGATTCCGGGGACCTATTGCGAAGACGGGGATCCGATGGACGTGTTTGTCCTGGGGGAAGATCCGCTCAGCCCGGGGGTCGTGGCCCGTATCCGACCCGTCGGCATTCTCCGGATGGTGGACGGCGGAGAAAACGATGACAAGATTCTGGCGGTGCTGGCCAAGGATCCTCTTTTCAGCCTGTATCGTCATGTGGAAGACGTCCCGCCGCATCTGGTCAAGAAGATCGAGCGCTTTCTTGAAGATTACAAGATCCTCGAAAACAAGTCTGTCAAGGTGAACGGGATCGAGGGCAATGCCGAAGCCAAGAAAGCGCTTCAGGAGTCCCGCGAAAACTATCTGAAGAATCGGGACGCGCTGATCCGGAAGAAGTGAAGGTTGGCGGGATCCCGGCAGGTTATGGATGGTGCGGCGGGACAAGGTGTCGAAGTGGTTCTCGAAAGGGTTTCACGTCGCTTCCAGGTGGGGGGAGAGGCTTTCCTGGCCCTAGCGGAAGTCAGCCTGTCCGTTCCCGCCGGGGTCCATTGGTCTCTGGTGGGGCCTTCCGGTTCGGGAAAGTCCACTCTCCTCTATATGATGGGTCTTCTTGAAAAACCCTCCTCCGGAGAGGTGTGGCTCGACGGACGGCGAACGGATACCATGGGAACCGCCGAACGCGCTTCTATCCGCAACCGGTGTATCGGGTTTGTGTTTCAGAACTTTCAGCTGATCCCCCGGACGACCTCCCTTGAAAATGTCGAAATGCCCCTTCTGTACAGAAAGGTCCCGGCCAGGGAACGACGTGAAAAAGCCCGCTCTATTCTGAGCCAGGTCGGATTGTCCGGTCGGGAAAACCATTATCCTTCGCAGCTTTCCGGCGGACAGCAGCAGAGGGTGGCCATCGCCAGGGCCCTTGTGACCGAACCCGGTCTGGTTCTCGCCGACGAGCCGACAGGAAACCTCGACAGCGCGTCTTCGAAGGATATCCTCGAACTGCTGGAGCAGCTCCGAAAGGAGCATCACTTCACTCTCGTCCTGGTGACGCATGATCCGTCGGTGGCCTCTCGCGCCGCCCTTCAGATCAGGATGCGGGACGGGCGGATCGAGGGCATGGGATCGTGAACATCGTGGGCCTGGCGTTCCGGTCTCTGGTGAGGAATCCGTTCCGGACCATCCTGACCATGCTCGGAATCGTGATCGGCACCGCATCCGTCATCCTCCTGGTTTCCCTGGGGATGGGGGCCCGCCACCTCGTTCTGGACAGCATCAACAACCTGGGTCCCAACCTTCTGGTCGTCATTCCGGGAAGCGTGACGGATTCCGGTGCCCAGGTGGGGGGCGGAACGGACACGTCGCTGACGCTGGACGACGCGCGGGCCATCAGGGAAGGATGCCCGTCCGTCCTGGAGGTTTCGGCGGCGCTCAGAACGGCGGGGCAGGTTTTGTCCGGCAACGCCAACTGGTCCACCGTGATCCTCGGGACGGAATCGACCTATCTTGCGGTACGGAACTGGGAGTTGTCCCGGGGAGCGTTCTTCACCCATAAGGATGTGGTATCGATGAACCGGGTGGCGATCCTTGGAAGAATGGTGGCCCGCCACCTCTTCGGCTACACGGACCCGGTGGGGCGCTGGATCCAGATCAACCATTCGCCGTTTCGGGTGATCGGAATCCTGAGCCCCAAAGGCCAGTCCCCCATGGGGATGGACCAGGACGACATGGTGGTCATTCCCATCACGACCCTCCAGACCCAGATCATGGGTGTGACCTATGTGGGCGTGATCCTGGCCAATGCCCTGTCGACGGGAAGAGTGCACGAAGCCAGTCGGGAAATCAGCCGTCTCCTCCGGATCCGCCACCATATCGCCAAGGACGGACGACCGGATTTTTCTGTCCACCCCATGAGCGACATTACCCAAACGGCCAACAGGATGTCCCTGATTCTCACGATTCTTCTGGTGGCCATCGCTTCCATCTCCCTGATCGTCGGGGGAATCGGGATCATGAACATCATGCTGGTTTCCGTACGGGAGAGAACCCGGGAAATCGGCATCCGGATGGCCATCGGAGCCCGCCCCGTGGATATCGTGACCCAGTTTGTCGTGGAAAGTTCCGTCTTGTCCCTTGTTGGAGGCTTGACGGGGGTGCTTCTGGGAACGGGAGGCATCCTTCTGCTCAGGGAAGCCGTCGGATGGCCAGCCCCCTTTCCGGTCGCTTTCATGTCCGGAACGCTGCTTTTTTCCGGTTTCCTGGGAATCCTTTTCGGACTTTATCCGGCCATCGTCGCCTCCCGTCTGGATCCGATGGTCGCTTTGCGGTATGAATAAGGCGGAGGCGGGGATGTCTGGATGAAGCAGTTTTTCAGGGGGAAAAAATGGCTGGTGGCCGTGCTGATTCTGGTCACCGGAGGGGTGGTCTGGGCCTTCCGGGATCATAAAAACGCGGATGGACTGGAGCGGTATTTTGTGACGAAGCCGGTTGTCCGTGGGGATCTCGAGAAGAAGGTGACCGCGACCGGAAGGCTCAAGGCCCTGAGAACCGTTCATGTGGGGGCCCAGGTCAGCGGGATCATCACGGAAGTCCGGGCTGAATTCAATAGCCGGGTCCACAAGGGGGATGTTCTGGCCCAGATCGACCCGGCCATTTATCGGGCGCAGGTTCTGGAAGCCCGCTCCAATTTGCAGAAGATCCGGACACAGATTGTTCTGGATCGGCTGGCGCTCAAGCGCGACAAGGATTTGCTCAAAAAGCACATCATCGCCCAGAACGTGTTCGACCAGGACCAGGGAAAACTGTCGATGGATCTGGCCAACCAGGACGAACTCACAGCGGAGCTGTCACTCGCCAGCGCCAATCTCCGCTATACGACGATCCGCTCCCCGATCGACGGTATCGTCATTTCCCGCCGGGTCCAGGTCGGACAGACCGTGACAGCCGCTTTCCAGACCCCAAAGCTCTTCACCATCGCCCAGGACTTGTCGGAAATGCGGCTGGATACCCGTGTGTCGGAGTCGGACATCGGAGATGTCCGCGAGGGCCAGAAGATCACCTTTCGCGTACCGGCCTATCCGGCCCGGATCTTTTCGGGCCAGGTCATCATGGTCCGCGTTCATCCCAAGACGGTTTCCCATGTGGTGACATACGATGTCGTATCCCGCGTCTCCAATCCCGACCTGGCCCTGAAACCCGGGATGACGGCGCTGGTCACCCTTCATGTCGGCCTTCTCAGGGGTGTGACGCTGATCCCCAACGGGGCGCTGGTGTTCCGCCCGTCCGAAAAGTTTCTGAAATCTGTCGATCTGTCGGCGTACCGCCACAAGACGTTGGTTTTCAGGATTGCGGGAAATCGCCTGGTTCCGGTTCCCGTGGAGACGGGTGCCACGGATGGGCGCGTGTCGGTCGCCCTGTCCGGCGATCTTCATCCGGGTGACCGGGTGATTGTCCGGGATCGCCTCGGGAGTGACCGCGAAAGCCATGGAGGTTTCATGTAATTGCCCGGATCCATCGTTTCCTGGCAGATATGAGGCGGGACTCCGGAATGAGGGGGTGTCCGGGTCAAGTTTTGTCCGTCTTGATCCGAAAAAGATGCAAGGGACAAATGGAAGACAACGGACTGAAAGGGAGCGGAAGTGGCGGAAAGCATACTGTCCCAGGAGGAGGTCAACGCCCTCCTGCGGGGACTTTCGGAAGGAGAGGTCGAGACCGAGGCCAAGTCCGCCGATTCGGGAGAGCCCGTCAAGCATTACAACCTGGCCAGCCAGGAACGGGTTATCCGCGGGCGCATGCCCACGCTGGAAATCATTAACGAACGATTCGCGCGATTCTTTCAGGTGACCCTTTCGGCGACACTCAGAAAGACCGTCGAATTTTCCCCCCAGGGAATCGAGATGGTGAAGTTCGGGGATTTCGTCAAAAAGATTCCCATGCCCTCGAACATCAATATTTTACGGCTCGAATCTCTCCGGAGAAACATCCTGCTCATCATCGATGCCCGCATGGTCTATCTGCTGGTGGACCACATGTTTGGCGGCACGGGCCGGGGACATGTCAAGATCGAGGGGAGAGACTTTTCTCCGATTGAAGCCCGTATTTCCAGAAATGTCATGGATCTCGCCATCAGTGATTTTGAAAAGGCCTGGGGGCCGGTCCACCCCATGCCGATCACCTATATTCGCTCCGAGATCAACCCCCAGTTCGCGGCGATCGTCGCCCCGACGGAAATGGTGATCACCATGGCCTACCGTCTGGAAATTGACGGGCAGGGCAGGACCATCTACATTTGCATCCCCTATTCGACCATAGAGCCGATCAAGGAAAAGCTTTATACCGGTTTTCAGAGTGACCAGTACGAAGTGGACAACCGCTGGATCACCCGTCTTCAGGAACGGGTCGAGGAAGCGCCCCTGGAGATGGAGGTCTTTATCGGAGAATCCCGATTTACCCTCCGGGATGTCCTGGGGTGGAAAACCGGAGACGTCTTTTCCCTGGATCGTTATGTCAGCGAACCTGTAGAGGTTCGCGTGGAGGGCATCCTCCGTTTTCTGGCGAGGCCAGGAATTTTTAGACATCACAGGGCGATCCGGATCGAAAAAAGAGTTCCCCCCCCCACCCGTTATGAGGAAGAGGATGAAAGACCGGTCACATGATCCGGTCTCTCTGGCGGTTTCCCTTTTCCGGCGATTTTCTTTGTGCGCCTCCCCCGCATCTTTTGCCACCTTCATGGTTTCGATACGGATGAAATCCTCCGGATAACGGGGGATTGTCTGCCGGCAGGTTCTCGGGCATCATGGGAGAAAGGGCCATGACGCCCTTCGGAGCCGGAGGTCTCTCTGTCATAATCAGGGGGAATGCGACAAACAGAATGCCATCCCGAGAGTTTCGATGAACGACAACAACAAGGTCATTGCGGAGCTCACCGCTTTTTTCGCCATCAGCCGGGAACTTGCCAGTTCACCCGATCTGGACCAGGCCCTGAAGAGAATTCTGGAAATCATGGAAGAGCAGCTGGGTTTTCACCGGAGCTCCATCCTTCTGATCGAAGGCACTTCCGACGAGCTCAGGACAGAAATTGCCCACGGCCTTTCGGAAGAGGAAATCAAAAAAGGGCGTTTCAAGGAGGGGGAGGGGATCACGGGTTCGGTGTTGAAAACCGGAAAACCGATCGTTGTTCCCGACATCTCAAAAGAACCCCGTTTTCTGAACAGGACCGGATCCCGTTCCGAACGGAAGTCACAGGAAAGGCTGGCCTTCCTGGCGGTTCCCTTGACGTTCCAGAGCCGGATGGTCGGCGTCCTGTCGACAGACTGCTCGATCTCTCCGGAAGGGGGAGACCTCGATGAGGATCTCCGGGTCCTGACGACCATCAGTTCCATCATCGCCCAGGCTGTTGTTCTCAGGAAACAGTTCATGGAGGAGCGCAAGACGCTTGAGGAAAGGGCGCTGAGACTCGAGCACCACCTGAAAGACCGGTACGCCATCGATGGATGGATTGGCCACAGCCGCATCATGAAGCAGATTGCGGAATCCATTCATCTCGTGGCCAAAAGCCGGGCAACGGTTCTGGTCATGGGGGAGAGCGGAACCGGAAAGGAGGTGGTGGCCAAGGCCATCCACTTCAATAGCCCGCGGAACCGCAAGCCCTTCGTCCAGATCAACTGCGCCGCGATTCCGGAGTCTCTCCTGGAGTCGGAGCTGTTTGGTCATGAAAAAGGAGCGTTCACCGGGGCGCATATTTCGCGTCCCGGAAAGTTCGAACAGGCCAATGAAGGCACAATCTTTCTGGACGAGGTGGGAGAAATCTCCCCGGTCGTCCAGGTCAAGCTCCTGAGAGTCCTCCAGGAACGCGTCGTCGAGCGGGTGGGCGGAGCCCGGACGATTCCTGTGGATGTCCGCATCATCGCCGCGACGAACCGGAACCTGGAGGAGGCCATCCGGAAAAACGCGTTTCGCGAAGATCTCTATTACCGTCTCAATGTTGTACCGATCTTTCTCCCCCCCCTCCGCCAGCGCAAGGAAGATATCCCATTGCTGATCGAGCATTTTCTGGGGCGGTTCAACCTGGAAAACGGCCGTTCGGTCCGCATTTCCCCCGGTGCGGTCTTGGCCCTGCTGGAACATGACTGGCCGGGAAATGTCCGGGAACTTGAAAATACGGTGGAACGACTGGTCGTCATGTCCCAGAGCGACATGGTCGAAGAAACGGACGTCAGCCGGACACTGGCACTTTTTTCGTCCTTCACTCCCCCTTTGGGTCAGGACCCTTCCCGGGATTCTCTCCGTCCGGTCGACAGGATATCCAATGCGCCCGGGAGAGGGGAAGGTCTTCTCCTTCCTGAGGCCGTCTCCGAACTCGAACGGAAAAAGATCCTCGATGTGCTCGAGCGGACGGGATGGATCAAGACGCGGGCCGCTGCCCTTCTCGGCATCACTCCCCGGCAGCTGGGATATCGCATGATGAAGTACGCCATTGATCCCTCTCCCCCCTACATGAAAGAGATGAGGTCCCCAAAAGTGCCAGACCTTTGACCTCGAGGCACTGTTCCCGCAATAATGGAAAATTGCTATCAAAAGACTGATCGTGTCGCTCGCCGATTTTTCCCGCGGGATACTTCTGCCTCCTTCCGGAGGCGGAAAAATGTCGAAATTCTGAAAACCATGTGGCTCTGGGTCACCATACCGGTTCCACCCCAAAGAAGAGCGGACTGATTCTTTCGGGGGGACAGGGAGGCCTCTTGCACTTAGCTTCCGTTCTCCTGATTCTTGTACCGGTGATGCCCCTTGCGGGCGCCGGCATTGCCTACGCCTTTTCCCGGGGAGATGACGGGACGGCCTTTTTCTGGACCCGACTGGGAGTCGTACTGTCGTTACTGGACTGCATCTTCCTCGTGGTCCGGTCCGGAAGCGGGCTGATCCGGGCGCGACTGTTTCCCGATCCGTTCTCCCGGATCCCCGGGCCAGACATCGGTCTGGTCTACGATCCGCTCGCGGCTGTCATGAGTTTTCTCATTCTTTCCGTCAGTCTCGTCATCCTGGCGTTTTCCCGAAGGTACATGACGGGGGAACCCCGGTCGGACCATTTTTTGGGAGCCATCGGCCTAGCGACGGGATTCCTTTTGCTTCTGGTCACCGCGCGAAACCTCGTTCTCCTTTATGCGGCGTGGGAACTGGTTCTGGTCGCCCTCTGTCTCCTCCTGGTGCACCACAGGAACAGGAGGGAGTCCAGCCGTCCTGCCCTCAAGACATGGGTCATGAACCAGATCGGAGGGGGATTTTTTCTGGGGGGGATCCTGGTTCTGGGACAAGCGGCGGGAACTTTTGATCTGGACGGACTTTTCGCCTCGCTCCTCCCCGGACCCATAGACGGCGGGGCCGGCCTGTTTTCGGGAAGGATGACCCCTTCCGCCATCGTATGGGGGACGCTCCTGATCGGGATAGGCATTCTTGTGCGCTCCTCCCAGCTCCCGTTTCATCTCTGGCTCCCTGTGACGCTCGATGCCCCGACTCCGGTATCCGGTTTCATGCATGCCGGCATCGTCAACGCCGGCGGTTTTGTCCTGAATCGGCTATCGCCCCTTTTTGTTCATTCTCCGGGGGTCCTCCATGGCCTTTTTGTCGTCGGTGCGGCCACCGCGATCTACGGTTCTGCGGTCATGCTGGTCCAGGTCAGCGTGAAACAGACGCTTGTCTATTCAACGATGGGACAGATGGGATATATGTTTGCCGAGTGTGGCCTGGGGGTTTTTCCGGCGGCGATTTTCCATATGATCGCCCACGGTATATTCAAGGCGACGCTGTTTCTGGGATCCGGAAGCGTCATTCACACCTCCCGGTTCCATGAGCATTCCCCCAAAGGCTCCCTCTCGCGGGCTTTTGGCAGACACCGGATCCTGTGGGTCCTGGGGGGCTCCCTTCTGATCAGTCTTCCCTTGATCCTGTTGCTGTCCGACACGTTTCGCGGAAAACCTTTTCTTCCAGGGACAGGCGGCCTGATCCTTCTCTTCTTCGGACTGGCGACCGCCATGCAGACAGTGTTCAACCTCTTTCGTTTCAGCCACCTCCTGACCCCGAGGGCGGTACTGGCATTTACCGGCATGTTTGCCCTTGTATTCGGACTCTATTGGGGCGGCCTGACCTGGTTTGACCGGATTCTGGATCCCCTGTCGAAAACGCAGTTTTTGACCCCCCAGGGGCCCGCCTGGTCATTCTTTTACCCGGTCGCCCTTCTGACCATGGGTTTTATCCTGGTAGCGGGATGGATTTTTTTGGCGCGGGAGGCGTCCGACGGCCGAAAGTTTCCGGCCGTTTTTGCATTGTCGGGTCGCCTGCATGATTTTCTGGATCAGTGTGGTTATGCGGAGATCCTTGTTCGCCGCTGGCTTCGGACACCACTGGAATCATGGGCCTCCACCATCCGGAAAATACATGAGAGAACCGGGGAAGGATCTTCCCCGGAAGCCTTTTTGACAGGAAAGCCGGATGAATAGTGTTCTCATCAAAGTCCTGGAAGGACTGACGCTTGCCATTCCGATCGCGGGTGCGGCGGTGATCCGGTTTTTTCCGTTTTCCCGACCCCTCCCGGGACGTTTTTTTTCGCTTTTGTTTCTGATTCCAGTGGGAGCGGATCTCCTGTCGATCGGATTATTTCGGGTTCAGCCGGATCCGGCCCGTTTTCTGGCACAGAATTTCGCCCTTGTGATTCACCTCGCTGTCTTGTTGTCCTGTTACCTGATTTTCCGCTTCGAGATCGAACAGACTGTTTCCGGGGGCGCGTTGGGGTTTCTCCTCCTTTTTTTCTCCTCCGGGTTCCTCCTTTCCCAGGAACTCTCGCTCGCCCTTTGTTTCTGGTTGGGATTGCTGGCCACGGCATACCTGATCTTCCGGGCTTTTTATGGCTCTCGTCCCGTCGGGAATCTTCCTTTTACAGGGCCGCTTCTGTTTTCCGGTATTCTCTTTTCGCTTGATCTCGCGCCGGCGGGTATGTGGCTCTCTCCTCTGGCTTTTCTCCTTTTCATGCCATTTTTCCCTTTCCAGCGCTGGATGTCCTTTACTCCCCGATCCGGGGCGGCGACCGTCTGGATCGCCTGTCGTGTCGTGCTTTTTGCCCTGTCCGCATGGGGGATCTACCGGTGGTGCCCCTTGTCTTTCCCGGCGACAGGAAAATCCCTGGATGTTTTCCTGGGCTTGTGCGCTTTGGCCCAGATTCAGGGAGCCCTTCTCGCCATGGGAGAATCTGTGGCCAGAAAAAGGATATCCGCGGCCATCTTTTCCCAGATGGCCCTGTGCACGCCACTGATCCTTTTCGCGTTGCCAGGCCGTCCAGGGACGGCGGCCGTTCTTGTGGTTTCCCTGGTGTTGCCCGCTCTGGCTCTCGGAGTCTTGGCGGATCATCTGGAACATGAGACGCAACGGCAGAACCTGGGGGATATGGGGGGGTTGTTTCGTGACATGCCCCGCGCGGACATCCTTTTTTTCCTCTTCATTCTGGCGCTGTCCGCGATGCCGGGTTCGGGGCTATTTTCGGGTGTCCTCGGTTCCGATTTTTCCGCCGCCGGTGATTTCTTGTGGGTCTGGGCCCTCGCTTCCATCTCCGGCGTCGTCCTCCTCCAGTGGGCTTTATGGGCGGCGTGGGAGCAGATTTTTCTCGGCCCACCGAAAAACACGGCGCTTCCGGTTTCGGATATTTCTGCCAGATTGGCGGTTTCCCTCGTCCTGGCGTTCATCCCTCTCATTTTTCTGGGAATCTGGCCGGGAATTCTTGGGTCGATTCTCTTGACGGCGGGAGGGCTCTGATGGATCCGCGCTTTTTCCTTCCGGAGGACCCGGAACGCCGTCATGCGGTGATCGATGTCCGCTCCCGCATCCGGCTGGCCATGGAGTTGGTGCCGGACGCATGGCCGATGGATACCTTTATTCACCATAACCCCCTGAATGGCCTGGAGGATTTGCCCTTTGAGGAAGCGGTCCGCACCGGAGAATCCTTGTTCGGGGGCAAAGGGTATCCGTCGCCGGAAAGCATCCGTGGGGCGATCCGTGATGGCCGCATCAGCATAGGGGATCTCGAACAGACTTTTGGACGGATTTCGTCCCGGTCGGAGAGGGAGAAATCGATTGCTTTCGGTGGAAAGACGTTAACCCTCGCGAAAATTTCCCTTTCCGAATACCTTCTGGCCCCGGATCTTCCGCCTTACGCTCCGGAGGCGGGGGAGCAGGAAGGAATCGTCTGGTTGAAAAGGCTCGTTCCGGGGATCGCCGAAAGTTTGTCACAGCTGGGCAGGCTTCCTGAAATCGGCAACCTTTATCGGAATCTGGAGGACATCTTTTTCCGTATTCCGGACGGAACTGCGAAGGAGAAGGAACCGCGGCCGGATGACGCTCCCGATCCTGTGGATTTTGTCGAAAAAATAGTGGGTTTTCCCGGTGAACGGCAAACTTTTTCGGGCTGGGTGGACCGTCTGTTCGGAACGGAGATCACGGACGCCCTCAACGCGCTTCTTTCCGAGGCGACATCCCTGTATCTCGACGAAGGGCAGGCCTTCTGGGCGGTTCCTGGCCGGGAGCGCGGATTTTACCGGCTATTTCGGGACAGGTGGGCTTCCCGCCTGTCGTCTGTTTCCTCCCACCCGTTGATTCCGTCCCGCTTTTCCGCCCTTCCGGATTCCCCTGAGGAGGCCATCCTGAGGGTAATGGACGCCTGGCAGATTCCGAGGAACGATTGGGTCTCCCTTTTTTCCCGGGAGTTTTCCGCCCTTCCCGGCTGGTCGGGAGCGATCAAGTGGCGGGGGGGAGAGCATTCCGAAGAAGAGAGGCTCCCTTTCCGGATCGAGCCAGGAGAATGGCTCGCGATCCGGCTATCCCTGGAATCCGTCATGATAGAGGAGGTCCTGGAGAAATTCCTGGGATTGGGGCCTTCACGCCATATGCTGGAAACGTTTCTGAGGGATCACGCGAGCGAATGTGCCGTCCGGTATCTGCGGCAGGAGCCTTCCCTCCCGCTCACCCTCGTTCAGGACATCGACCGGCTGATCGAACGCTCCCCCGTGTGGGGACAGCTGGATCCTTACTGGGAAGGGATGTGGGACCGGTGTGCCCGTTCCCGGCACAAAGCCTCCGCAGAACGTTTCAGGATCGTCTGGGCGCTCTTCCGGCTGTGCGCGTTTCTGGGGATGTCCATTCCCGCGGAAATCGGAACCGATCCCGAATTTCTGGAATTCGTGCTGGAATGGCACGGGAAAATTCCCCGTGAACGATTCGGGTACTGGGGCGTTCTTGCCGCCGAGAAAGCCTACCGGGACTGGTTTCTTTCGGAGATTTCCGCGAGAAAGGAAAAGACGGCTCCCAGGGAAAAAACGCGCCTCGGGGATCCGGTACCGACGGATCCGTCGGTCCGGGCACAGGTCCTTTTTTGCATCGACGTCCGCTCGGAAGGGGTCCGGCGGCATCTGGAACATATCGGCCCCTATGAGACGGCGGGACTTGCCGGATTTTTCGGGATTCCGATCCGGTTCAAGGGGTTCGGATCCGATCATGTCCAGATCCTGTCTCCCGCGATCCTGTCCCCCCGCCACATGCTCGCTGAAATCCACCGGCCCTATGAGGTCGGTACCGTCCGCCAGTTCTTCCGGGGACGAAGGTGGCTTCTGTGGCTCAGCCACCTCGTGCACGAGATGAAAAACAATATCGTCACCCCATATGTGTTTGTGGAAGCGATCGGATGGATGTCCGGACTTCCCCTTTTCGGAAAAACGTTCTTCCCGGGATGGTACCATCGGCTGGTCGCCCGGTCCGAACGGATGTTTGTGCCCGCGATCTCCACGACCATCCCCCTGGACAAGATTTCGGAAAAGGAAGCCCATGATATTGTCCTGTCGGAAGAGCGCAGTGTGATCCGGCAGGTTTTGTTCGGAAAATTCGGGCAAAAAGCCAGAACCTTGCCCCAAAGCGCCCTTGAAGAGTTCCGTTTTCTCGTCCTTTCGGGTACGCCCCTGTCCGGGGGGAGCCATGATCAGTTGACAACACTCGGACACCTGTTGGGCATCGGGCGGGAGGAGGAGCTGGCGCTGATCGCCGAGCTTAGGGAAGTCCATCAGCTGAGGCCGAAACGATCGGAGAGACGGCTGGAAGAGCTTTCCCGAATGGGGTTGACCCATTCTGAACAGGTGGCTTTCGCCGAAACGGCCCTGTCCCTGGCGGGGCTTCATCGGGATTTTGCCCCCCTGGTGGTTTTTGTGGCCCACAAGAGCACATCGGAAAACAATCCATATGAATCGGCGCTGGATTGCGGCGCCTGTGGCGGCCAGGACGGAACGCCGAACGCCCGGGTTTCGGCGGCCCTTCTGAACCGGCCTTCTATCCGCAAGGCGCTGGAAAAGAAAGGTATCCGGATTCCGGACAGCACATGGTTTCTCGCAGGCGTCCATGACACGACGACCGATCAGTTCCGGTTCTTCGATGGGGAAGACTGGCCGGTTTCCCATGAAAGGCAGATCCGGGAATTTATCTCCGACATCCACCAGGCGGGGCAGTCCTGGGCATCCGAAAGACTCAGGACGTTTCCAGGGAAGTATCAGGACCCCCGGGGTGCTCCGGCCCCCCTCCTCGGCGTCCGTTCCCACGACTGGGCTGAAGTCCGTCCGGAATGGGGCCTTTCCGGAAACGCCGCTTTCTTTATCGGTCGCAGAAACCTGACACGGGGAATCGATCTGGGAGGACGGGTGTTTCTTCAGGAATATGACGATGTGCTCGATCCCACGGGAAAAATTCTGGAAACGCTGCTCTCGGGCCCCCTGGTGGTCGGACGCTGGATCAACCTCGAGCATTATTTCTCGACGGTCGACAATGCTGTGTACGGAAGCGGCAGCAAGGTGTCGCACAATGTGGTCGGACGCTTCGGGGTCCAGTTCGGCAATGGCGGTGATCTCAGGATGGGGCTGCCCTGGCAGACTGTCTTTGATGTCAGATCCAGTCGCCACCAGCCCGTCCGGCTGTTATGTGTAATTTCTGCTCCCCGTGACAAGGTGGATCAGGTGTTAAAGAACAACCTGACACTGGTCGGGCCGTTTGACCGGGGATGGGCCTTGCTGGTCGTCATGGATTCCGTCACGGGAATCTTTTGGGAATACAGGCCGGAGGACGGATGGAGGGAGTGGACAAGGGACGGAGACCGTTCGGCGGGGGAAGATACACTCGCAGGCTCCAATGATCGGGGGATCGAATGGAAGGCTTGAAACTCTATACTGTCAAGAAAGTCGAGATCGTTGTCGGGGGCGAACATCTCAAATTTGTGAAGACCCTGCTGGACGATGTGCGGGTGTCCGGCTATACGATCATTCCGAATGTTTCCGGAAAAGGACATAGCGGTTTTCATGAGGGGCACCTCATGTTCAACGACGTCAACACCCTGGTCATGGTCATCACGGTGGTCCCCGAAAACTGGGTGGAGACGATCCTCGCGGGGTTGACGCCCCTGTTCGAACGGTATTCGGGGGTCGTTTTCGTTTCCGATGTCCAGGTCAGCCGCCGGGAGTATTTCGGAGAAGATCCCAAGGCATCTTGAAAAGGGCCGCAAGGCAACGGGGTCTCCCCGTTCATTCTTTTCCGGAAAAGAATGAACGGTCCGGGGGGTTCGAAGGAGGGCTTCCGGACAACCGGGGTTGCCAGCTCCGTTTTCCGGCCAGGATCAGAAAGGCCGGAGCCAGAATATTCAGACCCAGAAACTCCCGGGACGCCGCCGCAAACCCTTCCCTTCCGTCAGCCCATCCAAACAGAAAAGTCCCCAGGGCGCCCGACAGCATCACCATGATGTCCACATAACCTGACATCTGGTTGAACGTGTTGCTCTGTCCGGATCTTTCCGCGATCCATTTCAGGGAAGCCATCCAGAAAAGCCCTGATGAAATGCCGTCCAGGCAGGCGATCCCCAGAAGACCGGCTGCGGTGGGAGAAAGCCCGTAGAGGGCCATGCGGAGCGCAAGGACGCCGGACGCGCCGGCCAGGGCGATGCGGGCAACGCCGACCGTCATATGACGGGACAAAAGAGCGGCCGACAGAACCATAAACATCTCGGCGATGGCCGCGATCCACGGGATCCAGTCGGCATGGGGGGTGTGTGTTTTCATATACAGCTCCGCGAACGGAAGAAGCGGGGCGTTGACCATGTGGAAAAAAAAGAAGGAGAGCAGAACCAGAAACTCCTTCCTGTCCGGAAGCAGGCGGGGTGGGGGGGGAGGCAAGATATCCGGTTCCGGCGGGCCGGAGGTTCCGGAAAACATCAGCGGTACCATGGAAAGCAAAACGGGGATCCAGAGGAAGGAGAAAGTCCTTGCGACGCCGATCCCGACAATGATGATCCCGGCCAGAAGGCCTAAAACGCCCAGAAAAAAGTGGTGGGCTCCGACAAACAGGAGCGGAGAGAAGCGTTTCTTCTGTTCGTCGGCCTGTTTCTTGAGACGGGCCAGCCCCAGAGGCAAGAAGGGGAGTCTGGCGAGTTGAAGCCCCAGAACCATTGCGATCAGGGCCCAGGACGATCGGGTATGGGGAAGAAGAAACAACAGCGCGGGAAATGTCAGGAGGAAAACCGTCAGGGGAAGATCAAACCGGCGGCCGTGGCCATGGTCGAGCCAGCGCCCCAGGGGAAGCCGGACAAGAAAGACGAGAATGTTGGAAATCCCCAGAACCAGACCGATGGAAGATTTGGAGAGACCCGACTGGGAGAGAAAAACCGGGAAATAGGGCCAGACAAATCCTCCGGCCATTCCGTTCACAAACAGCGCAGACAAGATAATCGCCAGGGGGGGCAGGGAAAGAGAGCGTCTCTCCATTCGTCCATCCGGGGTTGTGTGGAGTGTGGTTGATTTTGGCCCGATCAGGAAACAGCGCACCTCAAGAACCCAGATTAGCACAAATCCTATCCGGCATTGATATTGCTCGGATCCGGGGGACAAGAGGAATGACCCTGGCCCGACAAACGAATGTGGAGGCGAAATAAAATTTTTCTGAACAGGACGCCTTCGGGAGGAAATCTTTTCCGCCAGTCACTGTCCTGGCTGCTGACGGGTTTCTTTTCTGCCTCGATGGTGACGGTCGCCCTGGCGGGAGGGGCTTCTGACACGCCCGCTCTGTTGCAGTTGCTGGATGATGCCAGATACTGGAAAAACAGGGGGGATCTGGGCCAGGCTTCACGGATATGGAAAAAAATTCTCTCCATCCGGCCGGATGATCCGCGCGCGCTGTCCGAACTCGGCGTCCTTGAAGCCGAATCCGGAGATACAGCCGGCGCCCGACATATCCTCCACCAGCTCGCCCGTACCCACCCCGGGAACCCGGGAATAGACCGCGTCAAATCGGCAATCCTTCTGGGAAAACTCGACAAAAAATGGCTTCTGAAAGCTCGACGTTACCGGAGCGAAAGGGATTTCCCCCGATCGTTTTTTGCCTATGAAAAGTATCTCAAGGGATCCCCTCCGCGGGGAGCGATTGCGCTGGAAGTCCTCCAGACCGAAGCGGCGGTCAAGGGCCGGTTTTTTCAGGCTGTCCGGGGTCTTCGGGCACTTCTTGCCCGACATCCCCAAAGCCATCGGATCCGGCTTGTCCTGGCCCGGTCCCTGATCAACCGGGAGTCCACGCGTCGGGAGGGGCTGTCCCTTTTGTCCGTGTTGGCGAAAAGCCGGCTCTCGGATATTTCCCGGGAGGCCCGCTCCGCCTGGCGGATGGGTTTGATCTGGCTTGAGGCGACGCCGGTGGACAGAAAACTCTATGAGAACTATCTGGCGATGTTCCCCCAGGATCCCGTCGTTCGTCGCCTGTTGTCCCGCATACCGAAAAGCGATGCCCGTTATCGCGGTTTTACCCTTTTGAAAAAAAACCGTCTGACCGCCGCCGGCAATCTCTTCCAGAAAGCGCTCTTGTCCGATCCGTCGGACACGGAGGCCGCATGGGGATTGGGGTTGGTGCGGATGAAACAGGGTCGTCACGGGGAGGCGGCGGATATTTTTCGCTGGAGCCTGAAACGGGACAGCCATCATCCTGGGCGGGAGGCCCTCCTGGCGGAGGCGAACTACGACGGTCGACTCGACGCCGGCCGGACCTTCCTGACCCGTGGGCGGTTTCAAAAAGCCCAGGGGGAGTTCGCGCGGGCGATCCGGATTTTCCCCCAACGATTTGAGGCTTACGCGATGATGGCCAACCTTTGTCGGCGGGAGGGGAAACAGGAGATGGCGATTGCCTGGGACAAAAAAGCCTGGCGCCGTAATCCCCGTGATCTTGCCAATGCGCTCGGATTGCTGTCGGATCTGATTCGGTCGGGAAAGATGGGGGAGGCGGAGGAATTCTTGTCCCGCGCGCCGGTTTTTTTGAAGTTGTCAGCGGTGCAAAGAAATCTCTGGCGGGGCCTGGTGCACGACAGTCAGGCCCGGGCGCTCTTGCGGGAAAGACGTTTCCGGAGGGCGGAAGCAAAGCTGAGTCTGGCTGTCCGGGAACGCCCGGACGATCCCTGGATCCGCTACCGGCTGTCAGCATTATGGCTATCCGAAGGGAAAATCCGTCATGCCATTGACGCTTATCGGAGGTTTGTTCGGGACCATGCCGGAGACCCCGGAGCCGATGAAGGTCTGTTTCTGCTGGAAGCCCGGGCCGGAAACAGAGAGGCGGCGCTGGAGGTTTATCCCCTGATCCCGTATGTGGACCGGTCTCCTGGCATGGTTCATGAATATGTATCGCTGGTGTCGGAAGAGCTGGATGTCAGGGCGGGGGAGGCGGCGCGGGAAGGAAAAGGACAGCTGGCTTCGGATCTGGAGACCCAGTCCATGCTTCTTCGGGGTTACCGCCCGGGACGGGGAAGAGGCGGAACCGGTTTCTGGCTGGGACTGGCCAGGATTGACGCAAAGGCCCATGCGTTCGGAAAGGCGTTTCCCCTGTACCGGAAAGTACTGGATCATCGTCCCTCGGACTGGCCCCTGATGAAGGAAGTTCTGGGCTGGAGCCTGGCGTCCCGGAGTCGCGGTTGGATCCATTATTTTCTGGATCTCGCGCGACAAAGATTTCCCGGACAGCCCGGCAGACTGGAGATGGAAGGCCAGGCGGAACTGGAAGAAGGACATTCGGGGCAAGCCTGGAAAGATTTCCGAAAGGCCGTCGATCTGGAGGAAAGACGTACCGTCCCGGATCGGAAGCGATTGGCCCTTCTTCGTCAAAAAATTGACGAACTGCAGTCGAACTGGATCCTTCTGCACCAGGAAAAACCATTTGCCGAAGTTCTGGGAGGGGTGTCGGTCGAATCCACCGGAACGTTCTTCGGGATGGCCGAAGCCGGAGGGCTTTTCCCGGTCTGGCGATCGTCTTCAAAGGCTTTCGAATCTTCACCGGTCGGCGTCTGGTTTCACCTGCTGGGGGAAGGGAGTTTCCTGCATTACATGTTTGCCGGCGGATCGGCTTCCCTGAACGCCGCAGGGGTGGCGGCGGGGGTTCGGGTGACGTATGGCGGTGGATTTGTCGACATCGATCTGGGACCGCAATCGGGTGTTCTGGATCAGAGCGGTCTTCCTCCCTCCGCTCTGGTGAACTTTTACGCCCAGATGGAGATCGATCAGGATTTCGATGCGGGGAATCTCGACTTTTTCGGAAATTACACCGGCATTCTTCATTACCTCTACGGCCAGCTCCGTTTTCTGACGCCCGCAACCGGTCTTTCTCCCTGGGGACGGCCGGTCGACCTGGGACCCGAGGTGATTTTCCAGGGAAACAGCGTCTATCAGGACGGCCAGGCGGGTGCGGCGGTCCGGATTCCCCTGGGATCGGGAACGATGTCCCTTCTTCTGGACGGAGGGCTTCTCCGTTCCAATCTTTCCGCCGGATATGGCGGATATGAAAGCGCGTATTTCTATGTCCGTTTCTAGTGCTTAATTGCATAAGTTAGT
>DAHWKF010000126.1 GCA_027343785.1 Leptospirillum sp. | reverse complement strand
GGGGGCAGGCCGTTGCCGCATTTGTCCTGATCGACGTCGTCATTGATCCGGCTTCCCTCAGGGGAGGGAGCTGGTTTTTGGGACAGATCTATTACTACCCCGGAGGGGGGATATATTTCGGGGTTCCCCTTGCGAATTTTGCCGGATGGTTTGTTGTCGGGGTCCTGATTGTCGCCTCCTGGAGGATTCCCATTTTGCCACGCCTTCAAAAAGCTCCCGAACCATTGTCCGTTCCCGTCCGGTTGGGGCCACTATTCCTTTACGCCAGCGTTTTTCTATTCAATACCGGAGTTGCTTTTTACCTGAAAGAATGGAAGCTGGGCGGGGCAGACATTCTTGTCGGACTGATCGTCTATCTGATCGGAAGGTCTGCGTTTCTCCTCGGTCCGGCCCTTTCCGGAGACCGCACTGTTCGTTGACCTCCCGGGACGCTGACCGTATAATCCCAGCTATACAAAAAGTGCCTGTTCGTACATCCGGGAAAGGAAGGTCCGTGGTCGGGAAAAAGTGGGGCGTACTGCTGGTCGTTCATGGAAGCCCCGACGAACGGGGAAACATCCACGCCCTGAAGGCTTTTGAAAGTCTGAAGGCTCGACTCTTTCCTCCATTTCCCATGGCCATCGGTTTTATCGAGCATGCGACGCCTTCGGTCGACGATGCCCTGGACGTTCTGGCCAAGGAAGTCGAGGGCGTGGCGCTGGTTCCCCTCCTCCTGTTCGACGCGGGGCATTCCAAGAGCGACATGTCTTCCTATATACAACGGGCGCGCGCATGCTTTCCAAAAACAGAGATTATCCGTGACTGGGCGCTGGGGACCGACCAGGCGCTGGTCTCGATCCTTCTGGAACTTTTGCCGGCGGCCGATTCGGGCCTCCCTGAAACGATTGTCCTGGTGGGGCGCGGAAGCCTCGACCCCAACGCGAACGCATCCCTCTTCTACCAGGGTCGAAGGCTCTGGGAAAGACGGAGAGGAACCCTTCCCCTGTATTCGTTCATCAGTGTGACCCAACCCCGGTTATCGGAAATTCTGGAAGATCTGCCACCCGCACAGCAGGACCGTCTCGTCCTCCTTCCGTATTTTCTGTTTGAAGGTGTCCTGATGGACCGCATCCGTAACCTGGGGTCGGATTACCGGAACAAAAAAGGTTTTTCCGGAGAGGTCATTGTGACCGCTCCGTTTGGGGACCACCCCTCATTTCTGGATCATGTTGCGGGCAGGATCCGTCGTCTGCTCCGGCTGGGTCGGACGCCCATGCCCAAGTGGCCGGTGATCCACGGTGATGGACCCGATGAGAAATCCACGCTTATGGAAAGGGACGCCTGATGCAACTCCCCTTGAAAAACGACTTGTTCCTCAGGGCCTGCAGGGGAGAAAAAACCGAACGGCCGCCCGTATGGATCATGCGTCAGGCTGGCCGGTACATGCCCGAATACCAGGAGATCCGGAAAAAAACCTCATTTCTCGGTCTTTGCAAGACCCCGGACCTGGCGGCACAGGCGACGATGCTTCCCATCGAAATGCTCGGCGTCGACGCGGCCATCCTGTTTTCCGATATCCTGATTCCGGTGGAGGCGATGGGCATGGAACTCCATTTTTCGGAACACAAGGGGCCCTCTTTTCCCCATCCGGTCCAGGGAAGGCAGGACGTGGACCGTCTCCTCGTTCCGGATCCCGTGTCCCATACCGGTTTTGTGGCTGAGGCGATTCGGGAGATCAACAAGCGGCTGGCCGGACGCGTGCCGCTGATCGGATTTTCGGGGGCCCCCTTCACACTGGCCACATATATGGTTGAAGGGGAGATTTCCAAGGATTTCTCCCGCGTCAAGCAGATGATGTTTTCCGATCCGGCGACCCTGCATACCCTATTGGACCGGATTACTGAAACCGTTATCCGGTATCTTGAAATGCAGATCGAAGCGGGCATTCACGCCTACCAGATCTTTGACACCTGGGCCGGTTCCCTCTCTCCCGTCCACTACCGGTCTTTCGCACTCCCCTACGTCAGGAGGATCGTGGATTCCCTGAAGCGTTACGGAATCCCGTCGATCCTGTATGTGAACGGGAGTTGTTCCCTGCTGGAGGATATGGTGACAGCCGGAACGGATGTCGTGTCGGTTGACTGGCGGATGTCTCTTTCGAACGTCCGGGAACGGGTTCCCCCGGCGATTGCGATCCAGGGTAACCTGGATCCGGTGTCGCTGTTGGGGTCTCCGGAAATTCTGAAGGAGGAAGCCCGACGGGTCATGGAAGAAATGGAAGGGCGTTCCGGTTATATTTTCAATCTGGGACACGGGATCCTTCCTTCAACACCTGTTTCCATGGCACAATATCTTGTTTCGCTTGTCCAGAAAGGTCCGGATGTCCCGATGCCGCATCATGCCGGCAGACGTTAGAGGGTGCTTCCCGGTTTTTTCGGGAACAGAGAACTGATACACAAAACAACAGTTCATAACATGTCGGGGTCATCAAAATGTATTTGACGCACAGCGTATCGCAGGAGCTTCTCCGAAAATATGACCGTCCCGGTCCGCGTTATACAAGCTATCCGACCGCTCCTGTGTGGAAAACCGATTTTACCGCCCAGGACTATCAGCAGGCGATTGAGCGTTCCAACCGGCAGCCGGTCAAACCGCTCTCCCTGTATTTTCATATCCCGTTTTGTGAAATGCTCTGCTATTTCTGCGGATGCAGCACGATTATCTCGAGAGACAAGGGCAAGGCGGCGGATTATATTGATGTTTTGGGTTCGGAAATAGAACTTCTCGGCTCACTTTTTCCAAGGAACCGGAAAGTCGTCCAGCTCCATTTCGGGGGCGGGACGCCATCGAGCCTGACCCCCACCCAGAACAGGGTCCTGTTTTCCCGGATCAACCAATGGTTTGACGTGGACTACCAGGAAGGGGAGATATCGATCGAGATC
The DNA here is from genome assembly GCA_027343785.1 of Leptospirillum sp. Taxonomy (GTDB): domain Bacteria; phylum Nitrospirota; class Leptospirillia; order Leptospirillales; family Leptospirillaceae; genus Leptospirillum_A. The sequence goes on along the minus strand of DAHWKF010000126.1, from coordinate 1,886 downwards.
GACCCGCGACATGCTTCGGACGACTATCTGGAAACCATCCGGGAACTGGGCGTGAACCGGATCAGTATGGGCGTCCAGGATTTTGACCCCGTCGTCCAGAAGGCCGTCAACCGGATTCAGCCGGTGGACCTGACCGAACGGGTGTACCGGAAGGTCAGGGATCTGGGCTTTCACAGCATCAATATCGACCTGATCTATGGACTTCCATTCCAGACGGTCAAAGGGTTTGAGAAAACGCTCGACGAAATTATCCGGTTATCTCCCGACCGACTTGCGATCTTTAACTACGCCCATGTTCCCTGGCTCAAGAAGCATATGGTCCTGATCCGGGAGGAGGATCTTCCCCGGCCGGAGGTCAAGTTTGAGCTGATGGAGCTGATCGGCGAAAAGCTGACGGGTGCGGGTTATGTCTACATCGGCATGGATCATTTTGCCAAGCCGGATGACGAACTGACCCGGGCCCAAGCCAACCGGACCCTCTACCGGAATTTCCAGGGTTACACCACCAAGGCGGAAGCGGATCTCGTCGGAATCGGCGTAACTTCCATCAGCATGGTGGATGATGTTTATGCACAGAACCAGAAGGGACTTCCGGATTATCAGTCCCTGGTCGTGGGAGGAAAACTGCCGATTCACCGTGGATATCGTCTTTCAAAGGACGACCAGATGCGTCGGGCGGTCATCACCCGGATCATGTGCGACCTGGAAATCGACAGGAAACATGTGCTGGATGTGTTCGGCGAATCTTTTGACCAGTATTTCGCATCCGAAATCGGAAATCTGGCGGAATTTGCCGGGGACGGCCTTCTGGAAATCGATTCTGACCGGATTCGCCTGACGCCCCTGGGAAGAATTTTTATGCGCAATATTGCCATGGTGTTTGATGTCTATCTCCGGAACGCGCCGAAAGGGCCTCTGTTTTCCCGGACGCTCTGAAGCGGTTCTCCATAAAAAAAGGCCGATGGGGAATTTCCCCACCGGCCTGGGTTTTTCCGGCAATAAAGCCTGTCAGTGGATTTGCTTGAACTCGTCTCTGAAAAGCTGAAGCGCCTCGCTGACCGGAACGTCCATTTCGGGCTGTTTTTTGATGACGTCCTCGAACCCTTTTTCAAGCCCCGCAAGAATGTCTGCCCGCATCTCCTGGGCATTGTATTCTTCGACCATATTGTTGCAGACTTCGGTAAAATACTCCCGAATGTTCTGCTTCCACATAGCCTTGCCGGCTTCAGTCGGATCGGGAACCGGATCGACCAGCGCCATCCGTCCTTTTTTTTCCGCTTTCTGGATGATTTCTTCTCTCTTGAGAGTGGTTGGTGCCATCTTGTCCCCCTTTTTGAGCCAAAAGGCCGCAGCCTTCCGGACACCCTGTGAATTTGACCGTGATGAGCACATGCAACGGGAATCACTACTACCCGCTCCAGGTCCCATTTCGTTCAGGAGCAAAGCCTCAACACGGCCGCAGGAAGGAAAGGGATAAAGTGCGCCAACCCGAAGTTTTTTGGATGAAGTCGGCCACGTTGATTCGTTCCCTTTGAAAAGGGAAACCGGATCATCGATTGTGCTGTGACCCAAATATATCCCCGATCCCACTAATGTCAAATGTTCCGATCCGGTGCGGTCTGAGCTTCAATCCGGCTTGTCGGGAGGTGCCCCGGACAAATGTTCCAGGTTGATTTTGGGCGACGATTCTCCTAGAATTCCCCAGTCCGGATGAGTCGGAAATGCCGGTTTTTTTCGCAGGACCATTGCTTGCTTTCTGATTTTATCGCGGAAGATGTTTCACAAGGGAATTCGATATGGGGCTGTGGCGCAGTTGGGAGCGCGCAAGACTGGCAGTCTTGAGGTCAGGGGTTCGATCCCCCTCAGCTCCACCATATTCCATCTAT
>DAHWKF010000025.1 GCA_027343785.1 Leptospirillum sp. | reverse complement strand
GACTGGTTGTTTGCCGTATTTCCCTGGTGGGAATACGGGGTATCCGGACTCAGGTTATCGGCCATCGAGACAGGGGGCATCCCGAGTGCCAGAAGGCCGGCCACCAGAAAACCTGCAGCCGTCTGAAGTTTTTTGCACATGACACAAACCTCCTCGAAGGATTGAAAGATCAAGCCGTAAAAAGACCCTGGTTCGACCGGTGATATGGTTTTTGGGTTCGGATCGGATGTGAATTTACAGGGAAAGAAAAAACTGTTTCTCAATTTCATGTGACAAAACGGTTAAACAGAAATCCGGACTCCCGATAAAGTTGACAGGGTGTTAACCGAATCGGGAGATGCCGGGTTGAAAACGGGCAGGAGATTCTGGAATAGTCATTTTTGAAACGGATACCGGCATTCGATCGGACGAAATCTGGGACGGAAGGAGAAATCGAAAATGTCCGTATTGCTTGAATTCAGCATGAGTCCCCTCGACAAGGGGGAGAGTGTGGGGGATTACGTGGCCCGTTCTCTCGAGATCATCGACAAAAGCGGTGTCAATTATCGACTGAACCCCATGGGAACGGTTCTGGAAGGAGACTGGGATACCGTTTTCGGTGTCGTCCGCCAGTGTTACGAACGGATGAGCCAGGACTGTTCGCGCATCTCTGTCTCCATCAAGGTGGACGCCCGAAAGAACCAGGAAAATCGACTGGAAGCAAAAGTTGCCTCCCTCGAAAAACGTCTGGGGAAAACCCTGAAAAAATCCTGATTTTCCGGAATCCTCAACGGAACGGGACGACCCATCTTTCCCGGAATATCCCTTTCACCGGAAGGCAATCGGTGATATGATGGGCCCGTTTTGTTGAACGCCGAAAGGGAATTTTCGGCCGACTCCCTCCATCTACTAAGGATTACGCGCACAACATGCCGAACATCATTATCCTCGGAGCCCAGTGGGGGGACGAGGGCAAGGGAAAAATCGTCGATCTTCTGACCGAGCGGGCGGACTGTATCGTCCGCTATCAGGGAGGACACAATGCAGGTCACACGCTCGTCGTCGGAAACGAGAAATTCGTCCTGCATCTCATTCCGGCGGGCATCCTGCATCCGGGAAAGACGTGTGTCATCGGGAACGGCATCGCACTGGATCCCCAGGCCCTCATCGAAGAGATCGACGATCTGGAACGCCGGGGAATCCCGGTCAAGGACAATCTGAAGATCAGCGACGCCTGTCACCTGATTCTCCCGTACCACCGTGCGATCGACAAGGAGTCGGAAAAGCTGAAGGGAACGAGGCGGATCGGAACAACCGGCCGGGGAATCGGACCGGCTTACGTCGACAAGATGGCGCGCATCGGGATACGGACAGGTGATCTCGCCCATCCCCGCATCTTTCGGGCGAAACTCTCCCAGAACCTTCAGGAAATGAACTACCTGATGGAAAAACTTTTCAGGGCGCACGGATTCGATCTGGAAACCCTTTACAGCGACCTCATGGTCCAGGCGGAGCGGATCCTTCCCTACGTCACGGATACCTCCCTCACCCTCTGGGAATCCGCCAGGAACGGGAAGTCGCTTTTGTTCGAAGGCGCCCAGGGAACGCTCCTGGATGTGGATCATGGAACCTATCCCTACGTGACCTCCTCCAACGCCTCCGCCGGCGGGGCGCTCACCGGTTCGGGGGTCGGACCCACCCTTATCGATGGCGTTCTGGGTGTCACGAAAGCGTATACGACAAGGGTGGGGAGCGGGCCGTTCCCTTCCGAAATTTCAGGCCCCGAAGAGGAACAGATCCGGGAGCGGGGACAGGAATACGGCGCAACGACCGGGAGAGCCAGACGATGCGGCTGGTTCGACCTCGTGGCCGTCCGGTATGCCGCGCGGGTCAATGGCCTGACCGGCATCATCCTGACGAAGGTCGACGTTCTGGATCATCTGGAATCGATCCCCGTCTGCACCTCCTACCGGATCAGGGAAAAAGTCGTCTCGGAATTTCCCCATCATGTGGAAGACGTGGAAGCTGCGCGACCCGTTCTGGAATATCTTCCCGGATGGAAGACGTCCACCCGCGGAATACGGAATTTCGACGATCTCCCTCCCGCAGCCCAGTCCTACATCCGGTGGATCGGGGAGAAAACCGGCGTCCCCGTGGTCATGGTCTCGACGGGTTCGGAAAGGAACGAAACCATTACCCTTCAGGATCCTTTCCCGGCTTCTTCGTAAAGGGGATCAAACACCCGGATTTTCCGGACGATCTCTGTCAGGGGTTCGGAAAATCCAACCAGATAACCGATATCCAGGCTGGCGCTTTTCAGGGTCTCCAGCCGTTTCCCGAACGACACCGGATCCCATTCCGGAGACGGGGGGGAGGCCAGGGGATCGTCATGAACCTGTGCGAAGTCCCTGACATCTCCCGCATTTTTTCTCCATTTTGCGAACGCCCTGCTTTCCCCGGCTATCCAGCGCCCCAGGCTTTGCCGTTCCTCCACAGCTTCGTCTTTCAGGACAAAACGGACGGAAAGCCCCCGTCCACCGATAAAGACGCCGGCATGGGCGTATGCTTTGTAGCCCCGACGGTTGGGGCCGAGTGCGAGCCATGTTTCCGGGGGGGGGTTGACGCGCCTTCGCATATGGCTCGCCACATGGGGATACCACGCCCTGGGCCCCCCGGATGCGTTCAGCATTTCGGCCAGTCGGCCTGACAGCTTGAGAAGGGCCGGCCGGATTTCCCCCCGAATCCGCCCCATGCGGGACGAAAAATCCGGAATGTCGAAAACGGACACCCATTCCGGACGCAGATAATCCCCGAGATCTTCGACGGTCTGCTGGATCATTGAGCGTTACCCCCTGTCTGAAGCGCTGTGAAGAGATTGTGGCTCCGGGGAGCCTTGTTCCCGATTGCGTTTCTCATCCTACCACAGGAAAACCGGAGCAATCCGCCGACGGCGGGAAGATAAGGGATATCAAAACAGGTGACACCATTCCCGCAAAGTCGTGGTACAATACCCTCTGTCATCTGCCCGGCAGTTACCCCCCCCGTTCCATGAAGGAGTAAAGTTTTGAGTGCTTCCAACGAATCATGCGCAGAATATTATCATGAAGATACCAAATATGACCGTAAAACCATCCACCGCTTCCAGTCCCTGGATTTCTCCTCCAAACCGGCCCCTTTCAAGGATTACCAGTCCGACAACCCGATCAGCCTGACGCCTTTTCTGCCTTTCAACTTCATCCCGTTTACCCGGACCCCCCTGCCCGAGGCCCCTCCGCAGCCTCCCTACCCCTGGGGACTGTCCGAACTGTCACAACTCCTGTTCTTTTCCTATGGTGTCACCGCTATCATCGATTCTCCGAGAACGGAACAGACTTTTCTCCGGGCGGCGCCATCAGCCGGCGGTCTCTACCCGGCTGAAGTCTACCTCGCCACGCGCGACCTACCTTTTATCGCCGACGGCATATTTCATTACAACGGCAAGGAACACACCCTTTCCACCCTGTACGAAGGCGATTTCTGGCCCCGTCTTTCCGCCTGGACATTCGATCATCCCTCCATCGAAGAGTCCCATGCGGTCCTGATCCTCTCGGGGTACTTTGACCGGTCCGCCTGGCGTTACGGTGAAAGAGGGTACCGGAGGATCCTTCTGGACACCGGCCATCTGCTGGGGAACCTCGTCCTGATGTCCTACCAGACCGGTTTTGTTCCCTATCCTCTTTCCGGATTCAACGACCAGGCCATGAATTCTTTTCTGTTTCTCGGCGACCAGAAAGAGGTCGTGCTTGTCGCCATCCCTCTTGTGCGCCTCCAGGATGTCCGGGAAGAGAGCCTTTCTCTCCCGTTTTACCCGTCACCCGTGGTTTTCCCCTATATGCCACCGGAGCACCCCGAAACGGGAGACATTTTCCGGGATCTCCATAAATTCTCCTCCCTCGGGACCCAACCGCCGGTGATTGTGAACCCCCGGATGCCGGCCTCCGGAAAAGATGACCGGGAAGAATCCCTGAGCCGTTTTGCCCGGGCATCCGAACCGATCCAGCTGGAACCGGACACGCAGGACTTCGAAAGCCAGATCCCGCGAATTCTTCTGACGCGTCGTTCGGGACGCCAGTTTTCGGGCGAGCCGATCGACTTCTCCCAGCTGTCTTCCATCCTTTCCTTTTCCTATCGGGAGATCGACATCCCTGAACCGTCCGGAACACTTCCTGTCCAGCATTTCTTCCAGCCGGGCCTCTTTTCTTCATGGCTGGTCGTCAACAATGTCACCGGACTGGCTTCGGGAATTTACGCCTACGACCCCCGGGGCGGGTCCCTGACGTTGATGAAGGCGGGGAATTTCCAGGAGGAAATTTACGAATGCGTCCTGTCCCAGGATCTCGGCCGGGATGCCGCTTGCGTGCTTGTGCAGACGGCCGACCTCGAATCGCTGGTCGTCCAGTATGGAGACCGCGTTTACCGGACGCTTCACATGGACGTGGGACAGATCGGAGAACGGATCAACCTCGCCGCTGTCCACCTGGGGCTGGGAGCGAGCGGCATCGGAGGGTTCTATGACGACGAGGTCACGGATCTCCTGGGTCTTTCCCACCAGACGGCTGTCCTCTACATCACAACGATCGGAGCCATCCCTGGGTAAGGACCGGAGACCGGAAGAGCCGGAAAATCCGACTCCGGCATGACGATTTCGCGTATCTGGTCGACAACCGAAACCCGGCGCCTCAGGGCGATCCTGACCGTTCTCGTCAAATACGGATTCCAGGACGTCGTCGGTTTTCTGCGGCTGGAACCCCTGGTTTCATTGGGACGAAAACTGTCCCGCTCTTCCGTTCCCCAGAGCCTTTCCCGTCCGGTCAGGCTGCGCATGGCCATGGAAGAGCTGGGCCCCGCGGCCATCAAGCTGGGACAGATCCTTTCCAGTCGCGCCGACCTGTTCTCTCCCGAATTTCTCTCGGAATTCCAGAAACTTCAGGACAATCTCCCGTGTGTTCCTCCCGACCAGATCAAAATAGCCGTGGAACAAGCCCTCAATACCCCGCCGGAAACCGTGTTTTCCGAATTCAGCCTCGAACCGGTCGCCCAGGCGTCCATCGCCCAGGTCCACAAGGC
>DAHWKF010000023.1 GCA_027343785.1 Leptospirillum sp. | reverse complement strand
TTAAAAAGAAGATTGTGAAAATGCTTTTCCCGGAGTTCCTCCCAGAAGTGTTCCACCGGGTTGAGTTCCGGGGAATAGGATGGCAGGAACACCAGCCGTACGTTGTCCGGAACATGGAGCTGTCCGCTCCGGTGCCAACCGGCTCCGTCCAGAACAAGAAGAATGTTTTCCTGCTCATGGCGCTCTCCCAGTTCCTGCAAAAAGATCTCCATGCAGGCGCTGTCCACGTGAGGCAGGATCAAGGCATCCAGCGTTCCGTCGTGCGGCGAAAGGGCCACATAGGCGTAGGTGAACTGCTGGAGGATCTGGACCGCCACGAGGGGCCGCAGGGGAAAGGGCGCCCAGCAACGTCTGGGATCCCCGATGAGACCGAACCGGGCTTCGTCCTGAAACATCAGTCTCAAGGGCCGGTCGGTCACCGGAAACAGGACTCTCTCGTGAACTACGACTTCGGGGAGGCGTTTTTTTTAAAATCTCCCTGAGTCTCTGGGTCTCCCTTGATGTGCCGCTTGTCCGGAGCGATCTTCCGCCATCCATGCCGATGAAGCATTCGGTAGACTGTGGACGGAGGGACGGGGCGTCCCAGTTTTTCCTCCAGGGCCCGATGGATGGGCGGAACGACAAGAATGCCGCCTTTTTCGGCCTCATCGAGAAAGGGCGCAAGGAAGACCGCCTCTTCTTCCCGGCTCCAGTAAGCGTGACGACGCCCTCCCCATTGTTCCCGGGGAAGAGAACTTCCTGACTGAAGTTGGATGAAGTCCCTCCGGAGTCGGCTGACCGTCGGAACGGATTGCCCCAAAGCCTGGGCTGTCTCCTTGAGCGACAGTCCCAAAAGAGGAAGCAGCATCGATTGTGCCAATCGCATTTCGTACACCGTGTCGGCTTCGGCCAGGTTCGCCTGTGCCACGGAAAGCCATTCTGAACCACTGGGTGTTCGACTCATACCAGGACCTCCTGATAGGAAGTGAGTTTCTGTCCTGGTATATATTATCATCTTAAACGCAAAATTGAATGACAGGGTCCAGTGTCAGAAGGGAGAATTCGTTATAGACGCATGCAACGATGACGTTTGACCGCCCAGCCCTCTTGAAAGCTATGCAAAATCCATCGCAAGTTCAGCCACACAATCGTTCATTTTGCTTCCCGGAAGAAATGACTCAAAAAAAAGGAGAGATGGCAAATGCCATCTCTCCTTCACGTACTACAGATCGACAGTTTTTAGGATGCGAAATCGAGACCAACGGAGAAATTGTTCGCCTCTACGTTGCCAAAATAACCGCCCCCCCCGTTTGCACCATGGAAATCACCACTTTGGGTTGCAAGGTTATTCAGGACGCCTGACACTCCATAATTGACCATGTACTGATATTGGGCGAAAAGAGAGATATCCGCCCGGTCTGAACCCCAGAGCCAGTAGCGATCAAGCAGCGTAAACGCCAGGACATTGTCGAAATTGCCTGGCAGCGCTGCAACGCCAGAGAAGGATGGTTGCTGCTCCATGTTCAACTGATTGTAAATAAATTCGATCAGGTTCGAGTTTGTACCGCTTTGTGAGAAGAACCCCCCAAACGTGGGCTGCCAGTTCACCTGGGTAAACCACGTCATATACTGGAGACCTGATGTTGGAGCTCCAGCGCCCGGCATCAAGGCGGTATTGGGCTCGATCATTCCTGTCGGGTCGCTCACAATTTCCCATGCCCCAACGATGTTCAGGTTTCCATTAGGAAGGGGGTTGAGCATCACGTCGACACCAAACCGGGTGTAGGTCGACGCCGGATTCGTTCCTCCCGCTTCCGCTCCCGATGATGGAAGGGCAGTTCCACTGCCGACCAGGGCGAAGGCCCCGATGCGATCCCCATTTGTACGACCCCAACCGCCAAAAGACTGGGTCACATGCGCCATAAAGCTGAATCCGTTGTTGGGATAACCTCCCCCACCATTTGTGGCATCACCAACTGTCGTTTGGTAGGAGTTCCCAGCCCCGCTGAATCCGGAACCGCTATAGAGAGTCGTATTTGGAATAAAATTGACATTGACACGGGTTTCGCAGGGATCAAGCGAGAATGCCTTTTGTGTTGCGCAAGCTTCTCCCGTACCCTCCATATGATATCCAAAATAGCGAATGGAGGTCACATCGTTCAGGAAATCAACCATATCGCCATCAGAATAAAGGCCTGCCGTATTCAAGAAGCTATATGTCGAAGTCCCTCCATTATTGGCGACTTCGGGTACCCCAGGCTGGAAATCATACATCGTAAACGGTGCGCCTGTCCCGATCGCCATGGCTCTCTGATTGGAGGAAACCATGTCGACGCTCGTCTTTCCCACATAGAGATTGAGCCATGTGGAATTCAGAAGGTCATCAAAACGCACCCACAACTTGACAAGACCGAATCCGATCGGGGTTCCTCCCGCACCCGGCTGCACCCAGAACGATATCCAGGGATTCAGCAAACCGCCGGATTCGAGATCCCATGCCGTATTGGTGCCAGGTCCATTGGCCCATCCACCGTTATTGTTGCCACCTACACCGTTGGTTAAGGTACTCGTGCCACTAGTAAACGTAGAAGTAGCAGTAGTGTTAGCATTTCCCGCACCATTCACGGCGCTCCCGTAATACGCCATTGACATGTGGAAACCGATCGGGAAGTAGTTCTGGTTCTTGGGATCCTGGAACATCATATCCAGGGAATTGGCCTTTCCGGTCGTGGACAGCATGAAACCCCGGTCCTTGAAGAAATGACCGGTGTCAGCAAGCCTTGGCCACTGGATGTGGCAAAATGAGCAGGGAAAGTTGTATTTCCGCGCGAACCCCGGAAATGCATTGGCGGTTTTGGGCGAGAAGAATACCGCCACCGACGCCAAGGCGAAAAGCGAGAGAAACATCATTAATGTTTTTCTCATGGTTTCATTTCCTTTCATTATGAGGAATACGCCATCAGGGAAAGTCTTCGCCATGGCATCAGCGAAGGCCCTTATTCTTTAAATTTATAAAAACGCATAAAGTGCTTGATAAATCTTTCCCGATTTGCCCGAAATCCTTCGGACAAATGTGCTTTCTCCCATCAAGCGGGATCAAAGAATCCGTCAGCACCTCCCTTCCATAAAGACGCGAAATCAGGCAGAACGCCCCGTTTCCGAACTCTTTTACACGGGAGCAAGATCGCATTTCAGATCGGAATCGGCCTAAACCGCGCACCTTGAATTTCTTTCAGGATTGGATGGTCTGAATTTTACATACCGGTGACACCTGCGTCAATACCAAATGTCATTTGAGTCTGTTGCAAAATCCCTGAAATTGACTATAATACATAATTAACAATTACTTAAACAAAAACCTCTTTCAGGGATCTTCGATGGCCACATTCTACCGGACAAACAACCGCAGACAGGGATTTCTCCTCCCCCCGAACATGCTGGACTGGCTGGGTGAGGATGACATTGTCCATTTCATCATCGAGACGGTGGAGACGCTTGACCTGTCGGCCTTTGAACGGAACCCTGAGAAGGATACCCGGGGACGGCCGGGTCTCGATCCCCGGACCATGGTGGCCCTGCTTCTGTACGCCTATTGCCAGGGGGAGCGGTCGAGCCGGAAAATTGAGACGTTGTGCGTGCGGGACGTGGCGTATCGGGTGGTTTCGGCCCAGCTCTTTCCGGACCACACTTCGATCGCCCGATTCCGGAAGAACCACGAGACTGCGCTGGGAGATCTCTTTCCCAAGGTGCTGATGATGTGCGCCGACGCCGGACTGGTGAAGCTTGGCCGGGTGGCTCTGGATGGAAGCAAGATCAAGGCCGATGCCGCCCTGGATCAGAACCGGACCCTTTCGGCTCTTCGGGAGAAGGTCGCCACCTGGATGTCCGAAGCGGAGAAAGCAGACCGGGAAGAGGACCAGATGCCGGAAGAGGACGGGAACCGTCTTCCTCCGGGACTGGCCCGGAAAGAAGAACGTCGGGGACGCATCAGGAAATGTCTCGACGATCTGGAGGCCAAGGCCAAAGAGATTGAGCGGGGGAAAGAAGAGAAAAAACAGGAGAGGGCCCATCGGGAAGAGACCGAAGGCCCCCTCCGGGGGCGAAAGCCCAAGGACGCCCCGCCGGATCCCGAGTCCCTCAAGGCGAACATCACCGATCCGGAAAGCCGAATTATGAGTAGCCGGAAGGAAAAGTATGTTCAGGCCACCAATGCCCAGATCGTGGTGACAGAAGAACAGATCATTGTCGGTGCCGAGATCACACAGGAGGCGAACGACATGAATCAGATGATTCCCATGCTGGAAGCGACAAAGGACGCACTGGCCCAGGCGGGAATCGAAGAAGCTCCCCGGGAGGTACTGGCCGACACGGGCTACTGGAACGAGGAGTCCCTCGCCCTGGATCGACCCTGAGTGCAGGAACTCTTTATCGCTCCCTTCCGGAAGGCCCGTGGGCGAAAGAGAAAGGACGGGGCAGAGCCGAAACAGAAAGCTCTTCCTTCTTTTGAAGAGAAGATGAGAACGGAAGAATCGAAAGAGGTCCTGAAAAGACGAGGAGCCATTGTGGAAGCGGTCTTCGGTCAGATCAAGACGGTTCGGGGAGCCACCCGGTTCATGAGACGGGGCATAGTGGCCTGTGCGTCGGAATGGAAACTCCTGTGCGCCACCCACAACCTGCTGAAACTCTTCCGGGCCGGGATCAAGGCCAAACAAGCGGGGGCTCCATGTCTTGCTCAGGCTGGCAGTCCGGCTTGAGGGGGATCCTCCCCTCAAAAAAGCCTTTTCAGGGAGGTCGCAAAGAGAAATCAAGGGAGTATCAGACCGGATTCCGATCACAGCAGTCCTTCCTCCTCGAGATTTTTTCAAAGACTCTCCGTGATGGGGTACGGAAAATTTTTCCATAGGATTCCATTTTGTTTTTTGCAACTGACTCTTTTGATCTTATAAAAGTCTATGTCAATTTGACCAGTAAAAGTCTATGTCAATTTGACCAGATGAGAACCTGTTGCATCTACCCGTTTTTTTCCACGTTCATGTCTACCAACTCTACCAACTCAAGGTTTTCAGTCAACTACCCCTCCCTGAAGGGAGGAGCTTGCGATTCAAGCGTTAAATTCAGACCGCAACAGGCGTATTGACTGACGCCCTTGAAGCAATGTTGATGGCCGCGTTCCAGTCGGCATTCAGGGAGAAAGAACATTGGACGC
>DAHWKF010000102.1 GCA_027343785.1 Leptospirillum sp. | reverse complement strand
AAGGGGGTTCTTCGTGATCGGGATGGTACACCACGCCGAACCGGTCTTGGATGAACTGAGCAACCCGCTCGCATGTCCACAGGACGGTTGAAAATCCCGCGACCTTGGATCCCCGGGGAAGGAGATCGACCAGATACTGCTTTTGGGAGGGAACCAGTTTCGGGGGACGGCCCGGGGCTTGCCGGTCTTTTCTCCCCCGCTTCGGAAGGCGGCGGTCCAGCGCCGGACGCTTCGCCGGTCCACGCCAACCCGCTCCGAAACCTCTTTGGGAGAATGACCTTCCTGAAGAAGAACGATCGCCCGTTGTCGACGACGTTCCAGATCTTGGGGAGAACCGGCAGGTCTCATGGGCATCACTTGCACCTGTCAGAACAGGACATTTATTATGCAGAGCTCAATAAGCCCTTCTTGATAAAAACCCTCTTCCTGCTCTAAAAATGATTGAGGCGGCATCACAAAATCAGATTTTTTCCGGAGGGTATGTCTTCTGGAAACTCCTGATCCAGTCCAGCGGAAACGGAAAGACAACAGTGGAGGTCTTGTCGCTCGCAATCTGGCTCAGCGTCTGGAGATAACGCAGTTGCATCGCTTCGGGAATGGCTGAGAGCACTTGGGCTGCCTCCAGAAATTTCCCTGAAGCCTGAAGTTCTCCGTCAGCATAAATCACCTTGGCCCGTCTTTCCCGTTCCGCTTCGGCCTGTCGCGCAATGGCCCGGATCATACTTTCATCCAGGTCGACTCTTTTGATTTCGACTGTGCTGACCTTGATCCCCCAGGCATCCGTGTGTTCGTCCAGAATGCCCTGAATGTCGGCGTTGAGCTGATTCCGGGCGGAAAGCATCTCATCGAGGTCGTGCTGGCCCAGCACCGATCGAAGCGTTGTCTGGGAGAGCTGGTTGATGGCCTGAAGATAATCCTCAACCGCAATGATGGCGAGCTTCGGATCGATAACCCGGAAATAGACGACGGCACTGACCTTGACCGAAACGTTGTCCTTCGAAATCACGTCCTGGCTCGGCACATCCATGACGACGGTCCGGAGACCCACCTTCACCATTTGCTGGATCACCGGGATCAAAAGGACCAGCCCGGGACCCTTGACCCTCCAGAAACGACCCAGGACAAAAAACACCCCCCGCTCATACTCTTTCAGAACCCTTACCGAACGTGAAAGAAGAATCGATCCCAGAATCAGTACCAGAACCACCGGAACAAAACTCATCTGATTTCCTCCCTGCTGACCGGTTTGACCCTCAATGTCAGACCGGAGACATCTTCGACTTTGACTTCCTGGCCTTCGCTGACAGTAACCGGCGAGGTCGCCCACCATATTTCACTGTGGAGCTTGATCCGGCCCTTGTCCCGGAATGTTTCCAGCGCGATCCCCCTCTCCCCGATCAAGGCCGTCTTCCCTGTCATTACGGGACGGAGCCTTGCCTTCAGGGCCATTCGGATAACCCCGAGAAACAGCCCCGCCACCAGCAGGGTGAGAGTGACAACAAGGAGATACCCCGGATGGGACGGCATCCCGGACCATTCCGGGGAGGAACGGTAAAAAAACAGGGAGCCGAGAAAGAACGACACGACACCGGCAATGCCCAACGCGCCGAAAGCCCCGACCACGACTTCCGCGACCATGAGCGAAATCCCCAGAAGGATCAGCAGAATGCCGGTCAGGTTCACCGGCAAAATCATCAGTCCGTATAAAGCGAGAAGGATCGACAGCACCCCGGTCGCTCCGGGAAGGACAAAACCGGGATGCGTAAACTCGATGGCCAGGCCGGCAATCCCCAGAAGGAAAAAAAAGTAGGCCAGATCGGGGCGGGCCAGAAATTCCATCCAGCGATCTTTCGGATCCCGATGAAAGATCCGGAGGTGTGCCGGAAGAACGTCCAGTGTGGCCTGCTTTCCGTGGAACCGGTAACTGATCCCGTTGATCGCTTTCAGAAGGTGCGCGACATCGGGGGCCATCACATTGATGACATGATGCTTCAGCGCTTCCCGGGCCGACAGGTTGGCGGCGGACCGCACCGCCAGTTCAGCCCATTCGGCGTTTCTTCCGTTCATTTCGGCCAGGCTCCGGATGCTCGCCACCGCGTCGTTCAGGATTTTTCGTGTTTCGGCATCCCCGGAAACGGCGGGTCTTTTCCGGCCGGAACCCTGATCCGGCCGCGTCGGCGACGGAAGAGGGGGAAGAGTCCCTCCGATCGGAATCGGTGTGGCCGAACCGACATTGGTCCCTTCGGCCATCGCTGCCAGGGGACAAGCATAGAGGATGTAGGTGCCCGCACTCGCCGCCCGGGCCCCGCCGGGCGCAACGAAGCCGACCACCGGAACGGGAGATGCCAGAATGTCCTTGATGATTGATCGCATGGCGCGGGAGAGTCCTCCCGGGGTATCGATGCGCAGGACGACGAGAGCAGGAGGAGACTGGGCGACTTTTCGAAACCACCGGTGAATATAATGGGCCTGGGGAGGGGTCACGGGCCCGCGGAGGGGAAAGACCCATACGGCATGGCCGGAATCTGTCCGGACACCGACTGCTCGAACCGGTGTTCCCGGAAGAATGACGGAAACGGGCACCAGGAGCAGGAACAAAAACCAGAGGAACAGCCATCGCCTCATGAAAGGGAATCCTTTCAGATGCGTGCGAACGGGGCAGCGGGATCCCGGGGCGGTGTCCAGGAAGCTTTTTTGAAAGCGAACCTCACGGATCCCGGTCGATTGTCTTTATTCTATCCCTTGCCACAAAGGGATGATAGTCCCGGGAACCCGTGCCGGGCCTTTTGCGGGAGATCCTCCGGACGTCTCCGGAAACGGGGCAATCGGAAAAAGGAAACCGGGGGGGATTATTTTGGCAAAGCCTCGCCATTCGCAGGAACAAAGACCAGTCCGTGATCCCCGGCAACCCGACCGGACAAAAGCCTGGGGGACAACCCCGGTTCGTCCGGAATGCGGATGATGCTCCGGGTAATCAGCAAACGATCCGATGGATCCCAGGTGGCGTTATGGAAACCTCCCCCCGTTTTCCCGCAGACAAACGGACCCGGTCTCAGGGAGGCCCCGTATTCTCCGACGGAATAGCGGCGGATTTTTCCATGCATGCCGGAACAGGGGACGGGGGCTTCCGACATAACATAGAGGGAATGTCCGGAAGGGCCAAAAAGGATCTGGCGGATCCGGCCGTCTGCCGGGGATAACGTCCGCACAGTCGGCGGATTCCTGCCGAAACCCTCTCCTCCCCTGAAAACGACGAATGAGGAAGGGTGATTTTTCCTTCTGACGACGCCGGCCAGAATGTTTCCATTGGAAAGGCTGTCCGGTGGGACAAGGCCCCGCACGGGCCCGGGAGTCTCGATCGCCTGGCCCGGATCTTCAAGTTGGCCCGTGTTCCGGTCAATCCGGTATTGCCGCAGGAAAAATCCTTGATTGACCATTTCTGAAACGACCAGATCCTCACCGTCGGCCGAAATCCCCAGACTCAAAATCCGGGTCCGGGCAGGCACCGGAGGATGAACCGGATGGCTGATCGTTTCAAGCCTTCCGGAGCGTTGCACGCGAAAACCGATCAGGGATCCGCGCTCTCCCCCCACATAAAGGAATCTTCCATCGGGCGTCAGCGCCATGTCGTCGGGAGGATGGACGTACCATCCGGCATTCCAGGACCCCAGGTAAGTGCCGACCAGAAAAAAACGGGAACTCGGCTGGGAGCGTCGGGGGACCACCAGACCGTTGATCACGCCGGTGCGATGGCAGACGGAATAAAGATAGATTTTTCCGGGGTTGACCTGGCTGTCTTCCAGAAGGGATCGGGCCTGCCCGTTGCAGGAAATTCCCACGGTGCCGGCATACCGGGTTCGACCGTCGGCATAGAGCAGCGTTGCGACGATCTCTCCCTGATGCGACCGGTTTTTCAATCCGTACACGATCCCGGAAAACCCCGGTACCGCGGATTCCGGAGCTTTTGTACGGGCAGGTGTTTCCATGGTTCCGTTCACGCATCCGGACAACAACATCAGACAAAGAATGAAAATCCGGGTTTCTTTCATCATCGCCATCGTCGATTCCCGATACGATCCGGCCTTCCTCGTGTGAAAAACGCCTCCACACAGTCTAGCCCCCGGATCCGCCCTTGTCATTTCCGACATGGCTTCCGCCATGGGCCGGAATGTGTTCCGGGAGTTCAGACGGGAATGAATATATGCAGGATTCCCAGAAAACGCCTGGCAGGCTGCCCCGGAAGATCCAGCACATACAGGGAAAAGAAGTAACAGTTTTTCCTTCTGGACAGCTGGTCGATCAGGGCCGGCCCCAGAAACGAATACAGCTGGTCCGCAAACTCTCCTTTGCGGATGTGCTGTTGTTCTTTCACATGCGCCAGAATGAAGCGGTCGAACACCGGCTTCGGGGGGTTCAGCCCGTACAGGGCCACCAGAAGCAATCCCACTACCGGCCAAATGATGGCCACCCGTTTCATCGCTTCTCCCGATCGACAGGATGACGGCCCTATCCTGTCGGTTTGCCTACGCGAAAATCTTTTCGAAAAAGCTTGACCCGCCAGCCTTCCGGCGGAAAAAACCCTTTCGGACGCCTCCGTCCCTCTTGGACTGGGACAGTCCGCGTTCTAGAATGGAACGAGGGGTTGAAATAACGTTTCACCATCCGGGGACAATCATAAAAATGGCCCAGATTCGAAACCGCCTTCCCGCCAATGTTCCGGGAGAGTTCTTCGTCAACAGCGCCTGTATCGATTGCGGGGCCTGCGAATGGCTGGCGCCGGAAACCTTCGAGGATCACCGGGGGATGTCCCGGGTCTACCGTCAACCCGAAACCCCCACAGAAAAGGTTCGCGCGCTGATGTCCGTTCTGGCATGTCCGGTTTCCGCCATCGGGACCGAAAGCCGGCAGGACTATACCCGGGCGGAACAACTCCTCCCTGAACAGGTGGACGGTTCGGTCTTCTATTGTGGATATCATTCATCGAAAAGCTATGGTGCGGCAAGTTACCTGATCCGGCGGCCCCAGGGCAACATCCTTGTGGACTCTCCCCGTTTCGCCAAACCCCTGGTGAGACGCATCGAAGAACTCGGGGGTGTTTCCCTCCTCTTCCTCACCCACAAGGACGACGTCGCGGATCACGAAAAATTCCGCCGGCATTTTGGCTGCCTCCGGATCCTCCATGAGGCGGACATCACCGGGGAGACACGAACCATCGAAATCCGCCTGGAAGGGAACGATCCGCACAGTCTGGACGACGACGCCATGATCGTTCCGGTCCCCGGACACACGGCCGGATCCTGCTGCCTTTTGTGGAATGACACCTATCTCTTCACCGGCGACCATCTGTCCTGGGATCCCGGACGACAAAAACTCCAGGCGTCCCGTTCCACCTGCTGGCATGACTGGCAAAGCCAGACGAACTCCATGAAACGTCTCGCCGGATTCCGGTTCGAATGGGTTCTTCCGGGACATGGCGTCCGCTGCCATCTCCCCGCCCCCCGAATGTCGGAAGAGGTGGAGCGGCTCGTGATTTCCATGCAGACCTCCTGACATCCATCCGGTCATCGCTTTGAGGTGGTGAAACCTCTCCGGAGAGACGGAGCTGTCCGTCCGGAACCACCCCGATCCCCCAGGAACCGCTATCGGTTCAGCAATCCAGTCGGCCCATGCTCCGAAAACTTTCAACAGGGAGACCCTTTATTGATGCCCGATAACAAAAACCTTCCGGAATTTTCCAAAAGAAGCCTTCTGGGTCTCAATCTTGTCAATTTCTTTCTGGGAGAAATCATCGGGGTCGGCGTACCGTTTCTGACCGACTATCTGAAAACCCACCACTGGTCGTTCCAGTCCGTCGGGGTGGCGACCGCCATGATCGGGGTGGGCACGCTCGTCTTCCAGGCCCCGTCGGGCATCATCGCCGAAATCATCCCCCGCCACCGGATCCTGACAGGTATCGTGATAGCCCTTTACGGTCTGGGGTTTTCCCTCCTGCCTCTGTTTGTCTCCAGCGAACCGGTGAGCGATGCGTTATTGTTTCTTGTAGGCGCATCCAGTTCATTTTTCATGACGCTCTCCGCCACGCTGGCCTTTTCCCTTGCCGGACACGAACGTTTCGCCGGGGTCATGGGCCAGAACCAGATGTGGAACCACGCGGGATTTTTGGCCAGCGCGATCGGCACATCCTACCTGATCCACCATCATGACCTCGTCTGGGGGTTTCTCCCCATTACGGCCGGATCCGCCCTCGGGATTCTTTCACTGCTCCTGATCCGCAAAAAGGACCTTGTGTTCCATCAACCCGAGCCATCGAAGGACCCCGGAAAAAGAGCGCTGGACGCGATCCGTGACACCCGTTCGCTGGGAAGGGTCTTTCTGGATTTTTTCCGGTCCCCCGCGATCCGGGTCCTGCTTCTGGCCACAACCCTGTTCCAGATCGCCAACGCGCCCGTGATGCCCCTCCTGCTTTTGTACCTGCGATTCCTGCACGGGGGAAACGGAAAAATGGAGTGGGTGGTGTTTATCGCCCAGGCAACCATGATCCCCGTCGCCTGGTGGGCGGCAAGATACAGCGCCCGATGGGGTCACAAGCTGATCTTTGCCATCGCTTTCATGATCATGCCCATCCGCTCGATGATCTGCGCGGTCAGCATGAACACCTCGGTCCTGTTGTCCACCCAGGTCATGGACGGGATCGCCGCGGGCATTTACGGCGTCTCGGTCGCCCTGATCGTCAGCGACCTGACCCAGGGGAGAAAGGGGTTCAACATGCTGATGGGGCTAGCACAGATCGCCATGGCGCTCGGAGCGGTCATCGGACCGATGTTGCAGGGGGTATCCGTGGGTGCTGTGGGGTTCCGGTTCGCGTTCATGGTCTTCGCGGCGGTCGCGGCCCTGGCGGCCCTGATTTTTTTCCACTTCATGCCGAATGACCTGTCCGGCGGAACGGGCATCTCCCGAGAACTTGCCGAAAAGGGCGGTTCCGGGACAACACCGGTACAAACCCCCTAGGGAAGAATCCGGATGTGTGTCACCTGGGGTCCATCCGACCCGTTCCGGTAAACCAGCCGGATCCGGTCTCCTTTCCGGAGCGCCTTGACCCCAACGCTTTTCCCTTTCTTCCAGACAAGCGCCCGGGGGAGAAGATCTCCGCCAAAGACAAAATGATCAGGCCCCGCTCCGCCGTTTTCAGCCGTCAGGGTCATGGGGTGATTTTTCAGGTTGACATCCACCAGGATGCCAGAAAACACCTTTCCATGACGGACCGTTTTCTTCCCTGTCGACACCCCGCTGTCCTTCCGGGAATGAACGGGTTTCTGGTTGTCCGGATGGGCCAACGCCAGCGGAACAAACCCATTCGCTGGTCCGGCCATCAAAAGCGCCATCACCACGAAAAAACTTCCGGCCCATTTCTTTCTGGATTCCCGTTCGGACATGACTGTACCTCCCTCCTGAGCATCATAAATCATTTTTTTTCCGGGTTCAGAAATTGTTTACCGAACCTGTGATTAGAGAAAAAATTGCCACACTTCTGCCTTCGACAGGAAAAGGACGTCCTCCCCGGTACAAAGCCTTTTTTCTTGCCTGAAGATCCCTGAACCGAAGGGAGGTGTCGATGAGCATCGACCAGTGTGCCCCTTTCCTGTGGGCGGGAAGGATGAAATCCAGCGTCTCATGGAATGCGTTCAGCAGGACCAGAAGAGTCTCCCCAAAAATCGGGTTGCCCCGGGGGTCCTTTTCGGTAATAGCGTCTCCGGCCAGACGGACGCCAAGACAGCGGACGTAGTCGGAGTCCCATTCCTCATCCGTCATCTCCCGGCCGGACGGAGAGAACCAGGAGATATCCTTGATCTCGGATCCGCGGATCTTCCTGCCGTAAAAGAATTTCCGCCGCTTCAGGACCGGCTGGGTCTTGCGAAAATGGATCATGAAACGGGTAAACTCCAGGAGGTCTTTCTGGTCAGGGGTCAGGTTCCAGTCAAACCAGGTGATCTCGTTATCCTGACAATAGGCATTGTTGTTTCCCCTCTGGGTCCGGCCGAACTCGTCACCGCCCAACAGCATCGGCACCCCCTGGGAAATCAGGAGGGTGGCCAGGAAGTTTCGCATCTGCCGGGCGCGAAGATCCCGTATTTCCGTCTTGTCGGTCGGACCTTCCTCCCCGCAGTTCCAGCTGATATTGTCATCCATCCCGTCACGGTTTTCTTCTCCGTTGGCTTCGTTGTGCTTGTTGTTATAACTGACCAGGTCGTTCAGGGTGAAGCCGTCATGGGCCGTAATGAAGTTGATGCTGGCGTGGGGACGGCGCCCTCCCTGTTCATACAGGTCGCTGCTTCCCGACAGGCGGGTGGCCAGTTCGGCCACCTGGCGGCCCTCTCCCTTCCAGAACCGCCGGATGCAGTCCCGATAGCGTCCGTTCCACTCCGTCCATAACGACGGAAAATTGCCGACCTGGTAGCCCCCTTCCCCGATATCCCAGGGTTCGGCGATCAGCTTGACCTGGGAGACAACGGGATCCTGCTGGATGACATCAAAGAACGAACTCAGCCGGTCCACTTCATGCAGCTCCCTGGCCAGGGCGCTGGCCAGATCGAAGCGGAATCCGTCCACATGCATCTCCGTCACCCAGTACCGGAGGCTGTCCATGATCAGCTGAAGAACCT
>DAHWKF010000099.1 GCA_027343785.1 Leptospirillum sp. | reverse complement strand
TGGTGGAACTGGAAGATGAACCCGATGGAACGGTTCCGGAAGTTGGCCCGGACACGTTCCGGCTCGGCCTCCAGGTTTTTCTCACCGATCAGGACTGTCCCGCCCGATGACCGGTCGACTGTTCCCAGAATATGCAGAAGGGTGCTCTTGCCTGCCCCCGATTCACCCGTCAGGGCCACCAGTTCGCCCGCGGCAATTTCGAGTGAGATCCCCTTCAGGACAGAAACCTCTCCCGTTCCCATCGGGTAGTTTTT
Organism: Leptospirillum sp.; assembly: GCA_027343785.1. Lineage (GTDB taxonomy): Bacteria > Nitrospirota > Leptospirillia > Leptospirillales > Leptospirillaceae > Leptospirillum_A. The sequence goes on along the minus strand of DAHWKF010000099.1, from coordinate 15,571 downwards.
GACGAGATTCCGCGTGACAACGGACATCCCCCGGTTCACTCGTACCTCAGGGACTGGATCGGATCCAGCCGGGCGGCCTTGGATGAGGGGTAGAGGGTTGCCAGAAAACTGATTCCGATCGCGGAAACGGCCACTGAAAAAATGTCTCGAAACCGGATGATGACAGGGATGTGGCTGACAAAATAGACGTCATTGGGAAGACGGTAGAAGTGTTCCAGAAGAAACGTGATGAGATAGCCGATAGGAAGCCCCAGTGAAGTTCCCAAAAGACCGATCAGCAGACCATCGATCATAAAGATTTTCCGGATCTGGCCTTCGGTGGCCCCCATCGTTTTGAGGATGGCGATTTCCTTTCCTTTTTCCATGACGATCATGGTCAGCGTGCTGATAATATTGAATGACGCAACGAGCACGATCAGGACCAGGATGATGAACATGACGGTTTTTTCGAGGAAAAGGGCCGAAAAAAGGTTCCGGTTCATCTGCAGCCAGGAGCGGGGTCAATAAGGATACCCCAGACTGGACGCCATTTCATGGGCAATACGGGAGGCTTGCATGATGTGGGAGACCTGGATTTCAAGGCCGCTGACCGCCCCTTTGGGTAACCCCAGAAAACGGGCGGATTCCTCCAGGGAGAGAAGGGCCAGGGTGTTGTCATATTCGTAGAGGCCGGATTTGAAAATGCCGACAACGGCAAAATGCCGGATCTTGGGAATCATTCCGAAGGCAGACATCGTCCCGTTGGGACTGATGACGTCCACCGTGTCCCCGATATCGACATTCAGGTGGTCGGCGAGATCCTCACCGAGGATGATCCCCGGCCGATGCGAACCGGACGGGCGGAGAAGATCAGATAGCGCTCCGCGCACCATGTAACGATCCAGCCGGGTCACCTTTTCCTCTTCCTGCGGAGAAATGCCCCGGAGGACGGTTCCGGATACGATCTTTCCCGCCGAAAGCATGGCCTGTCCCAGAATGAAAGGCGCCGCATGGAGAACCCCCGGAATCTTCAGGACATCTCTGACGACCTCCTCCGGGTGGGTCATCGGCATGCCCCGCCCATCCGTAAGGACAATATGGGAGTTCACACCCAGAATCTTGGATCTGAGCTTGTGCTGGAATCCTGTCATGACAGCCAGCGTGGCCATGAGCGCCGCAACGCCCACGGTCACACCACTGACAGATATGATCGTCTGGAGGGAGAGCGCCCCGGACCGGCGGCTGGAGCGAAGATACCGGAGGGCGATCCTCCACTCGAACCGTCCCGGAATCACAAGGGTCTCATCTGGGGGAACAGCAGGACATCGCGGATAGAGTGCTGGCCGGTCAGCAGCATGACCAGGCGGTCGATCCCGATACCTTCACCGGCGGTGGGGGGAAGACCGATTTCCAGCGCCCGTATATAATCCATATCGGGAGGAGGAGCTTCCAGATCGCCGGAATTTCTGGATTCGAGCTGGGACATGAACCGTCTCAGCTGCTCGTCGGGATCGTTGAGCTCCATGAACCCATTGGCGATTTCCACCCCCGCGACAAAGAGCTCGAACCGGTCGGTGATCTCGGGATCCTGCCGCGAGGAGCGGGCCAGGGGAGAGATGGCACGCGGATACCCGGTCACAAAAGTCGGCTGTATCAGTGTTTTTTCGATCATTTCTTCAAACAGGAGATTCTGCAGATCTGCCGTATAGGGTTTTCCGTTCCGGACAGGGGGGATAGGCAATCCTTTTTTCTTTACGAGTTTCAGGAGGCTGTCTTCCCGGAAAAGGTTGTCTCGGGAAAGGGCACAGGCCTGTGCGAGGGCATCGAAATAGGAAATCCGCTTGAAGGGTCCGGAAAACTCCAGGAGATCGTCTCCGTAAGGAACGCTGGTGCTTCCATGGATTTCCATGGCCAGGCGGCCGAATAATTTTTCGGTCAGGGCCATCAGATCTTCGGGAGAGTGGTAGGCCATGTAAAATTCCATCATCGTGAATTCCGGATTGTGGCGCGGGCTGAAACCTTCGTTGCGGAAGTTCCGGTTGATTTCGAAGACCTTGTCGAACCCTCCGACGACGAGCCTTTTCAGATAGAGTTCCGGTGCGATCCTCAAATACAGATCGACGTCCAGGGCGTTGTGGTGGGTGACAAACGGACGCGCCAGCGCCCCGCCTGGGGAGGGGTGCATCATCGGGGTTTCCACCTCCATGAATCCTTCCGATTCCATGAAATGACGGATGAAGCCCAGAATTCTGGCGCGCCTGAGAAAAACGTCGCGGGACTGGGGATTGACGATCAGGTCGATATAACGCTGGCGGTACCTTTGCTCGATGTCCGTCAGACCGTGCCATTTCTCGGGAAGGGGATGGACCGACTTTCCCAGAAAGGTGACGGAAGAGGCGTCGAGCGTCGGTTCTCCCGTCTTTGTCAGGAAAAATGTGCCGTCGACCCCGATGTGGTCCCCGATATCGGTGTTTTCGGAGATCAGGTCGTATAACTCTTCCCCTATATGGTCCTTCCTGATGTAAACCTGAAAACGTCCGGTGGCATCCTGGAGGGTCGCGAAAAACGCCTTTCCGAAGCGGCGCAGGAGGACGATCCGGCCGGCGATTCGGGACTTGATGACAGGGATGTTGTCAGGCAAGGGGTTCAAGGCCGGAATACGGGTCCTGAGGGTCTCTATGGATTCCCGGCCGGGAAAGGGTTCTCCATAGGGATCAATACCCGAAGCGATCAGTCTGTCCCTTTTCTGGCGACGGACACGCTCCTGTTCTGAATGCTCCCCCGTCAGGGGCTGGCCGTTCTTGTCCTCTGGCACATTGCTCTCTTGGATTAGATGGATTGAGGGGACATCTGCCGGAGTTCTTCCGGCCTGAAGACCCCTTTTTCGGTAATGATCGCCGTGATGAACTCGCCAGGGGTGACGTCAAACGCGGGGTTATAGACCGATACCCCTTCCGGGGCGATGCGGACATCCGGGCCGATGTGGGTGATTTCCCGGGAAGAGCGTTCCTCGATCGGTATAGACGATCCCGAAGCCATGGAAAAGTCGATGGTCGAAAAGGGAGCCGCCACATAAAACGGAATGCCGTGGGCCCGGGCCAGGACGGCCAAAGCGTAGGTTCCGATCTTGTTGGCTACATCCCCGTTCGCGGTGACCCGGTCTGCCCCGACGATAACAGCGTCGATCTTTTTCTTGGCCATCAGGGAGGCCCCCATACCGTCCGTGATCAGCGTTGTCGGGATGCCGTCCTCGACCAGCTCGTAAGCGGTCAGTCTCGCCCCCTGGAGGTAGGGTCTGGTTTCGTCCGCAAAAACCCTGATCGACTTTCCCGCGTTGACGGCTGCGCGGATGACGCCCAGTGCGGTACCGAAACCGCCCGTCGCCAAAGCACCCGCGTTACAGTGCGTCAGGACCGTGGCGCTTTGGGGAAGGAGCGCCTGGCCATGTTCGCCCATCTTCCTGTTCATCCGGATATCTTCATCTTTGATAATCTGGGCCTCACGAAAGAGGGATTCCGTCATTGAGGAAGAATCAGTCCCGGCCTGGTCTTTCCAGAGGAACCTCATGCGTTCGATCGCCCAGAACAGATTGACGGCTGTCGGGCGCGTGGATCCCAGAAGCCGGGAGACTTCCTCCATGTGTTTTCGGTAAGAAATACCGGAAGCGGAGTCAAAGGACTGGGAACCCAGAGCGACGCCAAATGCGGCCGAAATTCCAATGGCCGGAGCCCCACGGACCACCATATCGCGAATCGCCACCGCCATATCGTCAGCGTTCCGGCAAACCATGAATTCGGTCCGGAGGGGGAGCAGGCGTTGATCCAGGACATGCACTTCGTGCTGATTTTCGGGAGTTCGGACCCATCGGACGGCATCAATCATGGCGGTGATTGTAATCGCATCCTTTCCCGAGGGTCAAGACACCCTTCGGAGTTCCGGGCGGGCGGGAACATCAGTTTTCATCGTTTTCAAAGAGCATTTGGAGCGCTTCCAGGGTGCATCCGACAGACCATGCCTGCAGAGGGCATCCCCTGGGAAGATGAGGGGGATTACCATCGAAAATTTCACTGATTGAACCCAATCCGGCTTCCGACAGGTGATCCCGGATCCCGTCAAACAGGGACAGGCCTGACTGTCTGTTGTCGGGTCGTCGTAATATCGCCATGACGTAATGGCCAAGCAGCCAGGCCCACACGGTACCCTGATGATAGGCGGCGTCCCGGTTCTGGGGAGGGCCGGCATATACACCCCTGTAACGGGGATCTTGGGGGGAGAGCGAACGAAGTCCAAAAGGGGTGAGAAGATGGTTTTTGACCGCATCGACAACCGATTCGGCCTCCCGCACGGAAAGAAGTTTCCCGGCGAGTGACACGGCCAATATCTGGTTGGGACGGACGGCGTCCTTCTCTTCCGGATCTCCCTCCAGGACATCCTGAAGCCCGTCGCCCGCGGAACGCAGGAACTTCCGGAATCCAATCCGGGTTTTTTCCTTTTCTTTCCGGAACATTGACCCGTCCTCCCGGAGTCTTCCGGCGATCCAGATCATCGCTTCCAGAGCGTTGAACCAGAGGGCGGAAAGCTCAACCGGCTTGCCATGTCGGGGCGTCACCGGCTTCCCCTCCACACGCGCGTCCATCCAGGTCAAGGGTTCGGTGGACTCGCCGATTCGGACCAGCCCGTCCGAGGGGTCGACCCCGATGCCGAAGGCGGTTCCTTCCAGATAGGCCCGGACGATGGAGGACAGTGCCGGAAAAAGGATCCGGAGGGTGGCATAGTCCCTTGTGGCCAACCCATACAGGTGGCAGGCTCTCAGATACCATAGTGAGGCATCCGCGGTGTTGTATTTGGCATTCGAGCCATCTTCCGGAAAATAGTTGGGCAGGAGACCGTCCTTGAGTGTTCCTGAAAAAAAGAGCAGTACGGAACGGGCTTCGTCCCAACGTCCGGTCGCCAGGAAAAGTCCCGGAAACGAAATCATCGTGTCCCGCCCCCAATCGCCAAACCAGGGGTACCCCGCAATCACGGTTTTTCCCGCATCGACACCAGAACTCGGTCGGTCGACGACAAACGTATCCGCCGCCAGGATCAGGGTGTTGACCCAGTCCGGTGCGTTTTTCCATAAAGGACAACGACTTCTGGCCATTTTGAGAAGCGCTTGCTCGCGGTCCAGAAAGGCGTGTCGGGAGGCGTCCGGGAAATCTTCTCCCAAAAGTTCACCTTCGCCTTTATCGGAACCTTGTCGAAAAATAATGGCGACTTCCTTTCCAGGCAGAAGGGGGATACTGCCGGAAAGACCCAATGAGTGATTTTCCCAGTCGCCGAGTCCCCGTTCCTTTTCCCGGGGATAAAAAAAGTTTCGATAGGTATCCGGGGTAACCCACAGATCGCCGGAGGTGACCCGAATGGAGGCGGACAAGCCGCCGGCTGCCAGACGGGCGACCTTCCCTTCCAGAGTCGCCGACAGCGCGGGTGGATCTCCCTGGACAATCTGGTGGTGGTCGCGGCAGTTGAAGAAAAGTCGAATCCGGAGTCGTACGGGGAGGGGTGAATCCAGGGCAAAGGACAGGACACAGGCGTCGTTTGGCCGGTCATACCAGACGCGCACCGACAGGGTCCGGTCTTTCCAGCGATAACACCACACCGGAAGACGGCCTACCAGTGAAAAGGAGAAGAGGGACGAAAGGCAAATCGGTCCCCAGGAATCGTCCTTCCAGTGATCGGAGGTCAGAGGGATTCGGTCTTCCCCGTCCTCAATCCAGCCGTCCCACTTGACCCAGAACAGAGTCCTTCCGACGGGAGGAGATGTCGCCAGTATCGCCAAGCCATGATACCCGCGGGACAGCGAATGCAGGATGGTTCCGGAAAGATAGCCCCCATTGCCCATTCCCATCCACCATTCCCGGGACTCTCCGTAAGCCGGATCCCGGAACGACGTGACGCCGAAAGCAACGTGTGCTGGAAGCAAAGGGCGGGGATCCACCAGGAACCCTCAGTCCGTTTTTTTCGGACACACCCCGCAGGCGCAAAAACAGGGGGCAGGGGGTACCGGAATTCCGGCCGGGATTTCCGACAGCAAGTAGGCGAGAGCTTCGATAAATGATGGCCGGACGTTGAGGGATGGGGCTCTCAGAAAATGTCTGTATCCGAGTTCCCGGGACATCTCCTGGTAAAGGATGTCCATTTCATAGAGGGTTTCCTGATGATCCGATACGAAACTGACCGGTACCATCACAAGATTCCGGACGTTTTCTCCCGCCAGGCGGCTCAGTTCGGCCCGTGTTTCGGGCCCGAGCCATTTGAGCGGACCAACCCGGCTCTGGTAAGAGAGATGATATTCAATCGACCGGTCGGGATGGAGGGCATAAATCCGTTTCATGACCGCCTCAACCGTTGTCCGGGTGTCCCGTTCGTAAGGATCCTTTTCCCGCGTAACCAGAAATTCGGGAATCCCGTGGGCGGAAAACAGGATGTGCACGGGTTCTTCCGCGGGCGTCTTCCGGATCGATTCTCCGATGGTCTCCGCAAGAGCCTCGATATAGGGAGGATGGGACGGCCAGGCGGGTATGCTTCGGACCGGGAGGGATGGAGCAAGCCTGTTTCGCTCCGCCAGGGCTTCCCGGAAGGAAGAGCCCGTTGTCGTAATGGACCGTTGGGGGTAAAGAGGGAGGAAAACCAGCTCATCGACCCCTTCGGACAGCAAATCCCGGATGGCATCCCCCGCGCGGGGAGGGGCATACCGCATCGCGACGCGGACTTTCCAGCGGTTGCCTCCATTTCCGGAGTTCATCCTGCATTCGAGAAGACTGGCCTGCTCCTCCGTGATTTTCCGCAAAGGCGACCCGCCACCGATCTGCCGGTAGTACTCCCGGCTCTTGGGAGCACGCCTCCGGGCAATGATTCGCGCAATCAGGGGCTGAAGAATCCGGGGCACCCGGAATATGTCGGGATCGGAAAATAGATTCAGAAGAAATGGATAGACATCGTTCAGGGATTCGGGACCTCCCAGGTTGAAGAGGAGGACACCGGTTGTCTTCGCGTCGGAAGAAAAATGTTCCTGTGCCATCAAGTCTCCTTCAGGACCGGTTCAAAAGCAGAAATAATGATACCGAAACGGAAAAGACAATCATATTGGCAAACCACGCGCTGATCCAGGGCAGAAGAACACCCCCTTTTCCCAAAGCCAGTCCCAGGGAATAAATGGTCCAGTAGGCCATGGAGAGAAGGAGGCTGATCCCGAACCCCTTGGCGATACCAACCTGTCGTCCCTCCCGGATTCCGAAAGGAATCGCCATCAGAACCATCAGGAATGAGGCGATGGGAAACGCAACCATTGCGTCCCGTGTCACCTCATACTTTTCCCGTGGGAGGCCGCTTTTTTTCAACAGGGAGATATATCTGTCCAGCTCCGGATAGGACAGATGCGTCATGCGGGTTTTTTCAAAGGTGAAATCCACAGGTCGTCGGGTCAGGTCTGTTCCCATTTCCCTAAAGGAAGAGATGGACAGCGATCCGTCAGGACTGAAAAGAATCCGCTTTCCGTTTTGCAGCTTCCAGCTTCCGTTTCGGTAGACAAGAGCGGACGCTTCGACCTGCCAGCGAAGATGAAATGTACGGTCCAGGTGATACAGGACAACCCGGTCGAGAACTCTTCCCCCGTCCCGTATTGTCCTGGCACCATAAATATCCCGGTTCCCGTGACGGAACCAGACATTGTCCAGTTCGAAGGTGACCTTTCCTGTGCGGCCCTGATCAATCCGGATGTCCTTGATGTAATCGGTCATCTGATAGGCGTGGGGAACGACCTGATAGTTCATCGCCAACTCCATCCCGGAAATCAGAATGCCCAGAGCCAGAAATGGTTTGGTCGCCTTGACCAGACTGATCCCCGCAGCCCGGATGGCGGTCAGTTCCTGATTTTTGGAAAAAATCCCCAGTGTCAGAAGGGTGGCCAGCAGGCCCGACATGGGAAGAACCCGGAAGCTGACCTCGATCGAGCGGTAGAAAAAATATTCTCCGATCAGGAGTATGGAAGCGTGATGACCGAGGAAGTCCTTGATTTTCTCGACAGAATCGATCACCCCATAAATCGCCTCAAGGGAGATGAAGCACAGGAGAAATATCTTGAAAAGCTCCGAGGCGATATAACGGGTCAGTATCTTCACGGTCGGGAAGCTTGGCGCCTGAACGGCCAGGAGAATGCCGGAAGGGAGAGAGAGATTTCCTTGAAAACCATGATCAGAAGGACAATCATCAGGGAGCCCAGCGCCAGGTCCGGCACAAGGGAAGCCAGAAAAGGTTTCATCAACCGTCGCGCCACCATCAGATCATCCACCGTATTTAAAATGTAGAAAAAAATCACGGAAGCTGTCGCAAATACAAACCCCGCGAGTTTCCCCGATCGTTTGGCATATATGCCAAAGGGTATTCCCAGAAAGGCGAAGATCAGGCAGGAAAAGGGGTAGGTGTAGTTTTTATACCGGTCTTCGAGCTCCCTGAGCAACGAAGTGTCGGGTTTCGGTGATTGGGCAATTTTCTGTTTCAGACGTGCGATCGACAATGGCCCCGCATTCGATCCTGTCCCTGTTTTTCCGAAGATGGTCAGGTCGTAGGATGCAAACTGGACAAACTGTTGGGCCGGGCCTCCCTGGAGAAGCGTTCCCGATCGGAGCTGGATACGTATTCCCGGCCGCTCTTTCCTTTCGTTCATCAGGGAACCTTTCTGCGCCATGATGACGGTGGCGGGTTCCGTTCCCTTCCCCTTCTGATAGATAAAGACGCCCTCCATCTTGGAAAACGTCGGCATCCGGTCCACATAGATGACGAACCGGTCCATGAAGTTGTTGAACACCTGGGGCTTGATCCCCAGTGAGAGCTTCTTCTTCAGAATGGTGGAAATCATTTCCTGAAGGGACATTCCCTGGGTTTCCTGGGCCTTCTGGGACATATAGAAGCTCCCGAGAAATCCCAGGAAGGCAAATAAAACGAGGGGCCAGAGGAGACGCGACAGGCCGATACCGGAAGCCTTCAGAGCGGTAATCTCGCCGTCGGAAGCGAACCGGTTGAATGTTGCGGTCGAGGCTGCGAGAACGGAAACGGGAATGATCATTGTCAGGAACTGGGGAAATATCATCATGATCAGCCGAAGAACGGTCGGAATGGATAACCCCTTGTTCACCAGAAGGTTCATGATAATCAGGGTCTGTTGGGTCAGGATCAGGACCACAAGAACCAGGAGCCCGATGACAAAGGGGGGGAGAAGCTCGATAAAGAGGTACCTGTGAATGATTGTCACAGCGTCATGCCTGTGCCGGTTCCTGACATTCAGGCATTCGGGGAGAGTCTCCCCCGCAAACCTGTTCGGGAAGCCTGGGTAATCCTGACCTGCACAAGATCTCCCGGGAATGGGGGAGAGGAAGGTGCATCGACGTGGGCGCGGACGGTCTGGAACTGAGGGGTGCGCCCGATGGCCATGGAGTTTTCCTCATCCCATTTCTCGACAAGAATCTCCACCTCTTGGCCGACCAGTTTCCCGTTCCTGGCTTCCGCCTGTTTTTCAACGAGTTTCTGGAGACGTTCCAGCCGTTCGACGGCGACCTCCCGCGAAGGGGTATCTGCCCACGCATGGGCGGGTGTCGATGGCCGGGGGGAGTATATGAAAGAAAATGCGCCATCAAAACAAAATTCCTCGACGGCTTCCATTGTTTGCCGGAAATCCTCTTCCGTTTCCGTACAAAAGCCCACGATCAGATCGGTGGTCAGGGAAACCCCGGAAATATTCTTCCTGACCTTTGTGACCCATTGCCTGTAGGTCTCAAGAGTATAGCCTCTCTGCATCTTTTCCAGGATCCTGTCCGACCCGGACTGGACAGGGAGGTGAAGATGGGGCATGACCTTGGCGGAGGATGCCATGACCTCGATCAATTCGTCTGACATGTCATTGGGGTGGGAGGTGGTAAAACGGATCCGGTGCAACCCGGAAATCTCGGAAAGCCTCCGGAGGAGTTCAGGAAAAGAGGCGCCGGAAGAGTCTCCCTTATGACCATAACCGTTGACGTTCTGCCCCAGCAGGGTGATTTCCCGGTACCCGAGGGATACAAGCTCTTCGGCTTCCTGAAAAATATCACGGGCCGGACGGCTTCGTTCGGCGCCTCTTGTGGACGGAACAACACAATAGGCGCAAGACTTGTCGCAGCCTTCTTGTATTGTGACGAAAGCGGTGATGCCCGGTGGCCGAAGGGCCGGTGGTGTCGTCATGTCCGGAGGTGGCCAGAGCGTTCCATCGACGCGCTGGTGGTCTCGGGAAACCGTGTCGAGCAGGGGGATCAGGTTCCGGATTTGGGAAGGGCCAAGAATCAGGTCGACATCGGGCACGAGACGGAAGATTTCCTCCCCTTCCCGCTGGGCCATGCATCCGGTAACAGCCAGAACCGACTCCGGACCATCCTTTCGTACCTGCCGGATTCGTCCCAGGTCTGAGAGGGCCTTCTGGTCGGCCTTGTCCCGTATGGTGCAGGTGTTGACCAGGATGATGTCGGCCTCTCCCGGTTCTGAAACGGGCCTTGCCCCTTCTTCCGAAAGAAGGCCTGCCATTCGCTCCGAGTCGTGCACGTTCATCTGGCAGCCGAAGGTCTTGATGTAAAACGTCTTTCCGTCCAGCGAAGGAAGGGGGAGAGGAGTGCCGGACAGGGAAACACCGGAACCCGTAATATGATTTGTTTCTTTCATTCTTTATTCCCTTTTCTGTTCCTGGTCATCCAGATCGTCCAGCAACCGGGAGAAGCGGACCTCAAACACCTCCGCCCAAAAAGCCCGTTCCGATAAAGGACGGGATCTTATTCCCAGCATTTTCACCAGTGATTCATCGTCCGCGCATATTTTGAGGAGACTGATGAAGGCGTCCGGATCGAGTTTCAGGTAACGCAATACTTCCCAATCCATTCCGCAGGGAAACTCATAATCCCCGAGACGACCTTCCAGGGAGGCCCTCCCCTTGTCGATCATTCTTCCAAGCCATGGAAGACCTTCCAGACGAAGTCGTCCACCCCTCGGACGAAAATCCGTTTCCGGCCGACCCGTTTTTATTTCATCACCTGGACCGTCATGTGCCACTGGTAAATGTCCCAGGAACGGATCTTGTCAAAGCCGGCGGTCAGAAGGTCATCGTAGAGGTCAACATCGGCGACACGTTCTTCCAATGGGGGACCGAAGGGGGTTTCTGTCTTTTTCCAGTCGACGATGAAAAGGCTGCCCCCGGGAGAAAGAAGTCTCAGAATCTCTTCGAGTGTTTGCTTCCGGTCCGCCAGTTCATGGTAGACATTGACCATCCACATCAAACCAATTGAGCCTGCCGGAATCGGCAAGGGGAGTTTTGTCGCCAAAAGGGGGGTGACCACCTCTTTCCCGAATCTTTTGATGCTGCGATCTTTCAGAAGTTCAAGCATTTCTGGCCGGATATCGACACCATAAAAAGGATCCGGGCCTCCGAAACGTTCATACACAGGAAGGGCAAAGTATCCGGTCCCAATGCCAAAATCAAGGAAACCCTGACCTTCCACCGGGTGCATGATATCGATCAGCCGTTTCGGGTTCTGGAATTCCTCTCTGGCAGGGTCCTCGAGGCGATCGACCATCCGTGGATTAAATACATGTGCCAAATAAATATCCTCTCGATCATTTCCTGTAGGGCAGGAGACTCTGGTTCATTATCGAAATTTCCGGTCTGTCCCCACATTCAATTCCTACATACGGGAATACAGCTGCCACCGGGAGTCACTCCCGAAGGGAGACGGCCCCTGAGCGGAAGAAAGATACACCAGCATATCAGATTGCTGGAGCGGGGTGTCTTCGGATAGTTCAACAGAGCGTACTCCCCTGTATGCAAGAAGGGGGATGAAGCCCGGGGGAAGAAGCTGTTGCCTGATTTCGGCGACAGAAAGTCCAAGTAAAGGTGAATGCTCCTGGACCCAGTGTGTCTTTACTTCCAGTTTCCGGGCGGAAAGCTCGGTAGCCAGATTGTTCAACAGCCAGACAATGCCGGTTTCTTCCAGAACCTGGGCTTCTGTCCGAAGCTTGTTCTCAAGTTTTTCAAGACTTCCGATTCTCTTGTACAAACTCCTGACCCGGTCAGACTGCCTGATTTGCTCTGGCCAGTCGACCGAGGTCGGGATCCCGGATCCGGCCGCTTCTTCTCCCAAAAGTTCCAGCAGATGTTCTTTGCGCGATTCGACGCGGCTTCTTTTAAGCCGTGTACGGATTAATTCAATCCGGGGACGGACAAGGTCGCCAATCCGGGAAAAGATATCACGGACAAGCGTCCATTGCTCGGATACGAAGAAGCGGAGACTCCGGTACCCAATCGAAAGGCGCAAGGGGCGAACTCCTTTTTTTTAGGCTTTAACCAAGATATACTATCAAACCCTTTCATCCAAGTCATTGGGAGATCTTTTGTCGTTATGGACCTCAGTTTCCGTTGTATTATAGAGTCTGGGCATCCCTTTCACCCCTCCTGACGGCAATGCAGAATCCCGGAAATTCTTGCATGGTGGAGGAGGTTGTGACCAACCAAGGAATCCGCGCTTGAAACGTCCGACATTGATCCGACAGCTTCCGAAGACGGTTCTTTTGTTGCTGGGTATTTTCGTCCTTCCGGCTGAACCCCACGGCCTTGGTAAAGCTAGGATTATGGAAGGCAAAGAGATATATATAAAAAACTGCGCCGTCTGTCATGGCGCCACCGGCCAGGGGAATGGAGCCGGAGCCAAACACCTGAATCCTCCCCCGCCGGATTTTGGCAGTACCCGATTCTGGAGAGGAAAGTCCGACTCCTACCTATTCCATATCATTTCAAACGGTCTGGAAACAATGCCGGCATGGTCTGAAAAACTCTCTCCCAGACAGATTTCGGATGTCCTGCACTATATTCGCACCTTTCCGGATCATCCTTCAGGTTCCGTCAAAACACCAACCCGCTGACAGGCTCATACGGAAGACTTGCCGATCCCGGATTGTCAGAATCCATTCAATCGCCCAATTGTAATTGCGGGGAGATTGAAAGGATGCCTGTCATTCTGAGATAATCAGCCGATACCCTGTCCATGGATCGCAAATAGCCGGTATTGATGGAAATGAAAAAGCTTCCATGACAGACAGGATTGCCCGTCTTCAGTTTTGAGGAGATTATGGAATTCAAGCGCATCAACCAGCTTCCGCCATATGTTTTCAATATTGTCAATGAAATGAAGGTTAACTTCCGGCGGCAGGGGGAAGACATTATCGATCTCGGAATGGGAAATCCCGACCTTCCGACGCCCCCTCCCATTGTCGAAAAACTTGTCGAGGCGGCCAGAAACCCCCGTAATCACAGGTACTCTGCCTCCAGAGGGCTTCCAAAACTTCGTGAGGCGATCTGTTCCTGGTATATGAGGCATTATGGCGTTTCCCTTAATCCTGAAAACGAGGCTGTCGTCACGATCGGATCCAAGGAGGGCATTGCCCATCTGGCCCTCGCCACGATCGACAGGGGGGACAAGGTCCTGGTTCCAAACCCGACCTATCCGATTCACGCTTTCAGTTTCGCAATGGCGGGTGCGGATGTCTGTGATTTTCCCATGCACCCGGACAGAAACGGATGGGATGATTTTCGGGAATCCCTGGACCGAATGGGCGGTTATCCGAAAGCGGTCCTGATATGCTATCCCCATAACCCAACGACGCTCACTGTAGAAGACGGATTTTTTGAAAAACTTGTGGCTCTGGCTCACGAACGCGGATTTTTCGTGATCCACGACCTCGCCTATGCTGATATCACCTTTGGCGGATACAAGGCACCCAGTTTTCTTGCCGTTCCGGGCGCAAGAGAGGTTGGGGCAGAGTTTTTCACACTTTCCAAATCCTACAATATGCCGGGATGGCGTGTTGGCTTCCTGGTGGGTAACAGGGAGATCGTCGGTGCGCTGACACGTCTCAAGAGCTACCTTGATTACGGAATGTTCCAGCCCATCCAGATCGCAAGCATCCTGGCGCTCAATCAGCTCGACGCTGTCCCGGGTCAGATCGCTTCAGTATATGAAAAGCGGTGCAAGGTCCTCGTGGAAGGCCTCAACAGGGGAGGCTGGGCCGTCACTATGCCGAAGGGCTCGATGTTTCTCTGGGCGAGGATTCCCGTGTCTCACAGACATATCGGTTCACTCGAGTTTTCCAAGCTCCTGATGTCCGAAGCTCAAGTAGGTGTTTCTCCGGGAATCGGGTTCGGATCCGAGGGAGATTCCTATGTTCGATTTGCACTGGTCGAAAATGAAAACAGGATCCGCCAGGCCACAATGAACATCAAACGCTTCCTGGCCCGGACCGAACGGATGGAAATGGGAGGTATCGGATGAAAAGGCGTTCGTCAAGCATTCTCCCTCTTTTGGCGGTTTTGGTTTATTTGTTGACCGGTGCGGGAAATGCCCTGGCCTGGAGCTGGAAGCTGGGTGATTCCCAGGAAAATGTACTGGCAGTTTTCCATAAGGGAGATCCTGGGCTGACCCCTCGGGAAGGGGCCTCGACCGCTTTGCCTTGCGGGATCTACACGGATTTTGATGCGCATCCGGAAGACCGTTACCTGTTTTTCTCACCGTTTCAGCTCTCCAACGGGAAGTACACTCCGGAATTTCAGTTCGAGTTCCGGAAGAACCGTCTGTTGGCCGTTCTGGTGACAGCCCCGTTTATGGGTACCAGAGAGAAACCCTATTGGACATTGAACGACATCCTTCCAGCGGAACTCCGGGGAGTTACTCCGCGTGTGATCCATTCCCGAGAACTGAAAGACAAGAAGGGCATCCAGCTCCCCCATGATTCCGTCTTGATCTGGGACTACCGCGACAAGGAACTTCAGGTCCTCGTCTTCAATCTTCCGTCATCCAAAAACGTTGACTGGGGATCCGTTCCGGTTGCCGCCTACTTTCGGGCATACCGGAATGTCCTGCTGGATGAAGGGAAAACCATACCATTGCCACTGAAGAACCCGTTTATGCAGTGATATCTCCGTTTATACGGCCGCGCATCCAGAAAGAGGCGGGAAGCACTTTTGACCGGGCAGGCCAGCCACAATCCACTCCATCATCGTGTAAGAGGAGCTATGATTCCCCCCACTTCTGAAAAACCTGTTGTGCTTGGCCTGATCGGCTTCGGCACGGTGGGAAAGGGTTTTGTCCGCCTCCTCAGGAAAGAAACGGATCTTTTGGGGAGGCGACTCGGTTTTCCGCTGATCCTGAAGACGGTGGTTGACAGGAATATCAAGGAAAAGGATTCACCCCTTCTGGCAGGAGTGACCCTGGGCCATGACCCGGCAATGGTCATAAACGATCCGGAGATCCAGATTGTCATTGAACTGATCGGCGGAATCGAGCCGGCCAGGACCCTCCTTCTCGAAGCCATTCGGAAAAACAAGTCGGTCGTGACCGCGAACAAGGCTCTTCTGGCGCTTCACGGAGAGGAGCTTTTTGAGGCCGTACACGCTCACCGGACGGATTTTGCATTCGAGGGATCCGTCGGTGGAGGGATCCCCATCCTCCGTTCCCTCCGTGAAGGAATCGGAGGGAACAGGATCCAG
>DAHWKF010000094.1 GCA_027343785.1 Leptospirillum sp. | reverse complement strand
TTCAGGGATTCATACAGCCGGTTGCAAAAGATGCAGTTCGGATCGAAATAGACCCAGATCTCGCGCCTCCCGCGACCGACGGCGATCGACTTCAGATGTCGGGACATCGTCAGAAAGTCGGAGTCGGACATCTTCTTTCCGAAGGGCGACGGCCGGGCGGTTTGGGCGGAATCCGGGGTCGAACCTACGGCATTGCCGGAAGGAGAAAAACTGTCGAGTGCGGATCCGCCTCCGGATGCGGACTTGGGAAGGGTTTTCGAGACGGCGTCGACCGCAGCCTGGGCGATTCCGGTCAGGTTCTGGCCGGCCGCCGTGATCACGGGGCCCGGAACGATCGCTGCTCCATGGGGCGTCATCCAGACCACCCGGATCACTCCATCTTTGGTCCGGAAAATCACGCCGACCAGTCCGTCCGGCCCCGGATAAAGGCGCACGACGGTCGCCGTATTCCTGGAAAGGGTTCCGATCAGAAGATCGGCGCTCTTTTTCAGAGTGGCATCCCGTTTTTCCACTGGAAGCCCGCCCTTATGGCACGAGGCGAGAAGTATTGCGAGGGAGACAAGCACAGCCGTTCTTCTGAAAACAAACGTATTCAGCAACATCTTTTTTCCTTTCCAGGGAGCGACGACCATTCTTCCCACCACTGGTCGTCGATTTTCTCGAGGGCTTTCCAGGCCCCCGACAGATGGATCACCCGAAGAGCATCGGTCATGTCCCCCTTTTTTGCCTCGAACCGGTCCGGATGGCCAGGAACAGCATAAGTTCCTGTCTTTCTGGCGATATCGAGAATGTCGGCGGGATCGATGTCCACGGGGAGCGACGCATGGACAACGCCATATCCCATTCCGAAGACGGTAATTCCCCGATCGAGAAGTTCCAGTGCCACCCGGCACGTGATCATCCGGTCCGCTGCCCGGAGAAACAGTGTCCAGGGAGGCCGCGATTCCTGGGTTCCGATCCCGGCCGCCGCAACCCAGACGTTCTCGGAAAACAATCCGCAGGATACCGAGACTCCGGCCAGCCGGCCCCCAAAAGGGAGAGAAACGGGGGAGGGTTCCGTTCCCTTGGCGACGTGGGCTTCCACGATCTCGATTTCAGTGCCGGGGATATTCGACGCGAAGAGAACCTCTTCCCCCGTCCACCACTCCCGGTTGTCGCCGTTTAAAATCAGGTTCATGGGACCGCCTCCCGATCCCCGATAAACGACCCGGACGACCGCCGGACGACCGATCGCCCCGAGCCAGGAGGTCCGGCTTTTCTGGTCGGCCGGAAATCCGGGAGCCCCTTCCCGGAACTCTTCCCAGGGACCATAAGGAACAGGCGTCGACAGGATCTTTCGGGCGTGCTCCACCCGTGGAAGGACAAATGCCGTGTAGCGCGTCTCTTCCCTCCCCCGCGGCCCCTGCTCCACGTTCTGGTACGTCCGGTACGCCGCCGTTGCGACCTTTTTCATTCGGGCGTCCCCCACCTGCCGGACGGCCGGAAGAACATCGGCGATCAAATCCGGGAGCCCCTCCGTCGTCCCGGACATTTTGGGGTTTCGTAGTTCGAGATCCGGCCATGTCCTTTCGACCTGGGCCAGGACCCGGCCGAACACCTTCGAGAGAAAGCGGACCCCCTCGTCGGGACTTGCCTCCATCCCCCATTCCCGGAGGAGGGAGGTAACCTTGGCCCTGAGCCAGTTTTCCGGGCGATACCGCCCCGCCATCCGCGCCTGTCCG
Organism: Leptospirillum sp.; assembly: GCA_027343785.1. Classification (GTDB taxonomy): domain Bacteria; phylum Nitrospirota; class Leptospirillia; order Leptospirillales; family Leptospirillaceae; genus Leptospirillum_A. The sequence goes on along the minus strand of DAHWKF010000094.1, from coordinate 2,026 downwards.
ATCCGGAAGGCCGGAAGGTTCGTGAGCCAGAGGGTGTCGGAATGGCCGACAAGCCGTTCGTCGTACCGTTCCGGAGGACATCCTTCCCTGGATGTCCACCCGCTTGTCCGGACATCCGGATCGTCGTAAAGGATGGCTCCGCAGACCAGGGGTTCGTATTCCGCCCGGCACTTTCCCGGAAGATGGCGGGTCGTTACAGACGGCATCCGTCCCCCTTCTTCATTCCTCATCCTCTTCACCCTCATCTCCGGGGCCGTTCGACCCGGAGGCGTCCTCTGTCTCTTTTTCGTCCTCGGTCTCCTTTGGAATCGACCATTTCTCCGCCAGACGGGACCACGTTCCCACCGGAACGGCTCCGAAGACTGAGATTGACCAGTAGCTGATCTGGGAGATCCACTGGTTCAGGACCGGCAAAAGACGAAAGCCGGAAAGCCTGGACTCCTGGAGAATCCCTTCGTCCGCGTCCAGCAGGATGTTCCCCAACACAGCGGGATTGTGCGATCCGTCTCCCCACAGGCCATTAATCGTCCCGCGAAGGGCCCCCAGCTCCTCGTAATACTTTTTCGCCAGTCCGGAAAAACCCGTTTCGTCCTTTTTGTCCTGAACCATCGCCACAGCCAGAACCCGGACCAGGTGGAACAGGTTCGTCTGTCTCATTTCGGGAAGCCAGATCAGGGCCGCTTTTCCCGACACGCCCATGAATCCCGCGTGATGGCACCCGTGGCACCAGGGACAGAGGGTCTCGAGGTTCTCCTCATTGTTGTTCGCGTGATCGTCGTCCTTGTGGTGGATTTCCTGCCACTTGAGGCTTCTGAATCCGCAATGCCCGCAAACGTAGTCGTCCCGTTCCAGGATTTTTATCCTGAGGGCGGGAGGAACGACGGGCTTCCCGTCCGCCTCAGGATCGTTTTGACGCCAGAGGGCCCTCTTGACGCGAAGCGTCGGTTCCCCAAGCCGGCTCATCAGGGGTTGATGACCTGCTGCAGCTGGGTGGTTCCGCTGTTGTTTCCGAAAGTCATCGAGCCGGAATTGATCATGTATGTCAGACCGCCGGCCAGGATCACCCCGACGATCGTCTGAATGGCGGCCTTGCCGATCGTATGCTGTCCCCCGGGATTTTTATGGGCCGCGTAAAATCCGTGGATCCCCATTCCCGCAAGAACAACCCCCACAAGGGCAAAGGCGTACATCACAAGGGATCCGATCCCGGTCAGGTTGCTCTGGACCCCCGTCGCAATGTTTCCCAGTGTCTGTCCTCCCATTTCGATTCCTCCTGTGATAAAAATTCTGCGGAATTCCCGCACTCAGGGAGACGCCCCCGGCGCCTCCCGCCGTCATTCCCTGTAGGTGTCCATGGCCGACGCCATGGCCCGGGGGAGATATTTGTCCTGGTCAATCACCGTCCGCATAATCGAATTTTTTTCAAACCGGCATTTCCTGCATTGCCGGCCTCTTTCCATCAGAAACTTTTCCTTTGTTTCAGGGACCGGAATGTTCTCCAGATGACCGCAATAGCGTTTGATAAGCATGGCATTTCTCCTGAATAGATATGTTATTTTCAGATACCATCTATAGTTTTTATTAGATTCTGTGACAATTTCCTTGTGTCCAAAGCGGGTGAAACGGACTTTTCCATCTTCGACACCCACCCGATCGCTTTTTCGTAATCTCCAATGATCTCCGGCTTCCGGGGTTTCTCTCCCAGAGGGAGATTGACCTGATCGAAGATCCCGGCGAGACGAACGGGAACCTCCGGGGAAGAACCATATTGCTCAAAGTGCTGGTAGCGCTCCCGAAACTCTTCTTTCCACCAGGTGAACTCGTATTCAGTCTGGCGGCAGGCCTTGACCCAGCCGCCGAGGCTCTGGATCGTTGCATGGATGACCGGATCATCAAAAACCACGGTGGCGTAGGCTCCATGTTCATCCATCGCTTTTTCGACTTTCATCAGGGCCGCAAGAGCCCGGTCTTCGCCGGAACCTTTCATGATCTCGATAATGTTCGAGATTTTGGGCATACGGTCGTG
>DAHWKF010000063.1 GCA_027343785.1 Leptospirillum sp. | reverse complement strand
CTCCTTCCCGAACCAGCAACAGGTCTCCGGTTTTGAGGGTCCCCTTGTCTCGACCGCTCGGGGTGATCCGGATCCCTTCCGGAGAACGGACGGAAAGGTTGCCGGATGTTCCGGCCATCCATCCCCTGTCGTACATCATTCGGGCATGTGTAATGAGTTCGTTTTCAGGATTCAACAGGAAACATCTCCGAAAAAGACTGGCGGACATCGAAAAAATTTTCAAAAGGCAAAAACGGCTTCCCCCGCTCCTGAAGATACCTTGCGAGCCGGTCCCGGGCAAAAACCACCGGGCAAGACAGTGCAGCCTCCAGGTCAGTCACCGAATCCCCGATCAGGACGGGCGGATTGGCAGAGACAGATTTTCCGACTGTCTCAAGAATCAGGGGTTTTGAAACCAGTTCCGTATCGGAAGCCCATTCTGATATGACGGACAGGCGAGGTCCGTCCGTATTGACCCGAAGGCCAAAAATCGAGTGAATCTTCCCCAACATCGGGCGCAAAGCGATCCGAGCGAAGTCTTCCAGACCTCCTGTCACTATGATCAGAGGCGTTTTCCTGGAGTCAAGGTAATCCAGAATCTCGTTGAAGCCGTCCCGAATGGGGGCGTTTTTCATGATTTCCAGCATTTCGGGGTAATGGCGGCTTTCGACCGATTCAAGAAGGATACGGACGCCTTCTTTCAATGACAGCGTCAGATCATACATCCGGGGAATGAGCTCACGCGATTTTTCGGGGGCAAATTTTCTCAGGATTCCGACAAATGTTTCCTCTTGCGTAATCGTTCCGTCAAAATCGGAAAAAACGACCGGTTTCAATGGCCCCACTTTTCCACCGCGACCCTGAGCGGACCGTCAGGCATATCTCCGGGATCAAAGGAATCTCCATTTTTATACCGTTCGAACGCTTCGAAAAAAGCCCGCACACCGGCCCCCGCTCCCATCGGATGATCCATGATCCCCGTTCCCGCATTCAGGGCCACATCATGGCCATACTCTTCGATGATGCGGGGAAGGATGCCCGGATGGATGCCCGCGGAAGGCACGGGAAGAACGTCTCTTCGGAGAAGTTCTCCGGCAACCTGGCGCTCGTCCGCCTGCGAGAAAGGAAGGGATCCGTAATGCGCCGGATAGAGAACCGCATCCGCTCCCGACCGGGACGGCAAGATGCCCAGACTGACGGACCAGGCCAGTCCATGACCTTTTCCGGCACTCGACGCCCCCGAAAACGCCGGATGAACGAACAACGGGACATGTATAGCCGGATCGGACGCCAGCGCTTCCAGCACGGAGAATCCGTACGCGGGAGCAGAAAGGAGAAGGGCATTCGCACCTTCGGCCACAAGGGCCCGGGCTCGCTCCAGAAGGGTGGCTCCTGATCCCGACAGATTGACCGCGTAAAGCAGCGACCCCCCTCCGGGGCGTTTTTTCCCGACCGCGTCGATGACGGGGCGACAGGCCCTGACCCGGTCCATCGCGGAACAGCCCGGGATATCAGGCATAATCTCGTCATCCTTGATAATGTCCAGACCGGCGTCTCCGACTTCGCGCAGGATTTCCGCGAGGTCGCCGGGGGAAAGGCCGAGGGAAGGCTTGAAGATCGCCATGATCAGTGGCCGGTCCTGCACTCCCGCGACTTTCCGGATGCCCCGGATACCAAAACGGGGGGGGATCCCCCAGTTTTCGGGAAGACGGATATCGACGACTCTCGAGAGTCCCGAAAGGGAGTATTTTCCATAAACCATTGTCAGAAGGGTCCCGACCCCCTCGGGAGCATTGACCGCCGGGAAAGCCACCACCGCTTCCGACCCGCCGCCCTCCAGTGACCGGACCTCGATCACCTTGCCCAGGTGCTTTTCCAGGTCGGCAGAACGGAGATTCCACCGTTCATCCCATGTTCCCGCGGTCTGACCCACCGCAATGATATGCGCTTCCCTAGCGGCGTCCACCCCCGGGGGGAAGCGGTATGTTGCGTGAATGGCGTCCATCATGCCGTTGAAGACGTATTCGGAGGAAAAAGGGAGGGGGTGCCGGTATAGACGGGTACCCAGCCGGCGGTTCCGGTGAAATAACGGACCGCCTTGATCTTTCGTCGTCCGGTCAGGCGAAACCAGTGTTCGAGCAAACGGGGAACCCGGATAAAATCCCCTTTTTCGACCAAAAGCTCGACCTGTGATCCTTCCGGGAGGACAAAGCCGAACACGCCTTCTCCGTCCACGATATAACGAACCTCGTCGTCCTCGTGATAGTGGATCGGCAGAAAACGGTCCAGAAGGCCGGACAGACCGGGCATCCCGGGATAAATCACGATCAGGTCGCGCGCCATATAGCCGTGGGAAGCCCGCAATTGTGCGAAATACTGGTCCTGCTCCGAGAGAATGGCCTCTTTCTCCTCTTCTCCCAGCGTGTCCTCGTCGAGAAGTGTTGCCGTACGGCCACTGGAGCGGACGGGCCAAAAATCAAGGGAGATGCCGCACTTGTCCAGAATGGAGGAGATCTCCTCCCTCTTGTTGACGATGGCCCCTTCAGGCCAAAAAAGAACAGCCATGTCGCCCGCCTGTCATTTTTGCCGATCCCCTGAACGAAAAGGGAACCCGACCGTGTTGTCAGAGATTTCTCGCATGGTCCCTGAGGAAACTTTTGATCCCGTCTTCGCTCGCCTTAATGGCCGACTCACCCTTGTTCCAGCCCGCCGGACATACCTCTCCGTGCTCTTCGTTGAAATGAAGCGCATCGACCATCCGGATCGCCTCATCGATGTTTCTTCCCAGAGGGAGGTCGTTGACCACCATATGACGGACAACCCCTTTCCGGTCGATCAGGAATGTCCCACGGAGGGCCACCGATTCGTTCAGAAGGATTCCATAGGATCGTGAGATGGACTTGGAAAGATCGGAGACCACAGGAAACTGCACGGGACCGATCCCCCCTTCTGACACGGGGGTTTTCTTCCAGGCCAGATGGGTGTAAGCGGAATCGACGCTGACGCCGACCACCTTCACGTTTTTTTCTTCAAATGTCTTCAGACGATGATCGAATGCGATAATTTCCGTCGGACAGACGAAAGTGAAATCAAGGGGCCAGAAAAACAGGACGCCGGTCGACCCCGACAGGTATTCGTGCAATTCGAAATTTTCGTTGATGGTGTTGTCCGGCATGATTGCCGTCGCTGTGAAATCCGGGGCCAGCTGCCCAATCAGTGGAACCAATTTCTTCTCCTTATTCTGAAAATGTCATCGGCTGGCGGCTTCCTTAACGACCCAGCCCGGAATGGAACCTGCCTACCGTGATGCCCGATAGGAAAGTTGCGTCCGTGTTTCTCCGGACAAGGACTTCAGAAACTCGACGAGATCCTTTTTGTCCTGGGCCGACAGGTGTAGCGGCACAATGAGTGAATCCTTGGTGTACGGGGACTTCCCGCCTCCGCGGTCATAAAAGTCGACTACTTCCTTCAGCGTGCGGAAGGCACCATCATGCATGTATGGCGCCGTCAACGCAACGTTCCGAAGGGTGGGGGTCCTGAACTTCCCTTTGTCCATCGGATCATGCGTTATCGCATAGCGGCCCACGTCCACCCGCATGGGTCCTGTCTGCGGCACGCCCAGATTATGATAGGCAGAGTCGCTCAACAGGATTCCGTTGTGGCATGCCGCACACCGGCCCTTGCCCTGGAAGATGGCTAGCCCGCGCTTCTGGGCGGCCGTCAGGGCGTTCTTGTCCCCCATCAGGTAACGGTCATAGGGGCTGTCCGGTGTCACCAGCGTCCGCTCGAAAGCGGAAATGGCCTGGGCGACATGATCGATGGAGATCTGTCCCCCATAAACACGGGCGAACAGGATACGATATTCCCGAATCCGGCGGAGCCTCGTGACAATCGAACGGGAATCGGGGTTCGCCATTTCAACCGGATTTGTCAGCGGACCCAGGGCCTGCTCTTCCAGGCTTCCCGCCCGACCGTCCCAGAACTGGACGGGAAAATAGGCTGCATCCAGAACAGGTGGAGCATTCCTTCCGCCCCTTTTCCCTCCGACCCCCAGGGAAACCGGTTTGGGATCAGCGTATCCCGCCGTCGGAACGTGGCAAAATGCGCAACTGATCGAACCGTTAGCGGACAGGCGGGGATCGAAAAACAGCTTTTTTCCCAGAGCAATCTTGTCCTTCGTCATCAGATTTCCCGAAGGAACCGGTGGTGCGGGAGGCAGAGGAACAAGCGACGCCGCCCGGATCGACGGCGGAAAAGCCAAGACGGTGGCAAGACAAAACACTGGCAGAAATTTCCCGAACACGGACCTGTTCATCTGTTTTCTCCTTGGTGAGGTTTTGGAATCCGGGGTGAGAGGGCCCCCGAATCCTTCCCGCCTGACTGGCAGGACAGGCAAATACCCTGGAATTCCATCCGGACCGTTTCGACAACTCCCAGGGAACGGAGGGATTCCGGAATCCGGACAGAACCGGTTTCCGACATGCTGACATCGACAATTTTCAAACATCGGGAGCAAATAAAATGGTGGTGGGGAACCATCCGGGCATCATAGCGAAAAACCCCTTCACCCGAAGGAAACTTCCGGACCAGTCCCGCCTCCTCGAACGTCGCAAGGGTCCGGTACACCGTATCCCGGGACAATGAAGGCAATTCCGGGGCCAAAAGGCGATAGACATCTTCCGCGGACGGATGGAGACCTTCTTCCAGGAGGATCCGGAATATCGCAAGCCGTGGACCGGTCAGACGCAGACCCGCGTCCACCACCGCTTCCCGAATCCGCGACTTTTCGCTGACATTCAGCCCATCATTCTCCAATCCGATACCCCTCCGTACATTTTTCTCTCCATTTATAATGATGACGCTTTTTTATTTTGTCAATCAATTCCTATTTAGGAATTATTCCTAATATTAAAAACGGATCCCGGTTGAAAATAACCCCTTGCTGCAATCGAAACCAATGGTGACTTCAGTGGGAGACGGACCACATGAACTCCTCACGGTTTTTTGGGCGGAACACTTGCTTTCTTTTGAAGAATGACTAAAATGAGTTCCAGTTTCTGTTAAACTCCGGATCAGGGCATGGCTGGAAAAATCCTTCCGGAAACGAAACCAGCAAGAGGGAGAGGTGTGACATGGGTGATCTACATTGGGTCATTTCACTGATTCTCGGCACAATTGTCGCAAGCATGCTGATGCTCGCAAACAAGATCAAGGAACATTAAGAGCCTCTGCCTGAATCAGGCTTGAACCACCGCATCGTTTATTCCTGATCTGTTCATGCCATCTTAAAATGCTTTCTTACGATCGGAGGTGGTGGGCGGTTTTTTTCCGTTCGCCACTTTTCCTGTTTCCAGCCGGAAGGTTGGTCCGACCGGCTCTACTCCCCCGGAATCTCCAGCCAGAATGACGCACGCAATGACAGGGACTCTGATCACTTTTGAAGGGATCGACGGCTCGGGAAAAACCACCCAGGCGCGCGATGTCCTGGATGTCCTGATGCAGAGGGGCTATCCGGTGACGCTCTCCCGGGAACCGGGTGCGACCCCTCTGGGCGGAGTGGTCAGGAACCTCCTTCTTTCCGAGGATCTGACGATCGGTTCCATGGCGGAACTCTTCCTTTTTCTTGCCGACAGGTCCGAGCATGTCGAACAGGTCCTCCGTCCACGCCTGTCCACCGGACAGATCGTGCTGGTCGACCGTTTCACCGACGCGACGACAGCCTATCAGGGGTACGGGATGAAACACCCCCTTGAAACACTGGAATCCCTGCACAGAATGATTCTGGGAAAGATCGTTCCGGCGAAAACCTACCTTCTGGATATTTCTCCCGAAAAAGCCCTTGAAAGGGTTCGGAGCCGGGCGGAGAAAAAAACCAGGATAGAGGAACGGGGACTGGCTTTTTTCTCCCGCGTCCGGGAGGGGTATCTGGAAATCGCCCGGAAGAATCCACAAAGAATTTGCATCCTGGATGCAACGCTCCCGCGGGAAGAAATATCCCGACGGATCCTGAAAGACTTGGCGAATATTTTGCCCCACCCTTCCTGAACGCGGAAAGGAGGGGCACCAGACACGGGCTTGAACGACGGGGAATCATGACTGAAGGTTCAGGACTGCTGCCACGACTTCTGGAGGTTGCAAAACGCCCTTCCATTCCCAGCACCTATTTGTTCCAAGGGCCGGAAGGTCTGGGGAAAAAGCGTACGGCCTTTTTATGGAGCCGGTCACTGTTGTGCCTCCATCCCGGGCACCCTGAAAACAACCCTTGCCCTTCCTGTGCAATATTCGACAAATCCCTCCCGGACGGGAATCCTCGCCATCCGGACGTTCTGTTTCTCTCTCCCGGGGAAGAGACCCACATTGCGATCGACGAAACCCGCCGCTTCATTTCCGAGCTTGCCAACGCGCCCCTTGCCGGAATCAGACGGGTCGGGATTATCGACGACGCGCACACCCTGACGGAAAACGCCGCCAACAGCCTGCTGAAGACACTCGAGGATCCTCCCGAAAAAACGGTTCTCATACTGGTGACCCATCTTCCCCAAAGCCTGTTGCCGACGATTCGATCGAGGGCCCTGTCGATCTCCTTTTCCACCCGTTCACGGGAGGAGATGGAGAAGATTCTGGACGAATCGGGAGAAGGAAGACTGTCCCGGGAGGAGCGCGACATGATCCTCCTGCTGTCCCGCGGAGCTCCCGGACAACTCCGCGCACTTCTGGAATCACCCCAGCGTCCCAACTTCGGGCGGATTCCACGGGTTCTGACAGTCCGGCAAAAAACCGCTCCGTTTGACACGGATCTTCTGCCGTTTCTTTCCGAACCCGAAGGGTTTTCCTGTCTGGGAGATGCCCTGGAGTCCCTTCTTCTGGATCTTTACAGGCTTGAGGCCTGCCCGGAAGCGAGGACCTCGATGCCCGTTCCCCCGGGACTTGTCGACTCCGTCTCCCATTTGAAGCGGGAAGAGTTTCATGATAGAGTCCAAGAATTGCGGGCACTGGCAATATACAACATCAACCGTTCCATGGCCGTTGAGGAACTTCTATGGGACTGGAACGAGACTTTGGCTTCGGGCAACGATGAACCGTCAAAAACAGCCTGATTCCCCCGCGCGAAGAAACGGGGAAAATCCCCGGCATCCTCCTGTCGAGGGAAACTTCTGGGTTCTGACAGCGCAGATCAAGAACATGGGCCCCAACCGGACACTCCTCGCACCATGTGTGGACGGCCTCGTGTTTCGTCTGGGAGACCGGATTCTGGCTGAATCGGAAATCGGTCCCGTGCCGATGTCCCTCGTGGAGTCTCCCCGAATCCAGTCTCCGGACGATCCGGCGACCCCTCCCGCTTACCGATTCCTCCGTTTCATGGATCCGCAGGATACGGCCAAGACCGTAACCCTCCGGGCCAAGGAGTCCACCCTGTCTGTTTTTGTCAAGGAGCGATCTCAGGCCCGGAATCTCGGGATGAATATCGTTGCCGTCACGGGAAACCTGGCTGCGACGGAATTCATCATTTATTACACGGCTGAAGGTCGGGTCGATTTCCGGGAGCTGGTCAAGGATATCCATTCCCATTTCCGGGGTCGCCACGAGCTCCGGCAGATCAGCCCGCGCGAACATTCCGCCCTCCTCGATGGAATGGGCCCCTGCGGAAAACAGCTTTGCTGCTCCACTTTCCTCAAGGATTTCCAGTCGGTGACAACCCGCCAGGCGCGGGATTTTGACCCGGACATGAACCCGATGAAGACAACCGGCATGTGCGGTCGCCTCAAATGCTGCCTTTCCTTCGAGAAATCTGCCGAAAAACGGGAAGAATGGGTCCCCGTGGACAATGATCCCCGCGGCCTTCCCGACCAGCCGGCACTCTTTCCCCTCGCAACCATCGCCTGACCCCATGACGGAAAACAGGCCGAGAAAGGAACGGAATGGCATCCGACAACGACGCCCGTAAAAACTGGCTGTACCTGACCACACCCATCTATTACGTCAATGACGTCCCCCACATCGGACACGCCTATACCACGATCGCCTGCGACGTGATCGCCCGGACATCGCGCATGTCGGGAACCCCCGTTTTTTTTCTGACAGGCACGGACGAACATGGACAGAAGGTCTGGCAAAGCGCCCAGAAGATGAATCTGTCCCCGCAGGTTTACGTCGACCGGATCATGCCCCGATTCCGCGACCTCTGGAAAACCCTTCTGATCTCCAACGACGATTTCGTCCGGACGACGGAAGACCGGCATGTGAAGGGAGTACAGGCAGTCCTGGAGCAGCTCTGGAAAAACGGCGACATCTACGAAGGCCTTTACGAAGGCTGGTATTGCATGTTTGACGAACGGTTCTGGACGTCCAAGGATGTGACGGACGGATTGTGCCCGGAATGCCGCCGCCCGGTCGAGCAGGTCAGCGAGACAAACTATTTTTTCAAAATGAGCCGCCATCAGGAATGGCTTGTATCATGGTACCGGGAACACCCCCGGTCGATCCAGCCCGAAAGCCGGTACAATGAAATCATGGGGTTCCTGGAACGCCCCCTGGAGGATCTGTGCATTTCCCGGCCGGCATCCCGTCTTCCCTGGGGCATTCCGCTTCCCTTCGACACACGTTATGTGACCTATGTATGGTTCGACGCCCTCCTGAACTACGTCAGCATTCCCCTGTCCCGTCCGGAAGGGGAGGAGACGCTCGGTCGGCTCTGGCCGGCCACCCATGTCATCGGTAAAGATATCCTGACGACCCACGCCGTATACTGGCCCACCATCCTCCATGCCATGGGCCGCCTCCCTCCGCGGCTGATTTTCGCGCACGGATGGTGGACGGTCAACGGGGAGAAAATGTCCAAAAGCCGGGGAAACGCGGTGGACCCCCAGGCCTACGCCGAACGATATGGAGCGGATATCCTCCGCTATTTCCTGCTCCGGGAAGGGCAGTTCGGCCAGGACGCCGATTTTTCCGACACCGCACTGGTCGGCCGTATCAACGCAGACCTCGCCAACGACCTGGGGAACCTCCTCTCCCGCGTCGTGGCCATGGCGGTCAAGTATTCGGATGGGGGCCGATTCGTCCGTCCCAAGAACCACGTTCCGGCACCGGACCTGCTCGAAGCATCGCGAACCCTTCTTCCGGAAGTCCCCCGGCTGACGCTGGATTTCGAATTTCACAAAGCCCTTCAGGCTCTCTGGTCCTTTGTCAGCATCCTGAACCGGTATGTCGACAACAGGGCTCCATGGGTCCTGGCCCGCGATCCGGAAAAGAAAGACGAACTGAACGCGGTCCTGGCGGACCTGCTTGAAGGCCTCCGTCTTGTGGGTGTCTACCTCGCACCTTTCATGCCGGCAACCGCTTCCACCCTCTTTACGGAACTTTCCGCCCGGGAATCGATCACCGGTCTTTCCTACGAAACCGACGGAATCTGGGGAAAACTCCCGGAGGAAATAGCCCTGGCTCCGGTTTCTCCCCTGTTCGAGAAACGCAATCCCGACGGAACCGTCCAGAAAGAAACCCGTACCGCTTCCAGACCCCAGGATGGCGCCCAGTCCGGAGATTCTCGCGCGGAAGAGCCTGCGGGTGGCGCTCCCCAGATGGCGACAGCCCAACCTGAAACACCCGCCTTTCCTCCGGGAAAGCCCGCGATCGACATCACCGATTTCCAGGGCATCGAACTGGTTCCCGGAACCATCCTGGCAGCAGAGCCGGTACCCAAATCCAAAAAACTTCTGAAGCTGACCGTCGATATCGGCCGGGAAAAACGGACGATCGTGGCGGGCATCCAGGCTTCGTATACGCCGGAAGAACTGGTCGGGAAAATGGTACTGGTGCTGGCCAACCTGAAACCGGCCAAGCTGATGGGCGTCGAATCCCAGGGGATGATCCTCGCGGCCCAGACACAAGAGGGTGTTTCCCTGATCACGTTTGACCGGCCCGTCTCGCCCGGCGCGGAAATCCGGTAACAGGCATGACGATTCCGTTTATCGACAGCCACGCCCACCTCAATCTGATGCCTCCGGACAGCCCTCCAGCCCAGACGCTGGAACGGGCAAAGCGGTCGGGTCTGGTTGCCCTGGTCAATGTCGGAACGGATCTCGAACGTTCCCGCGAATCGGTCCGCCTTTCGGAGACGCTGTCGGGGGTCTTTGCGACCGTTGGTCTCCATCCGGGAGACGCTGATCAATGGTCCCCCGAAATCGCTCAGGAGTTTCTGTCGATGGCCGGCCGTGACAGGGTTGTCGCTATCGGGGAAACCGGTCTCGACTTTTCGTACGATGCCCCTTCCAGGGAAATCCAGGAACTCTCTTTTGAAAAACACGTTCGTCTGGCCAAAGAACGGGACCTTCCCCTGGTCATCCACTGCCGGGACGCCTTCGAACGTGTTTTTTCGATCCTGAAAACCCATTCCCTCCCCTCCCGTCCAGGGGTTTTCCACTGTTTCACCGGTTCCTGGGAAGAGGCGAGAAAAGCCCTGGATCTGGGGTTCTACCTGTCGTTTTCCGGCATCGTGACCTTCAAAAACGCCGAATACCTGCGGGACGTCAGCCGTCGGGCCCCTTCCGATCGTATGATGGTCGAGACCGACTGCCCCTACCTCGCGCCGGTGCCCTTCCGGGGGAAAACCAACGAGCCGGCCTATCTGCCTGAAACGATCGGGGTCATCGCCCATGAACGGCAGGAAAACCCCGGGACGTTGTCGGAAACCCTGATCGCCAACACGCGGACACTCTTCGCGTTGCCGGAAAGCGCCTAGGGTGGATCCGGTCCGGGTCACTGTCGCCCTTCCCGAAGATTTTCCCGCCATCCTCGATGTGCAACGCCAGTCATTTCTGGTGCACGCCGCCAGGGGGCTCGACACATCCATCTGGACCGAGGAAACCCTCGAAGAGATCACCCGGGATGCTACGGAAAAGACCATCCTTGTGGCCCGTGACCCTGCCGGAGCCGTGCTCGGTTCCGTCCGTTTCCAAACGATCGAAGGCGTCGTTTTCGTCCGGAAAGTCAACGTCCGTCCGGACATGAAGCGTCACGGCGTCGGTCGAGCGCTCATGCAGGCTCTCGAAGGGCACATTCCAGCCGACGCCCACAAAATTTCGCTGTGCACCCTCCTGATGACCCACGAGAACATCCCGTTCTTCCTCCGGATGGGGTACAGGCCGGAAACTGTCTTGCCGGACCACTATCATCACGTCGACCTTTTGTGCTTCGGCAAATACCCCACAAGAAAGAACCCGGCCTGAACCGATCTTCCCTGCCTTTGCACTCCTTCCCCCAATCATGGCAGACTGTCCCCTGGAGGGGATGGTATGGGCCGGATCGTCCTGATCGACGGATACAACGTGATCGGTTCCCAGGGCCGCTTCCGGAAAGACCGGGAGGTATTGGCGCGGGAAAGGGAATCCCTTGTCCGGACCCTTTCGGAATACAAAAGCCAGCTCGACCCGGAAACGGAAATCCAGCTGGTTTTCGATGGATTTCCGTCCGAACGCGAACCTTTCCGCCATTCCGGACTGGGTTTCTCGGTCATTTTTTCCGAAGAGGAAGGGTCGGCGGATGCCGTCCTGATCCGGCTCTCTGAACGATATGGCAGCCGGGCGATCGTCGTGACGAGCGACCGGGAAGTCATCCTCCGGGTCCAGGGAACCGGCGCCCGGGTGGTCGGCGCCCGGGAATTCATGGACCGCGTGGGAACGAGGCGTGCCACCCCCGTACCGAAGGCGGTGTCTTTTTCTGAAAAGCCGGTCGAGGATGACGATAACGACGGGTCCCGCACTACGCGAAAGAAAGGCAACCCGAGACGTCTGTCCAAAAAAGAACGGGCGCGGCGAAAAACCCTTCTGAACCTGTAATCAAAGCGGCCGCCAAGCGATGGAGTCGACCCATGACAAACGTTGATCACCCTCTCATGCCTGCCGGATGAAATTCGAAAGCTTCCGGAAAAGCCTGGTCGAACCCAAACACCCCGACCTGTATCTGAACCAGAGCAAAAACGACGACACCCGTCTCAAACGGTCTCTCGGACGACTGGACCTGACCCTTCTGGGCGTCGGGGGGGTCATCGGGGTCGGCGTCTTTGTCCTCACCGGCATCGCGGCGTCCAAAGACGCGGGTCCGGCCGTCGTCCTTTCCTTTTTCCTGGGAGGGGTGATCGCCACACTCGCCGCCTTCATCTACGCGGAGTTCGCATCCAATGTCCCGGTCACCGGTTCGGCATACGCCTATGTTTCCATGGCGTTCGGAGAATTTCCCGCCTTCCTGACCGGATGGGCCCTGATCCTGACATACGCCGTCGGGTCGGTGGCGGTGGCGATCGGCTGGTCGGGATACGTCAAGTCGCTCTTTCTGGGCATGAACCTTCCCTACCTGCCGGAACAGCTGACCCGTAATCCTCTGGACGGTGGAACCATAAACCTCCCGGCAGGCCTTGTCCTGATCCTGATCCTGGGACTCCTGATGGTGGGCACCCGCAAATCCTCCTCCTTCAACAACCTGATGGTCGGTATCAAGGTCGGAATCATCCTGATTTTTCTTTATCTGGGAGGACACCATATCCAGACGGAAAACTGGCACCCGTTTTTCCCGCATGGAGGCTGGGGGGTGCTGGCGGGATCGATGACCATCTTTTTTTCCTACGTCGGGTTCGACGCGGTGACAACCGCTTCCGAAGAAGCGCATGAACCCGGCAAAGACGTCCCTTTCGGCATCATCGCGTCGCTCGGGATTTCGACACTGCTTTACATGGCCGTCGCCTTCATCCTGACCGGAATGGTTCCTTCCTCCTCCCTCAACAACCCGGCACCCGTCGCCCACGCCCTGCTCGATGTCGGCGTCCGTTTCGGAGAAACACTTGTCACCCTGGGGGCACTGGTGGGTCTCACAAGCGTCCTCCTCGTGCTTCTGTTCGCCCAGAGCCGGATCCTGGTGATGATGGCCCGTGACGGACTGATGCCCCGTTTCATGTACCGCGTCAACCAACGGTTCCGCACACCCGTATTCACCCTGGCCCTCCTGATGGTATGCGTCTCCATCCCTGCCATGCTGTTCCCGATCGGAACGCTGGCCCGGCTGACATCGGCGGGAACCCTGTTCTCATTCATTCTCGTCGCGCTGGCCCTGATCCGGTTCCGTTCGCTCCATCCGCAAAAACCCGGAGCGTTCCGGTGTCCATGGGTGCCCTGGCTTCCGATAGCGTCCATCGCGCTCGACCTGTTGCTGATCGGTTCCGTTCCCCGGACGACCCTTCTCCTTCTGACGGCGTGGCTCGGTATCGGCATCGCCTTCTATGTTCTGGGAAAGCAGGGTCTCTTTCCATCCGCCTCCGTCGGGGTGGATGAAACGGAAACTTGATCGATCCTGCCGATTCCTGTAGGATGGGCCGGATTCTGACATGAAAAACAACGCCAGCAACGAGGAGGCCCCGATTCCGGTATGACAGTGCATTTTTCCCGTGCGGTCAGGGTCGTCAGACACGTTTTTTTCCTGATCTTCCTCTTTCTGATCCCGGTAGGGCTTCTCTCCTGCGGCCAGGGTCCCCAGGTGCCGTCTTCCACGGGGCACTACCTTCTTGTCAGCAATTCTAGCGGCATCTACTCTTTTTCAATCCAGTCCAACAATACGCTCTCCCCGATTTCATCTTCGGCGCAGCAATCTGCCTCAGGAATCAACGGCATGGTCTATGTCAAAACCCCCGGAGGTGTCAGCACCCCGACGCTGTACACAATTCAAGGTGGCGCTTCCATTGACGCCTTCCCTGTCAACGGGGGGGTCGTAGGAGCAAAATCAACCCTGAGTTTGCCAAGCACCGGTTGTACATTATCTAACCTTGATGCGATTACGGCGACACCGGGAGGACATTATATTCTGGCTGCCTACGGTTCTACCTCCTCATACTCTGTTGTCGCAATCGCCCTTTCGGGGCAATACAAGGCGACTTCATGCAGCTCGCCACAGACAATATCATCATCATCTTCAACCCTT